>CALKZS010000033.1 GCA_938002835.1 uncultured Dokdonia sp. | reverse complement strand
GTATCCCAATATGTTTGTACACTGGCAATATGGATTTAAGCCTTGACTTGTTAAGAAGAGCCGTATGATGGGAGACTATCACGTACGGTTCTGTGAGAGGTTTAGGGGTGTGATTCCCCTTTACCTACTCGACTTTATTTCGGAATGTAGAACCTTTTATGTCCAATCCAATTTCTTAAAAATTCTTTATCAGCTAAATGCGTGAACCAAATTCGGTCATTTTCTGTTTTATATTCTAATTCCATTATTTTTCCGCCAACTTGTGAAACCAACTTTCTTATTTTTTCTTTGTTTTCTGTAAGATCAGGGTCAATTGCTGCCGAAAAATCCACAAATCCGTTTTCAATTTCCATTACTCTGGACATTAGTTCCGCAATAAATTTATGTCCAAATTTTTGGTTAGTCCAAGCCATAAATCCGATATAACATTTTGGAATAAATCCAAGCTTTTTTTCAAATTCAGCTTTTGATTCCGAGTCAAAGTCCTCGTCCTGTTCTGCATCCGAGTAATAAATTCGGAAAGGGTAATCTTCTCCATTATTTTCAACTCTTATATCGTAATCCAAGTCATTTTCCAATTCAAACTCTCCACAGGATTCAATAGTTTCTTTAATCCGACTTTTTGATTGTTCAGATAAGTAATTTTTGAAATAAATCAGATTTGTAAATCCTCCCATTGCGTTTTTCTCAAATGTGTGGTAACGGTCTTATATAGACAATTTACAAATTTTATTCATATAACCATCATATATAATAAGGTTATACATAGTTTTTATAGTATATTACTATATACAATAATATTGCTGTATATGGAACATTTTGAAGACTTTAAGAAATTACTTAGTATTAAAAGGTATAGTGCAAATACAATAAAAACATATATAGGTCTTTTACGTTCTTTTGACCAGTATATAGGAGATGCATTACAAATTCATAGACTAGAGCATAGATATCTTTTACACTACATACGCGAGATTATAATAGATAAAAACTATGCATATACATCACAAAAACAATTATTATCTGTATTAAAACTTTACTTAAAAGAAATGTACAATGCCCCTGTAGATTTTGACACCTTGCGACCTAGATCTCCTCAAAAAGTGCTTCCAGATATCTTGTCAAAACAAGAAGTAAGATCTATCATACATCTTACTAAAAACATAAAACACAAAGCAATGCTAGCTACAATATATGCTTTAGGACTGCGCAGTGGTGAGCTCATTAATTTAAAAATAGTAGACCTGGATGGCACCCGTAATATGGTTTCTATAAAACAAGCCAAAGGCAAAAAAGATCGCATATTACCTTTTCCAGAAAGTCTTAAACCATATCTTAGAGAATATTATAAAAAGTATCGCCCTACCCTCTTTTTATTTGAAGGACAGAAGGGAGGAAAATATACGCCTCATAGTTTACGATTAGTTTTTAAACAAGCCTCCACTAGAGTCAAAATTAAAAAATCGATCTCTTTACATAGCTTGAGACACGCATATGCTACACATCTATTAGAAAGTGGCATAGACCTAAGACGTATCCAGACATTACTTGGCCACTCTAGTATCAAGACAACAATGCTATATACACACGTATCTAGTCGCAATATTTTAGATACCAGAAGTCCACTTGATTTTTTGTAAAAAAGCTATTGGTAAGTGATAGATAACTACACAGCATCATTTACCTCTATCCAGTATCCATCGGGATCTTGAAAATACACTTGTTGCACCCCATCGTTTCGCACATAATCCTTATTGGGAGTATCTGGCCAGTCAGAGTAGTCTATAGCCATCTCTTTTAGATGTTGCACAAAAGCTGCTATCGCTGGGGTTTTTAATGCAAAATGCACTGCTTTATTGGTTTTTATAACAGCATTAGGGCGTGGTATCAAGTGTAGCTGTTTTCCTGCTCCCATAGACAACCACCGGGTGCTGGAAGTAGAGGCTGTGTTTTCAATTTCTGTAAACGCAAATACCTGCTGGTAAAACGCAACAGATATCGTTA
This sequence comes from uncultured Dokdonia sp., assembly GCA_938002835.1. Taxonomy (GTDB): domain Bacteria; phylum Bacteroidota; class Bacteroidia; order Flavobacteriales; family Flavobacteriaceae; genus Dokdonia. Next base: position 10,907 of record CALKZS010000033.1, on the reverse strand, counting down.
CATCCTCAACAGAAAGTGCAATATGGTCAAATAAGAACCTAGACATTAATCAGTAGTTTAGTATATTCAAATATCTTAATTATTATAATTGCATTAAAAAAATACATCCATTTATATTTGAATAAAAAATAACCTATGGACTTTAGACCTATCTATCACTTTCTAGAACGCCTGCAACAAAACAACACTAAGGAGTGGATGGATGAGCACCGTAAGGAATATCAACACGTGAGAGGTCTTTTTATTACCTGGCTAGATGAGCTCAACACTATATTAGAAGATCTTGATCCAGCATACTTTTATACATCAGGTAAAAAATCGATCAATCGTATTAATAACAACTTGATGTTCCACCCCAATAAACCTATCTATAAAGATCACCTAGGTGCGGGACTAGACCAAAAAACAAAACAAGGAGATTTTTATATAGAAATAGGTCTCAAACACAACATTCTCGCGGGAGGATACTGGAGGCCTAAGAAAGAACTTCTTCATAGCATTAGAGAGGCCATCGATTATAATGGTGAAGCACTCAAGGAGATTCTTAACAAACCTAGCTTTATCAAAACTTTTGGCAATTTGTACCAAGACCAAATGCTCAAAACAGCTCCCAAGGGATACCCCAAAGATCATCCTCATATAGATTTACTACGTCATAAAACATTTGCGGTAGAGGTTACGCTTTCGCGAAAGCGTATACTAGACCCTTCTTTTCAAGAATATCTCATTGAGGTATATAAAGAGATGCTTCCCTTTAGAAGATATTTGCGCGAGGCTACTTCGGTGTAGTTTTTAAATAGTCTAACACTGTTTTTGTAGCTCCTGTGTTGCTATTGATAAAGTGACCCGCAATCATTCCGGTTTTATGCCTAAAATTTTGATCTGTAACCAGTTTATCTACGATTGTCGTAAAAGCTTCTGGATCGTTTACTGCATATAAACCTGCGAGTTGCTGTAGTTTTTTTGCTTCTGGAAATTTTTCAAAGTTGGTTCCTGTCACAATAGGTACTCCAAAGGTGGCAGGTTCCAGAATATTGTGCAATCCCGTTGTTCCCATAGCGCCTCCCACATAAGCAATATCTGCATAACTATAGATCTTGTTTAAAATCCCAATAGTATCTATAATAAATACCTGAGCATCTTTAAGACCTTGATCTGTATAGCTAGAATATCGTATTGCTCTTACCGCTAGTGCATTTTCTAAAGCGGCTATCTTTTCTGGTTTAATCTCGTGAGGAGCTATGATAAACTTGACATTTGTATCACTCGTATTAATATATGAAGTAATTACCGTATCGTCTTCTGGCCAGGTGCTCCCACAAACTATACAAAGTGCATCTTGCTTAAATGCTGCGATAAAATCTAGTGTATTATCTATTTCTATCTGGTGACTCACACGATCAAAACGGGTATCACCACTAATGGTATGATTTAAAAAACCTAGTTTTTGCAATGCCGCTTCAGAGCTTTTATCTTGCAGGAAGAAATACTCAAAGCTTTGCAAAGAAGTCGTCATCCACTTTCCAAAACCTTTAAAAAACGGTTGGCTCTCTCTAAAAACCCCAGAGATTAAAAATGTGCGGATTTTTCTTTTCTGTAATTCAGTTAGATAGTTAGGCCAGAATTCATACTTAATAAATAGCGCCATTTCTGGTTGTGCTGCATCTAGAAACTTACGTGCATTAGAGGGTGTGTCTAATGGTAAATATACGACTGTTGTTGCCCCTGTTTTATCTTTCTTTACCTCAAACCCCGAAGGAGAAAAAAAGCTCACCACCCATTGATGGGTTGGATATTGTTGCTGCAATGCTTCCATCACGGGAAGTCCTTGTTCATACTCTCCCAATGATGCAGCGTGCATCCAGATAGTAGGTTTTGATGTGTCTATATGTGCTATTAATGTAGCGATGGCTTTGCGTCTACCAGCAACTCCCAATGCTATTTTTTTATTAAAAAAAGCAATGAATGGCAAGAGTGCATTAACACCATACATAAGAAGTGAGTAGAGGCTTTGCATCTTGTAAAAGTAGTGCTTTGTCTATAAATAGATTGTTGATGGAGGAGAGATTTTGTATTTTCGTTTGCAGTACATATTAACGTACTATTATATAATCACTACATTAAAGAGTGTATATAGAACACGCTCCCCATACACCAATGAAAAAAATACAAATGGTCGATCTTAAAGGCCAATATCAAAAAATTAAAGACCGTGTAAACACCTCAATAATGGAGGTAATAGAAAATACTGCTTTTGTAAACGGCCCTGAGGTACATAGCTTCCAGAAAGAGCTTGAAGAATATCTAGGAGTGCGCAATGTGATCCCGTGTGCAAATGGTACAGACGCGCTACAAATTGCAATGATGGGTCTAGGGCTAGAACAAGGAGACGAGGTTATCACGGCAGACTTTACATTTGCCGCCACCGTAGAAGTTATCGCATTACTAAAACTTACACCCGTTCTGGTAGATGTAGATCCCGTAAATTTTAATATCGATATCGAAGCAATTAAAAAAGCAATCACTCCTAAAACTAAAGCGATCGTCCCAGTGCATTTATTTGGAATGGCAGCAAATATGGATGCTATAATGGACATTGCAAAAGAACACAATCTGTATGTTATAGAAGATAATGCCCAGGGTATCGGTTCAAATTATACCGCGCGCAATGGTGAGAAAATAAAAACAGGAGGTATAGGTCATATAGGCACCACCTCTTTTTTTCCCTCAAAAAACCTAGGTTGCTATGGTGATGGTGGCGCTATTTTTACAAATGACGATGCGCTAGCTCATACCATACGAGGGATTGTAAACCACGGGATGTATAAAAGATATCATCACGATGTAGTAGGAGTAAATAGCAGACTAGACTCTATACAAGCAGCTGTTTTACGCGCAAAGCTCCCACATCTAGATCAATACAACAAAGCTAGAAGAGAAGCCGCCCGTAAGTATAATAATGCCTTTTTAAATGAAGAAAATATCATTACTCCTGTGATATGTGACAACTGTGATTGTCACGTTTTTCATCAATATACACTGCGCGTAAAAAATACAGATAGAGATGCACTCGTGGCACATCTCAATGAGCATCAAATCCCTTGTGGTGTCTATTACCCCATACCTTTACATACTCAAAAAGCATATCAAGATAAACGATATAATGAAGGAGATTTTCCTGTAACTAATGCTATTGTAAAAGATTGTATCTCATTACCTATGCACACGGAGCTTGATGATGAGCAAATTGCCTTTATAACCAGCACCTTGATTGCATTTATAAATAAATAATATTATAAAACCACACGTTATGCTTCTAAAGAAAACAACAGTCCTTGCTTTATTTTTTTTAATGTGCATAACATCTTGTGGGTCTGATGATACATCTAACGATGATCTCGCTATAGAAAGTGATGATATTGTTAACGAAGATGATATGAACGGAAATGAAGATACCGATGGTGATTGTGATGATAGTCAAACAACCTCTTTTGTAGAAGAAGGAGGAATCTTAACTGTTGAAGTAGAGAATAGTGATTTTGAAAATACAGAATGGAGTTTAGAACAAACCATTGCTAATTCTTCAGGAGAAGGATATTTAATTTGGGGAGGATCAAACTCTATAGATACCGGAATTCTTACATATAATATTAGAATTTCTACACCAGGTACTTATAGATTTATATGGAGATCATATATTACTATAGGTGATGATGGTACAGAACATAATGACAGCTGGCTTCGTATTCCTGATGCAGATCATTTTTATGGAATGAGAAATGATGGCCATATTGTTTACCCAATAGGGACCACACAAGACCCAATTCCAGAAAGTGAAGGTCAGGCATCTACAGATCCAGAAGGCTCTAGTAGTGATGGATGGTTTAAAATATATATGAACACCTTAAACTCCTGGGCTTGGGTCTCTAGAACAAGTGATAGCGATGCGCATAATATCTATGTAGTATTTGATAATCCTGGAGAATATACCATAGAAATTTCAGGAAGATCTATGGGGCACGCAATAGATAAGTTTGTGTTATTTACAGAAGACACCTCAGTTTCTAATGCGACTGATGATGCTATGATGGCAAGTAATATACTATGCGATTAAAGATGTATTATATAACAACAGTTTAACAAAAAGTTTTCAAACAGCTAATTATTATGAAAAAAGGACTATTGTTTATCGGGTTATTTTTTCTCTACACCTTCACTTTTGGACAAGAGACATTAATTTATTGTGGCAAACTTATAGATACTCAAAACGGCAAAATACTCACAGAGTATACGATCACTGTATCTGGTGCTAAAATTAGTAAAGTAGAAAGTGGGTTTACTTCTCCAAAAGAAAATCAAAAAGTAATTAATCTAAAAGACAAAACGGTAATGCCTGGTTTTATAGATATGCACGTTCATATAGAAGGTGAAACAAATCCTAAACGTTATCTCGAAGTATTTACTAAAAACGAAGCCGACATCGCATTTACAGCAACTGAAATTGCAGAACGCACCCTTATGGCAGGATTTACTACGGTAAGAGATTTAGGTGGCTCAGGAGTTAATGTATCCCTTCGCAATGCAATAAATGCGGGTACCATTAAAGGCCCTCGTATCTTTACCGCCGAAAAAGCAATAGGAACCACAGGAGGTCACGCCGACCCTACCAATGGATTTAAAAAAACAACAATGGGAGATCCAGGTCCTGCAGAAGGAGTCATTAATAGTGTAGATGATGCTAGAAAAGCTGTAAGACAACGTTATAAAAATGGTGCAGATCTTATTAAAATAACAGCCACTGGTGGTGTACTAAGTGTGAGCAAAAATGGAGATAACCCACAATTTAGACAAGAAGAAGTAGATGAGATCGTGCGCACCGCAAAAGAATATGGAATGAATGTAGCAGCACACGCTCACGGTAAAGAGGGAATGCAACGCGCTATTAAAGCTGGAGTGCAAACCATAGAACACGGTTCTTTTATGGATAAAGAAACAGTTGCTCTTATGAAAAAACACAATACCTACCTTGTCCCTACACTATCTGCAGGAAAATATGTCGCCAAAAAAGCTAAAGTAAAAGGATATTACCCAGATATTATTATCCCAAAAATTGAAAAAGTAGATGCTACCTTAAAAGAAACATTTACAATGCTTGCTGCCTCAGATGTAAACATTGCCTTTGGGACAGATGCTGGTGTTTTTCCGCACGGGGAGAATGCAAAAGAATTTAGATATATGGTTGAGTATGGATGGTCTCCGCTATTTGCTATACAATCTGCAACCATTACAAATGGCAAACTACTGGGTATGGAAAATGAATTAGGAGTTATAAAAGAGGGATATCTAGCAGATATTGTTGCAACAGATAGCAATCCATTAGAAGATATTACAACTACAGAACGCGTGACTTTTGTTATGAAAAACGGAGTGGTTTATAAAATAAAATAAGCTTTTTACGCTTTCGCGAAAGCGTACATAATACTACTCGTTTTGCTAAAATCATATTTAATTGATAAACAGAAATTTAACTCTTCATCAAGCCTCTCTATATGTAGAAATAAATATTTAATAGTTTTTTTTTAAAAAAAAACTTTGCATACTGTAGAATTAGTTTAAATTTGCATCCGCTATTGTAAATAGCTTTGTTCTATAAAACATACTGCGAAAGTAGCTCAGGGGTAGAGCATCACCTTGCCAAGGTGGGGGTCGCGAGTTCAAATCTCGTCTTTCGCTCTAGAGTGCTTTTGTTAAAGCATAAAAAAATACCAATTTTTTTCGTTTTATACGGAAAATGCTCGAGTGGTGGAATTGGTAGACACGTTGGACTTAAAATCCAATGTCCATTAGGACGTACGGGTTCAAGTCCCGTCTCGAGTACTTAAACCCTTGTTAATCTTTTGATTTTCAAGGGTTTTTATTTTGTTCTAAACAACCATTAGTTAACCAATGAAGAAAATATGTGTTTTAAAAATAAAAGCAAAAACTTAAAGAGAAGTGTTTTTTAGAATATACATTAACGCATTTTTGGTGAGTTAGTAATATCGTACTATGCATATATTGTATACAAAAGTAGGTATAGAACTGTAAGATAATAAAATAGCCTGTCTTTTATATAGGTTTAGGGCTGGTTTTTTCAAACAGTAAACGCAATATTTATTTTATGAAATAGATAGGGTGAAAGTAGTATGGTTTTACGCTTTCGCGAAAGCGTACTCACAAATGTGAAAAACTAGCGATAACTCTATCTAGTCTTACGGGAGCAAACTGAGTTGAATACCGTATTTTTAATATCCTTAAAACAGTATGATTTGGCAAAGAAAAAAGTAACTCCATTAATGCAACAATACAATACCATCAAGGCAAAATACCCTGATGCATTGTTACTTTTTAGAGTGGGAGACTTTTATGAAACCTTTGGGGAGGATGCAGTAAAATCTGCAGCAATTCTCAATATCACTTTAACCAGTCGCAATAATGGAGGAGATCGTACAGAGCTGGCTGGGTTTCCTCATCATTCTTTAAATACCTATTTGCCTAAACTGGTAAAAGCTGGGTGTCGTGTTGCTATTTGTGATCAATTAGAAGATCCTAAACAAACTAAAAAAATTGTCAAGCGAGGCGTTACAGAACTGGTGACACCTGGTGTTGCGATGAATGATGATATACTCTCTGCAAAGACCAATAATTTTCTAGGAGCGATCTATTTTGGGAAACAAAATGTAGGGATTTCTTTTCTAGATGTTTCTACAGGGGAATACCTTACCGCACAAGGTGATGCAGCATATGTAGATAAATTACTTCAAAATTTTGCCCCTAGCGAACTTCTAATCTCTAAAAAACAGAAGAAAGCGTTTTTAGAAACCTACGGTACAGATTACCATACCTTTTATCAAGAAGATTGGGTGTTTCAAATAGATTATACCACAGAGTCACTACATAAGCACTTTGAGGTAAAATCACTCAAAGGTTTTGGGGTATCACACCTTACAGAAGGTGTTATTGCAGCAGGAGCGACACTACATTATTTAGGAGAAACGCAACATCATAAATTACAGCATATAACGAGTATTAGCCGTATTGCAGCAGATGATTATGTCTGGATGGATCGCTTTACAATGCGCAATCTGGAGTTGTATAACTCTGCATCTGGTGTAAAGGCAATCACGTTAATAGATGTGATAGATAAAACGACCTCTGCAATGGGAGGGCGTTTGTTAAAACGCTGGCTAGCATTACCATTAAAGCAGCTTGATACGATTGAGAGAAGACACGAAGTGGTGGCTTTTTTATTGGAAAATGGAGAGATTTATGAAAAAATAAAGTCCAATATTAAAAAAATAGGAGATTTAGAACGTCTTATTTCTAAGGTAGCGACGGGAAAGATAAGTCCGCGAGAGGTGATTCAATTAAAAAACTCTCTGGAGGCAATTGTACCTATCAAAGGGCAAGCTTCCCAAACAGATAATGAATCACTTAAAATGATAGGAGAGCAATTGCAAGATTGCGAAGTCTTACGATCTAAAATAAAAGAAACTCTTAAAGAAGAGGCGCCTGTTTCTATTGTAAAAGGAGGAGCAATTGCGCCAGGTTTTCATAAAGAATTAGATGATTTAAGAGCACTCTCTCAAGGAGGAAAAGATTATCTAGAAAAAATGCTTGAGCGAGAGACAGAGCGCACAGGCATTACTTCACTTAAGATCGCATCAAATAATGTATTTGGTTACTATATAGAAGTGCGAAATACACATAAAGATAAAGTTCCAGAAGAGTGGGTACGTAAGCAAACACTAGTAAATGCAGAGCGATATATTACCGAGGAACTCAAAGAGTATGAAGGAAAAATATTAGGAGCAGAGGAGCGCATACAAGCTATCGAACAACAACTGTTTTCTGAACTCATTATCTGGATAACTGCCTTTATACCACAAGTTCAAAATAATGCTACGCAAATAGCAGAGCTAGACTGTTTGTTAGGGTTCTCACAACTTGCTAGAGAAAATAACTATACACGTCCTACATTAGATATGTCACAAGTAATAGACATAAAAGATGGGCGTCACCCTGTGATAGAAAAACAATTGCCGCTAGGAGAACACTATGTAACAAATGATGTGCTATTAGATAGTGATACACAGCAAATGATAATGATTACAGGACCTAATATGTCTGGTAAAAGTGCTATTTTGAGACAGACAGCCCTTATCGTGTTACTTGCTCAAATGGGAAGTTTTGTTCCTGCGACGGCTGCTCACATAGGGATGGTAGATAAAATATTTACTAGAGTAGGGGCGAGTGATAATATCTCTATGGGAGAAAGTACGTTTATGGTAGAGATGAATGAGACGGCGAGCATCCTAAATAATATAAGTGATCGTAGTTTAGTTTTATTGGACGAAATAGGAAGAGGGACAAGTACCTATGATGGAATTTCTATCGCTTGGGCCATTAGTGAATACTTACACGAGCATCCTGGTAGACCTAAAACCTTATTTGCCACACACTATCACGAGCTCAATGAGATGTGCGAAACCTTTGAGCGCATTAAAAATTATAATGTTTCTGTAAAAGAGCTTAAGGACAATGTATTGTTCTTGCGCAAGCTTGTCGCTGGAGGTAGTGCGCACAGTTTTGGTATACACGTAGCAAAAATGGCTGGAATGCCGCAACAAGTATTACGTCGTGCTACAAAAATGATGGAAAAATTAGAAAAATCACATAGAAGTGAAGAACTCACAGGAACTCTAAAACAAGCCGCCGAAGAAGAAATGCAACTCAGTATTTTCAACCTAGATGATCCATTATTACAGGAGATAAAAGAAGAAATTTTGCATACAGATATCGATACACTTACACCTGTTGAGGCATTAATGAAGCTCAATGAGATTAAAAGAATGCTCGTTAAGAAAAAAGGAAATACAGTTTCTTAGGTCTTGATTTTGTTACGCTTTCGCGAAAGCGTAAACCTACATCCATCAATAATAGATTTAGATTAAATAACAACAATTATTTTTACTGGCAAGCTCCGGTGAAAGCAATATCTTCATTAAGTTCTAATCCTATAGCAGGGTTTCCATTGTAAGTATTGCCACTAGCTATTCCTTTAACATTCTGAAATCTAAAAGGCCAACAAATATTATCGTGAGTAATATTGTTGTCCAAAATCTGCACGTCGTTCATATTTTTCATTGCGATATGGCCAAAATCAAAATCATTATCTTTAATCAAGGCATTTTGGTGATTTTGTAGGAAAATGCCACAATTAATAAATGTGTTATTAGAATACTCGTGAAGTTTAGTGTTTATGTTTTCTGGAGATATATTTTCAAATGCATAAAATGTAACACCATTCCAGTTACTAGATCTCGATTCGGTGCGTAGAGAAAGAAAATTATTACGAAAAATGACATTAGACTTATTGCGTGATATAATAGGAGCATCTATATGTCTATCAAGGTCATCACCTTGTTCTATATAGTTGTTCTCTATTATGGTGTCAATACCATCAAAGTTTAAAATTTGGCCAACATTGTCGTGTAAGTAATTGGAGCGAATTGTTACATTATTTGTTTTGTAGGGATAACTTTCAATATCTATTCCGTGTTGCGGACTTGTTCCATTTGTGTGGTGAATTTCATTATCCTCAATAAGTACATCTCTTGCTCCAACAACAGAAATTCCTTGACGTCTATTGTTATCAATATTATTATGAAATATATTAATATTTTTTACTTGGGAATCCAAATTAGTGTCTTGCGCAATTAAAAATATACCATCGCCTGTACCATCTTTTAATACCATATTTTCTATAGTAATATTTTCACTTCGTGTTTGTACACAAATACAATGTCCTTCGTCGTGTGCATCACTTCCATCACTTGGTCTTGGTACGTATATGTGAGTTTCTCTGTCTCCTTTAACTGTTCCGCCAGAGATAAGAACGTTTTGCTGGTTAGTAATTGTTATAGCACAAGAGTTCCATTTGTCATTACTATCCATTTCAATAATAGCGTCTTTGTCTAATAAAAAAGCCATATTACTAGCTAGTTCAATGCCAGCTTGATATGCGCCATTTCCGTATTTTCCAATTAGATATTCTCCAGCAGGAAGGCGTATTATTCCATATCCTTCTTCAACAGCCCAAGTTATAGCTGCATTTATGTTGTCGGTAGTTTTTATAGGTTCTGTTCTATTGTTAGGAATATCCCAACGGTCTAACTCAATAATATATTCTCTATTTGGAATTTCAGAATAAGGGATGTTACTAATAGGGTCCATAGGCCCAATCACTACAAAAGGTTCGGGTATTGTTTGTTCACTAGTATCTGTGTCATCTGTAGAATCTGATTTTTCACAAGAAATAAAAAATAGGGATAATAGAAAACCTATAAATAAATTTATGACAGATAATTTTTTGATTTTCATAATTCTAGGTTTCATAATTTGTTTAAAATAAGTATGCAAAATACAAAAACATTTATTAATGAAAGTGTATAATAGAGTTGTAAATAAAAAAAAGACTTCCGAAAGGAAACCTTTTACAATCAGTATAACCTGTTATTTATTAATAGAAAAAGTGCTTTTTAACTGCCTAAGGGAGTGTAAGTTAAACATCATCTAGGTTTTCGATCCCCAAATGAGATCTGGGAGCTAGCTCCCAGATCTCATTTGGGGATTTGTTGAAGAGTGTAAACTAAACTCTATCTGATTAAAATTTTAGTTTAATTTTAATCAGATATTATGACAACACAAGAACAATAAGAATTAGAGAAGAAGGCGCTAGAACAGTTTATGTCTGGCAAGAGTCTTTTTGGTAAGGATGGTGCTTTTGCACCTATGCTTAAAAGTTTTATCGAGAAAGCTTTAGAGTCTGAGATGGAAGGTCACCTTGATAACGAGGAGCGTTCTAA
>CALKZS010000032.1 GCA_938002835.1 uncultured Dokdonia sp. | reverse complement strand
CCAAAATATATGTATAAAGGGGGTCGCCTCAAATATTACAAATAACAACCCCCATAACTTAAACTTGCTATTGTGGGGTGTTTGGGTTGCAGTCTCTGTCGTTTGGTGGGCAGACTTTATTTTTGTCGATTGATAGTTCATTTGTTAATTCTTCTATACTTGTTTCTGGCTCACAGCTAATAGTTAAAAATCCTATTACGAATAATAATGCAAATACTTTTTTCATCTTTTGGTATATTTAAGTTATACCATAATATAAGAAGTAAAATTATTATATCATATTTTTAAAAAAAAGTTTATTTATTAATTGTTAACACTTTATATTCGATTCTTGCTAATTTACAAATGCCTTTTTTTTAAAAAAAAAGGAAAACCGTAAAATCACATTTTTTTTTGATTAAGGGTGTTTACCCTATAAAATTAACCGCTTATTCATTCGTATTATATTTTTTTATTAGATAAGTATTGTAATACTTATAGAAAGTAAAAAGTTTTTTTGTTATTTATAATTAATATCCCATATAAAAAGAATATCTATACTTGTATTAGATATATTATACTATATTTGTACCTATATAATGATACAAATATAGTATAATATACTCAATAATGACGATAGATAGGTTAATATTAGCAAAAAAGAAATCAAGTTTAAATACCGAGCTATTTGCTGAAAGCATTGGGGTTTCTACTCATACTTATAGATCTTGGAGAAACGGAAAAACAAATATACCAAAGCCGATAGAATTATTGATTAACTTAATGTATTTTAATGACGATCATTGCGAAGTTATAGAGCAAGAGATACCGAGCTTAGGGGTTAAGATAGATATAAAAATTAAACCGCTAAATCAATGATTCTTCTATGCGCCTCGTCTCTTACTTTTTCTGAATAATTACCCTCATAAATAGAATGTGTTCCTGAGTTTGCGTGAGCTACTATTTCTTTAGTGATTCTTGAATCAATAAGTAAATCTCTGGCTATATTAATAAAGGTGTATCTAGGTGATTTGCTAAAAGGTCTTTTTGATAAACCTATCTCTTTTTGTATTTCAACTCTATTTTCACAAAAGTAGCGTTGAAAGTTATGGAGTTTTTCTTTTGATAAGGGTATTATTTTATCCGAATCCTTTGCTTTGTAAAAATCTAATATCTCTTGAGTTTCTGGAAATATTTTATTTGATACAAACTCATCAGTACCCCCTTTGAATCGTGTGAACTCAATACGCCCATCTATGATGTGATCGTATGTTAAATTCACTATATCTATAAAATCAACCCCACCTAAATAAAAACATAATTTAAGGTACTGACAAGTTTCAAAGGTTCTTCTGTAAAATAATTTTTTTTGATCTGTTTTATAATCTCTAATCTTTATAAAATCATCTACTGATAAAGCTTTATTTTTTGTTTTTATTGTTTTTATTTTAATTCTAGAAAAAGGATTATTAGGTTTATCAAGTTTGTACCACAAGGTACATAAACATCCAATATATCTTTTAATGGTGTTCGGAGATAGCATATTCCCTTTAAAAGGTTCTGCAAGTAACAGATCTCTAAATTTATTTGCTTTTTTTTTATCTATTTCTGAATACGTGACGTTAGGTGAAAATTTATTAAATGCTTTTAAAGATGATATGTATGTATTTCCTAAATTATTTTCAATAACCATATCAATAGCATCATCGTAAAATATATCTTTGGATTTTTTTAAAATATATTTTTCAGCTTCAGAAAAACTATGAACAACATTCTTGTAGATATATGATTGAATCAGAATTGTTTTTAATTCCATGAAATCAATAAGAATATCAAAATTAGGGTGTTTTTTGTTAGGTAAATTCTTAGTTTCATTCCATTGTGATTTCTCTGAATAGAAGCCAGTCTGAATAACCTTTTGTTTGCCTTTATGTGTTAAGTATATAATAACAGGATATCCTTTTTTAGTTAAGCTGTTTTTTCTTTTGTCTAATCTTATTTTACCTCTCATAATAAATAACCTAATTGTTGCATAAAAATTGCTTAAATTTTATTGCAAGTTAAAGAATATTTGTAATAAAAGGGTAAAATTGAGTTTTAAAAACACCTATAAACGCTTATATGTAGCTATACACAGGTGGTTTTTTTATATTATCAAATTTCTGTAAATGAATCTTCCTCCTTAAAGAAGGAACTCACTGGAATTATTTTACCCGTTTTACGGTCAAGTGTAATATATCTTTCTCCATATTTAATCCCATTTCTACCTCCCGTGATCATAGAAAAATTCATATGTATAGATAGTATCTCCTCATTTTGAAAAGTAACTTTAGAATCTAAAGTCATTCCATATGGAATGATTTCTTCTGTAGACTTCTCTAGATTTTTTTTATAAAAATCATTAAAACTAAGAAGTCCTTCTTCTAAGGTTTTCATAGATTTAATGTTATCCTCCATTAAAATCATTAATGCACTTTTTTCTATCTCATCATTAATGCGTTTAGAAAGTTCTAGATCTTCATCAACACATTTAATCAATTCAATTTCGGTAACAATACAATCACCACTTTTACAATCAAAGAAATCTTCAATTTTGATTTCTTGCTTCTCAAATTTAAGAGGTTTTGTTTCTGTGCAGCTGCTTAAAAATAGTATCATACTTACAAAAAATAATATTTTTTTCAACTGTTTTAAGTTTGCAATTAATAACATAGTATATAAAATTAATTTTTTATTAAAAGTAAATGACTCTTTTTTCTTTACTAGTATCAACTCTTTATTTCAACTAAAATTATAAAAAATCATTTTAATGTATTTTAAATTTATTGATAGATAATTAGGATAATGAAATGCATTTGTGTTACGCTTTTGCAAAAGCGCACACGTTATACTACCATTCTATAACGGCATCTTTCAGGTCTTTACGCACCTTTTTAAAATCTGCAAACATATCATCTGTTGCTCTATACCCTACAGGCATTACAAGAACAGCCTGTAATCCTTTTTCTTCTAAATTCAGGATTTCATTATAACCTTCTGGAGAAAACCCTTCCATAGGACAGGCGTCAATTTCTTCTAGCGCACAAACAGTAAGTAAATTACCCATTGTGATGTATGCTTGTTTTGTAGCCCAGAGATGTGCATCTTCTGGAGTTACTGTAGAAAAATGATCTAACAAATATTCTTTAAAAGGTGCTAAGATATCATCTGGAGTATTTCTAATAGCCTTTATATTATCAAAATAGGTTTCTACATATTGAGCATCTACCTTTTTTTCGACACAAAAAACAAGAAGATGAGAGGCGTCAACCACTTGTTGCTGCTCCATAGAAACTGGAAAGAGTTGTTGCTGCAACGTTTTGTCATTAATAATCACAAGTTTTACTGGCTGCAAACCAAAACTTGTTGCCGTAAGATTAAAGGCATTTTTAAGCACTTCTATCTTATCTTGAGGAAGATTTTTATTTGCATCAAATTTTTTTGTGGCATAACGCCATTTTAAGGCTTCTAATACTTGTGTCATTTGTATGGTTTTTAGACCTTGCAAAGATACAACGACCTAGATGCAAGATCTTGCATTTTATTATAAAATAAACACAAAAAATGAATGCTATAGATAAACGAATAGACATTTCTGAAACAAGAATTTTTAAAGCTGTTTTCCCTAATACAACAAACCACTACGACACTCTATTTGGAGGTACAGCATTGCATATGATGGATGAAGCGGCTTTTATATGTGCAACACGCTTTAGCCGTAAAAAAGTAGTCACTGTCTCTACAGATAAAATAGACTTTTCTAAAGTAATACCTCAAGGTTCTTTTGTAGAATTGATTGCAAGAATTCATAAAGTGGGCAATACAAGTTGTGTTGTGTGCGTTAAAATTTTTAAGGAAGATATGTATAGTGAAAAAAGAGAACTTGCTGTTAAAGGCAAATTTACTTTTGTAGCTATTAATGATCAAAAAGAACCAGTCTCTGTATTATAAAACTAACCGTATATTTTGATCAAAAGATTTAAAAAAAATTTTTATAAACTTCTTCTTTTAGGAGTACTATTTATACTATGCGTGTATAGTCTATCTTGGTACATTAAGTCTTCTACACAAGATCAAATTTTTAATGACATAAATAAAACTCCAGAAGCACATACTGTTATTGTATTAGGAGCAAGTGTATATTCTAACGGGAGACTTTCTACTATTCTAGAAGATCGTGTCACAAGTGCATTAAAACTTTATAAAAAAGGAAAAGTAAAACGCTTTTTACTTTCTGGAGATAATGGTAAAAAATCATATAATGAGCCAGAAGCTATGAAAGCATATCTTACAGATCGTGGTGTTCCTGAAGATATTATTTTTTTAGACTATGCTGGTTTTGATACCTACGATAGTATGTATCGCGCAAGTGTTGTTTTTAATGTAAAAGATGCTATTGTAGTCACTCAAGAATTTCACTTGCCAAGAGCTATGTATATAGCTAATAGACTTGATCTCAATTTTTATGGCTTTGAAGGTGACAAACATATTTATCAAAGTGAAACTATCAATAAATCAAGAGAATTACTAGCTAATGTAAAAGCTATGTTAGAACTTACTTTTGGAAAAGAGCCCACCTATTTAGGATCTAAAATCCCTATAGATGGACCACCGCAATCTACTTATATAGAATAACGCTATAGATTTTTAGAAATCAAAAAACTACTGTAGTTTTACTACTTTAAAAAACCAACCATTGTACGCACTACTTAAAAAAGAAATCGCCTCATTTTTTTCATCTGCTATCGGGTATCTTGTTATTGGGTTATTTCTCATTGTTACGAGTTTATTTTTGTGGGTTTTTGAAGGAGACTTCAATATCCCTAATAGTGGTTTTGCAGATCTAGCACCCTTTTTTCAAATCGCACCGTGGATTTTTATTTTTCTAATTCCAGCGGTAACAATGCGCAGCTTTAGTGATGAGAAAAAAGCAGGTACACTTGAACTTCTTTTAACAAAACCTATAAGTAACTTACAACTCACCCTTGGTAAATACCTAGGTGCTTTTATACTTATCATTCTCGCACTTACACCAACACTTATTTATGTTGTTGCAATATACAAACTAGGAAATCCTGTAGGTAATTTAGATACTGGAGTTACTATAGGTTCTTATCTTGGACTGTTATTGCTTGCAGGCACATATACAGCTATAGGGATGTATGCGTCTTCTCTTACTAATAACCAGATCGTTGCATTTATAAGTGCTGTATTTATGTGTTTCTTTCTCTATTTTGGACTAGAAGGGATCTCTAGTTACAATCTTATGGGTAATGCAGATGGTTTTATAAAAAACTTAGGCATACAAGCGCATTATGATAGCATAAGTCGTGGTGTGATAGATACACGTGATATTATTTACTTCATTAGTGTGACTGCTTTTTTTATTTTTCTAACTAAAACAAGGCTTAAAAAAGAACAAGATAACAACACAAAAAGTATAGGCTCAAAAATCATAAGTGCAGCTCCTATGTTTCTCATAGCTTTAGTTGCTTTAATTGCCATAAATAGTATCGCAAGTTTTTCTCATAAACGATATGATCTTACACAAGACCAAAGATATAGTCTAAGTGATCCCACAAAAGATATTCTTGACCAGTTAGATAGTCCGATGATTATTGATGTTTTTTTAGAAGGAAGCTTCCCTGCCGAATTTAAAAAACTACAAAATGAAACCCGCTATCTCCTAGAAGAAATGCAGGCATATAACAGTAATTTATATTTTGAATTTTCTAACCCTGTAGAAGAAGGTAGCAATGCAGTCGAAGTGTCTGACCAGTTTAATAGTTATGGTATGAAAACCATACCTCTTAAAGTTAAAAAAGATGGGCAACAAACTATACAAACCATCTTTCCCTGGGCAACTTTAAATCATAATGATAAAGCAATACCTGTATCTCTTGTAAAAAATATTGCAGGATCATCGCCAGAACAACTGGTATATAGCTCTATACAAAATCTAGAATATGCCTTTGCAGAAGGTCTTAATAAATCCCTTAATGCAAAGTCAAAACGCATAGCTGTGCTTAAAGGTAATGGCGAATTACCCGATGCTAAGATTGCAAATATGTTTCATAAACTAAAAGAGACCTATCACATTGCTCAGTTCCCTCTCGAAGAGGCAAATAAAGATCCACAAAAAACACTTACAGCCCTACAAAACACCTTTGATCTTGTTGTGGTGGCAAAACCTACTACCTCATTTACAGATAAACAAAAATATGTGCTTGACCAGTATATTCTTAATGGAGGTAGTTCTTTATGGATGATAGATGCTGTGACTATAGAAGATGATAGCTTGCGCAATGAAACTGGAAAAACAATAGCTTTTGAGCGAGACCTCAACCTTAAAGATCAATTTTTTAAATACGGTCTTAGAATACAACCTTCGCTTGTAGTAGACCTTTACTCTGCCCCTCTTAGTGTGGCAAATGGAGATGGATCAAATTCTCAGTATATGCAACTCCCTTGGTTTTACAGACCACAAACTCCAGGACTTAATACACATCCTATAAACACAAATATTGAAAAGCCTGTGCGATTTAACTATGCAAATCCTATAGAGCTACTTAATAACACTCCCAACATTACTCAAACAGTATTATTAAATTCGAGTATACTTACCAAAATTGAGGGAACACCTCGCGAAGTATCACTTGCACAAATAGATATAGAACCAAAACAAGAAGATTTTAATGCTGGACCTCAACCATTAGCTGTATTACTGGAAGGATCTTTTGAAAGTGCATTTAAAAACAGGATATTACCCGATGGAGTAGATAGTAAACGCTTTCGCGAAAGCGCAACACATCCAGCAAAATTTGTCTTAATATCTGATGGAGATATCATTGTAAATGACCTAGATGAACGTGGCGCACCACAAGAACTAGGATTTGATTATAAAGCTAGAATAAGTTATGGAAATAAAGAATTTTTACTCAACACCGTAAATTACCTACTAGACGATACTGGGCTTATTAACATTCGAAGTAAAGAAATAGCACTTCCATTTTTAGATGGAAAGAAGACCGCAGAAGAGATAAGTACGTGGCAAGTCTTGACTATGGGGCTACCGATATTGATTTTACTTATCTTTGGTGTTTGTTATCAAGCAATACGAAGACGTAAATATGCCTGCTAAGTGTTAATAAGTTATTTTCTGAAGACGTAGCAATTAAAATATATTTGTAATACCGAACAACGTGATTATCGTGTTGTTTATATTGATCACTAATTGTGCTATTAAAAAACACAACTTTCTATGAAATTTATAGTCTCTAGTTCATACTTACTCAAACAGTTACAAGTTCTGGGAGGAGTAATTAACAATAGTAATACACTTCCTATTTTAGATAATTTCCTTTTTGATTTAAACGGAAATTCCTTAACAATCTCTGCTTCAGATCTTGAAACTACGATGACAGCTACATTAAATGTAGAGTCTGAAGATAGTGGATCTATTGCATTACCTGCGCGTTTGCTTCTTGACACTTTAAAAACATTTCCTGAGCAACCCTTAACGTTTACACAACACGAAAACAATACAGTTGAGATAAGTTCTAATCACGGTAAATACGCCCTTGCATATGCAGATGGCGCAGAGTTTCCTAATGCAATATCACTAGAAGATCCTAGTACCGTAAACATTTCTGGTAATGTGCTCGCTACAGCAATAAGCAATACTATTTTTGCCACCGGAAATGACGACTTACGTCCAGTGATGAGTGGTGTTTTCTTTCAGTTTGCAACAGATGGACTTACGTTTGTAGCAACAGATGCACATAAACTTGTAAAATATGGTCGCACAGATGTTGTTGCTTCTCAAGCCGCAGAGTTTATTATGCCCAAAAAACCTTTAAATTTATTAAAAGGAATACTTGCGACTTCTGATGATGAAATCTCAGTAGAATACAATGAGAGCAATGCTAAGTTTACATTTGACAATGTAGAACTTGTATGTAGACTCATTGACGGAAAATACCCTAATTATGAAGCGGTAATTCCCAAAGAAAATCCTAATAGACTTACGATAGATCGTAATCAGTTTTTAAATTCTGTGCGTCGTGTCTCTATTTTCTCTAATAAAACAACACACCAAATACGTTTAAAAATTGCTGGAGCAGAACTTAATATCTCTGCTGAGGATATAGATTACAGCAACAAAGCAGAAGAACGTCTTACTTGTGATTATCAAGGAGATGATATGCAAATAGGATTTAACTCTCGTTTTTTAACAGAGATGCTCAATAATATGAATGCAAATGATGTCTCTCTAGAAATGTCATTACCTAATAGAGCTGGTATATTAACTCCTGTAGATGGACTTGATGAAGGTGAACGAGTAACAATGCTTGTAATGCCTGTAATGCTCAATAACTAATTATTACCAATAACCAACCAAACATTAAAGCCATTCAAAATTGAATGGCTTTTTTGATATCATTTTTTTTATATAATAATAGGCTCACTACAATATGTTAAGATACTATTATCACGAACTCCTTTATTGTAACTAAATGTTTACTTTTATCCCGCAAATTAATTTCTAAATGAAAATGAAAAAATATATTACGATTATAATCTTATGTCTTGTAATCATAAGTTGTAAAGAATCTAAAAAAGCTGTAACTCCAACAGAACCTGGACAACCCTCTGTGATAGATGTTACCTCTTTAGAAAGCAATACTAAAGATGTCAAAAAATACACAAAAACAATCACTGCAAATGAGTTGCAAGAGATGTTATATATATATGCTAGTGATGAGTTTGAAGGAAGAGATACCGGAGAACCAGGACAGAAAAAAGCTGTAGAATATTTAAAAAATAAATATAAAGCTCTAGAGGTAGCTCCAGGAAATAATGGAGACTATTTTCAAAAAGTGCCAAGTACTTTTTTTAGACAAGGAAGTGGCATTAAGGATTCTGAAAATGTACTTGCTTTTATAGAGGGTTCTGAAAAACCTGAAGAAGTTCTTGTACTCTCTGCACATCTTGATCACGTAGGTATGGATGCAGAAGGAAATGTTTTTAATGGAGCAGATGATGATGGGTCTGGTACGGTGGCACTTTTAGAAATTGCCGAAGCTTTTAAAAAAGCCGTAAAGGATGGAAAAGGACCTAAAAGATCTATACTTTTCCTACACGTAACTGGTGAAGAAAAAGGATTGTATGGCTCTAGATACTATTCAGAAAATCCTGTATATCCTCTAGCAAATACTATTGCAGATCTTAATATTGATATGATAGGTCGCAATGACGACGCACACTTAGAAGATAACAACTATGTATATCTAATAGGTTCTGATAAACTAAGTACAGATTTACATAACATCTCGAGTGCTGTAAACGCAAAGTTTTTTGAAATTAATCTAGACTACAGATATAACGCAGACAGCGATCCTAATCGTTTTTATTATAGATCTGATCACTACAATTTTGCAAAGAAAAATATACCGATCATTTTTTACTTTAATGGTGTGCACGATGATTATCACCAGATAAGTGATACCCCAGATAAAATTAACTACCCACTATTAGAAAAGCGCACACAACTAGTCTTTGCCACAGCTTGGGAACTTGCTAATAGAAAAGATAGACCTGTTGTAGATAAAGCAGAAACCTCTGAAGAAAAGTAGAAAACTGGCAATCAGAATATTAAAAAAGGAGTGAAAAATTTCACTCCTTTTTTAATATAAAACATTGTGTATTTATTAATATTAAGTATCTTTGCCCTCGCAAAATGGTGGTTGTAGCTCAGCTGGTTAGAGCGCTGGTTTGTGGTACCAGAAGTCGCCGGTTCGAACCCGGTCTTCCACCCTTTATAGAGTCTTCAGAGTAATCTGAAGACTTTTTTGTTTTAGCATTTTACTCAATGATATTTATCCTTAACTCATTTATTACACACGATTATTCAAGATTTATATAACTTTATACAAAACTACAGTTACCTCTAAATTAGACGATACTAGAAAATATTAAAAGCTAACCACTCTATATATGACAAATAAGATTTTATTTATTTTTTATTTTATAACTACACTAATATTTTTAATAGGAGTAGTACTATCATTTTATGACTATAGCTATTTAGGATATTACGCAGACAAAATAATTAATTGGCTATGGTTAGGGTTTACTTTTATAGTCATATTTCGATTTTGGAAAAGGAAATCAATTAAAGTATATTTCTTCTCACTACTTGCTTTAATATTTTTAAGCATTTTGCCAATGGCTATCCCTTTTTTCGGAATTGCAAACTACTTTTCTACAATTGGTGATTACCAACAAATTGAACTTAATAGTACATATAGAATTGAGAGAACAAGACAAAGTGCACTATCAATGCCACAAATCTATGTGTATGAAAAAATAGGTATTTTAGAAAAGAATATATGCAGACTTTCATATTCTCAAATAGTGGAAGAAATTTTAAATATTGAGAGATATGAAGCTTCTATTGATATAGAAATGCTTCCTATTCAAGATGCTAGATTAATTGGTTTTAAAAGTGATAGTATCGGAATTGAATATCAAATTTCACAAAAGAAAAAGATAATTTATCATAAACTAAAAAAATGAATTAGTCGTATTATCAAAATCGAAATATTTACTCTCCAAAAAAATCACTATGAAAGACAGTATTTTAACGTGAGTTCGATATAAGAAAACAAGATAATTATTTGATTATTAGGTGTTTTATGTCTTTGTTACTTGTTGTTTATTAAAATGTAAGTCAGATTTTTACGTTTTTAGTTAATTAAAACTCATTTTTTATAATCAAAGT
>CALKZS010000031.1 GCA_938002835.1 uncultured Dokdonia sp. | reverse complement strand
TCCGACCACGACTGCTAGCAATAGTGCCCTTTTTTGTATTTTGAAGTATGGAAAAGTTGATTTTTGTATATAATGCAAATGCAGGTAAGCTCAATGCATTATTAGATGCTGGTCATAAAATAGTGAGCCCTTCTACATATGCTTGTAATATATGTGATCTTACACACGGTATATTTAGAGAGAGAAAAGAGTGGATACGCTTTCGCGAAAGCATAAAAATTCCTTTACTTTTTTTGCACAAAGATGAGTTTATGAAAGTTTATGCCTCAAAGTGGTTGCCTAAATATGAATTTCCAATTATATTATTAGAAACATCAGGAACACTAGAAGTAGCAATCTCCACAAAAGAATGTCAAGAGCTAGAAAATTTACCAGCATTAATGAAAGCTGTTAAAAAGGTTCTTTTGTAATAAATAAGTGACTAGTAGCTTGTGAGGGATTAATTAATTTTTAGATTACTGTTTACTTTATCTATATAGTGTAAGATGGCTTCTTGACCATCTCCATTTGCAGCGCTACTTACGAAGTAGTTTGGAAAATCCCACCAAACACCCTCTAGCATAATTTTTTTATAAGTCTCTATATTACGTTCAAGAGCATTAGGTTTTAATTTGTCAGACTTAGTGAAGATTATAGAAAAAGGGATCTCGCGTTCTCCAAGGTATTCCATAAATTCCATATCTATTTTTTGAGGTTCGTGACGAGAATCTACGAGTACAAAAGCAGATATCATTTGCTCGCGCTTTTCAAAATAATCGGTAATAAAACGTTGAAAAGTCTTTTTCTCTTTTTTGGAAACACGGGCATATCCATATCCAGGTAAATCTACAAGGTGCCAGTTTTGGTTTATTAAAAAATGATTAATAAGCTGCGTCTTTCCAGGTCTTCCAGATGTTTTTGCAAGGCTCTTTCGGTTAGTAAGCATATTAATGAGAGAAGACTTTCCCACATTAGAACGACCTATAAAAGCATATTCAGGCAGTTTTGTGTTTGGGCATTTAGTAACCTCTGAGTTACTTACAACAAATGAAGCAGATTTAATTTTCATCTTGCAAAAGTAAGGATGTAATCACATAATAAGCACCTTTATAATTAATTAAAAGGTGTAAAAGCTATCTTAAGGTTTTAAGTATAACTTAAAACTTTAAAAATCGCGATCTTTTAGCCAGTCTTGGAGAATGATATTAAAAGCATCGGGTTTTTCCATCATAGCTGCGTGACCGCATTCATCTATCCAAAATAGATCTGAGTCTGGAAGAAGTTTATTAAAATCTTCGGCAACTTCTGGAGGAGTTACTTTGTCTTGTTTCCCCCATATAATACAAGTGGGTGTATTCATCTCAGGAAGGTCTTGAGCCATATTGTGTCTAATCGCACTTTTTGCAATAGCTAAGGTCTTGAGAAGTTTGTTTCGGTTGTTTACAGTGTCATATACTTCGTCTACAATCTCTTTTGTTGCACAGTTTGGGTCAAAAAAGACATCCTCTGCTTTTTTCTTTATATATCCATAATCACCTCTTTTAGGGTAAC
Organism: uncultured Dokdonia sp.; assembly: GCA_938002835.1. Lineage (GTDB taxonomy): Bacteria > Bacteroidota > Bacteroidia > Flavobacteriales > Flavobacteriaceae > Dokdonia. The sequence continues at coordinate 26,895 of CALKZS010000031.1, read as the reverse complement.
TCTCACCCATAGCGCTTTCATAAAGCCCAGAACTCCCAGTAATAATAAGAGCTTTTACTCTTTCTGGGTAATTTTTTGTATGATATAAACCAACGTGACCTCCCATAGAATTCCCTAAAAGTATTACTTGCTCAAAACCTCTCATAGTGATAAACTCATTAAGGTATTTTGCAAAACTTTTAACTCCAGTTTTAGCTAGAGGCATTGTATAGACAGGAAGCTCAGGGATAACTACTTTATAGCCTTTTTGAGAAAAGAAGTTGGTAACAGCGTCAAAATTACTAAGACCTCCCATAAGTCCGTGTAATATAATGATGGGAGTTCCTTCTCCTTGTTCTAGGTATGTAAATTTCCCTTCGGTAATTAAGTTGTGTTCCATAAAGTTGGTTAGACGTCAGTTCAAGCAAATATAGCTATTTCCAAAATATTGTTATTCTTTTTTAAAAATGTACATAAGTAAAAAAATAGATTTATAAAGCGCTTGTTTTTTTAGCTTTTTATAACCTCACTAAGTTAGTTACTCTGTCTCGTTAATTCTTAAGCGATTACAAATTTTATGTATAAGATTTAACATTAATTTTTTTAAAAATTTATTTCACATCAATAAAAAACAGATTTTTTGCAAATAGATTTTAATGTTAATAAAGTGTCATTGTGGTACAACTTATTAACAAAGTGGTAAAAAGTGGTAAAAAGTGGTAATATTTGTCCTATATTTGAGTTATACACTATAAATTAACCAGTTTTTGTGCTCAATCTAATCGGGACATATGAATGTAAAATAGATGCAAAAGGTCGCCTTATGCTGCCTGGTGCGTTTAAAAAACAACTAGCACCTATCCTTCAGGATGGTTTTGTGCTTAAGCGTGCTGTGTTTCAAAAATGCCTAGAGTTGTATCCAATCGCAGAGTGGAATGCGCTTAGTGCTAAAGTCAATAAACTCAATCGCTTTAATAAAAAGAACGATGAGTTTATACGTCGTTTTAATGCGGGTGTGAAGCCTGTAGATGTTGACAGTACAGGGAGGATATTAGTATCAAAAGATCTTGGAGTTTTTGCAAAGCTTGAGAAGTCTATTGTAGTAAATGCTGCGTTTAACATTCTTGAGATTTGGGATAAAGAATTATATGAAAAAGCCATTGATGAGGCTGCTGTAGATTTTGCAGATTTAGCCGAAGAAGTAATGGGAGATAACGATGTGCCAGATGGATTATCATAACCCAGTATTATTACAAGAGGCTGTAGGTGGTTTAAATATAAAACCAGATGGTATTTATGTAGATGTCACTTTTGGAGGAGGTGGGCACTCTCGTGAAATATTAACTAGACTTAACGATCAAGGAAGGCTCTTTGGGTTCGATCAAGATCCGGATGCTCAGCAAAATATAATTGACGATGTTCGTTTTACGCTCATTCCTGAAAATTTTAGATATATAAAGCGATTCTTGAGATTTCACGGTTGTAAAAAAGTTGATGGTATTTTAGGAGATTTTGGAGTGAGTTCGCATCAGTTTGATGTGGCAGAGCGTGGTTTTTCAACTCGTTTTGAAAGCGATCTCGATATGAGAATGAATCAAAACGATGCATTATCTGCATATAATGTAGTTAATGATTATGAAGAAGAAGATTTACGTCGAGTTTTTCATCAGTATGGAGAGTTGCGCAATGCGCCAAAACTAGCAAGAACAATCCTTCAAGAACGTCAAGTGGCTCCTATAAAAACAAGTGAACAGCTTAAAAAGATACTGGCGGCTTTTCTTCCTAAGCATAGAGAGCATAAAATATTAGCACAGATTTATCAAGCGATTCGCATAGAGGTGAATCAAGAAATAGAGGTTTTGAAGGAGTTTCTACTTCAGACAGAGCAACTTTTAGATACGGGAGGTAGAATAAGTTTGATAAGTTATCACTCATTAGAAGATAGGTTGGTAAAAAGATATGTGCGTAATGGTCTTTTTGAAGGAGAGCCAGAAAAAGATATGTATGGCAATTTTGAGGTGCCATTTAAAAAAGTAGGGAAATTAATTACACCATCAAAAGAAGAGATAAAAATTAACAATAGAGCTAGAAGTGCAAAACTAAGAATAGCAGAGAAGGTGTAGGCAGTTTTATAAGTAGGAGTTGTGATGAAAAAAAATATAGCTAACATATTGAAAGGTCGATTTCTAGTAGATGAAGATGCTTTTAAAAACTGGAGAATGATCATATTTCTTTCAGTACTGACTTTAGTAATGATTGCGAGTTCTCACAGGGCAGATGAGAAGGTGCACGAGATCGCTAGGTTAAAGCAGGAAGTGACAGAGTTGCGCAGTGAGAGTGTAGATGCAAGAGTGAATCTCTGGAAATTAAAAACGAGTAGTAGTGTTGAGCGAGCATTGGGGTCAAGAGGTGTAAAGCCATCAGCTGTGCCTCCAAAAAAAATAATAGTAATAGAGCAATAAAATAAAGTGGCAGCAAAAGAGAAAGACATATTAAACCGCTTGTATTTTGTGTCAGGATGTATGTTCATTCTGGCATTGATTGTTGTATATAAGTTAGTTTCAATACAGTTTTTTCAAGGTGATAAGTATCGTTTGATTGCAAAAGAGACAAAAGAGAAGATGGATGAAATTCCAGCAACTCGAGGAAATCTTTATGCAGAGGATGGTAGCTTGCTTGCGACTTCTCAAATTAAATATGATTTAAGATGGGATGCTCTGTCTCCATCTAATAGTGATTTTAATGAAAACATTGTTACGCTTTCAAAAGGTCTATCTCAAACCCTCGGTAATACGCCAGCATATTATGAGAATAGACTTAAAAAAGCGAGATCAACAAAAAATAGATATCTATTTATAGCCCGTAAACTTGGATATTCAGAATATATAAAAGTAAAGTCTTTACCATTATTTAATAAAGGAAAATATAGAGGAGGACTTATTGTAGAAGAGCATACAGAGCGTGAGCATCCATTAGAAAAAATGGCCGAGCGTACTGTGGGATATGAACGTCAAGATGATAGCGGGTATTATACTCGTGTAGGTTTAGAAGGAGCTTATGGTTCTTACCTGAGAGGTAAAGAGGGACGTCGTCGTAAAATAAAAATCGCAAATGGAGAATGGAAACCTGTTGGGATAGGTAACTCTGTAGATCCTCGAGATGGATATGATGTGATCTCAACCATAGATGTAAATATTCAGGATGTTGCGCATAACGCATTGTTGCGAAGTTTAGAAAAATATGAGGCAGATCACGGTAGCGTGGTTGTAATGGAGACCAAAACAGGTGAAGTAAAAGCTATTTCAAATTTGGGGCGTACACCAAACGGGAAATACTACGAGCGACTTAATTATGCTGTAGGTGAATCTCACGAGCCAGGATCTACATTTAAATTAATGTCTATGGTGGCAGCACTAGAAGATAAGGTAATAGATTCTAGTACAGTAATGGATACCGAAAATGGTCGTGTGAAATTTTATGATCGCACTGTTTTTGATTCAAAGTGGGGAGGATATGGTAAAATCTCTGCAGCAAGAGCTTTTGAGCTTAGTAGTAATACGGCTTTCGCCAAAATGATCAGTACTAGCTATAAAAGTAATCCAGAAAAATTCATAAAGAGGCTATATAATATGGGTCTTAATGATAAGTTGGGCATCGAGATTATAGGAGAAGGAGATCCTAAATTTCCATATCCAGGCGATGATAATTGGTATGGTACAACCTTGCCGTGGATGGCCTTTGGATATGGTGTGCAACTTACGCCATTACAAACACTCACTTTTTATAATGCTGTTGCAAATGATGGTGAGATGGTAAAACCCAGATTTATTAAAGAAGTAAAAGAATGGGATCGTACAATAAAGAGCTTTGATAAAGAGGTGATTAATTCCCGAATAGCATCTCAAAAAACCATTGATCAGGTAAAAGAGATGATGAAAAAAACGGTAGAGCGTGGTACAGCAAAAAACATCTATAGTCCTGAGTTCTCAATGGCAGGAAAAACAGGAACCTGTCAAGTAGAATATTGGATTGAACCAGGGAGATATATTTCGTCATTTGCAGGCTATTTTCCGGCAGACAATCCTAAATATTCTTGCATAGTGGTAATCCATAAACCTAAAAAGTCTATTGGCTATTATGGTAATATCGTTGCAGCTCCTGTATTTAAAGAAATTGCTCAAAGAATATACTCAGATACACCTGTGGTAGATGAAGTTGTGTTACCTAAAAAGAGTTCATCGTTTGTAGAAAATGACTATCAGAAATATTATACAAATGTTAATAAGGGACACAGCACTATTCCCAATGTGATTGGAATGAGCGGTATGGATGCGGTTTCATTACTAGAGAATTTAGGATTGAAAGTAAAATTTCGCGGAAGCGGAAGTGTGCGTCAACAATCTCTCGAGGCAGGAGCGAAGCTTGAAAAAAATAAAATTATAACACTAGAATTGTCGTGATCTTACTAAAAGATATATTATACAAAGTACCATTAGAATCTGTTGTAGGAAGTACAGCTGTTGCGGTTACTAATTTGCATTTTGATTCTCGTAAACTGGGTCTTAATGATGTATTTATTGCTATTAAAGGAACGCAAAGTGATGGTCACAATTATATTAAGAAAGCAACAGAGAAAGGTGCAATTGCTATTGTTTGTGAAGAGCTGCCAGAACAGATTATTAATGGAATTACTTATGTAAAAGTGGCCGATAGTTCAAGTGCGCTTGCAACAATGGCATCTAATTTTTACAACAATCCTTCTCAAAACTTACAACTCATAGGTATTACTGGAACTAATGGTAAGACTACAATTGCGAGTTTGTTATATCAACTTTTTACAAGGGCGGGTTATAAAACAGGATTATTGTCTACTGTAAAAATTATGGTAGATAAAAAGGTGTATAAAGCAACACATACCACTCCAGACAGTATTACAATAAATAAATATCTAGCAGAAATGTCTGAGGCTGGTGTCGAGTATTGTTTTATGGAAGTCAGTTCTCACGGTATAGACCAAAAACGAACTGAAGGATTGCATTTTGAAGGTGGGATTTTTACAAATCTCTCGCACGATCATTTAGATTATCATAACACCTTTGCAGAGTATCGCGATGTAAAAAAGAAGTTTTTTGATGAGCTGTCTAAAGATGCTTTTGCGCTTGTAAACATAGATGATAAAAATGGCCCTGTGATGTTGCAAAACACAAAGGCTCAAAAAATCACTTATGCATTAAAATCATATGCAAATTATCGTGCGCAGATATTAGAAAGCCAACTTTCTGGACTACTTCTTAAAGTACAAGATCAAGAAGTTTGGGTAAAACTTATAGGAACTTTTAATGCCTATAATTTACTAGCCATATTTGCAACAGCAGAGCTTCTGGGATTAACTCAAATAGAAGCTTTACAATTACTTAGTGAGTTAGAAAGTGTGTCAGGAAGATTTCAATATATGATTTCTGATCAAAACATAACGGCTATTGTCGACTATGCGCACACACCAGATGCATTAAAGAATGTACTGGAAACCATTAATGATATTCGTACTAAAAATGAAGAGCTTATTACGGTTGTAGGTGCTGGTGGTGATCGTGATAAAACAAAGCGACCTAAAATGGGGCACATAGCAAGTGCTTTAAGTACAAAAGCAATACTCACAAGTGATAACCCAAGGTCTGAAAATCCAGAGACTATCATAGCAGATGTAGAGAACGGTGTAGAGCCACAACACTACAAAAAAATACTAACAATAACAGATAGAAAGCAAGCGATTAAAACGGCGTGTCAGCTAGCAAATGCAGGAGATATTATTCTAATTGCTGGTAAAGGTCACGAGACCTATCAAGAAATTAAAGGCGAGCGCTTTGATTTTGATGATTTTAAAATAGTAAAAGAAACCCTAAAAAAACTCGATAAATAATGCTGTATTATCTTTTTCAATGGCTAGACGAAGCCTACAATTTACCAGGAGCAGGATTATTTCAATTCAGTACGTTTAGGGCAGCGATTGCAATTTTATTTTCATTAGGACTTTCCACCATTTACGGAAAACGCATTATCAAGTTTTTGCAACGTAAACAAATGGGAGAGCAAATACGTGATCTTGGTTTAGAAGGACAGGCAGAAAAAGCTGGAACGCCTACAATGGGAGGACTTATTATAATAGGAGCAACATTAATTCCAGTACTTCTATTTGCTAGATTAGATAACATCTACATCATTTTATTAATCATTACGACGGTTTGGATGGGAATCATAGGCTTTGTAGATGATTATAAGAAGAAGATGGAAAAAAATAAAGATGGGCTTTCTGGAAAATACAAAGTAATAGGTCAGATAGGTCTAGGAATTATTGTGGGAGTTACAATGTTTTTTCATTCAGATATAACAGTAAAAGAAGAGATTAAAGTTGCTGTAGGTAAAGAGAGACTAGAAATTACTCAAGTAGAAGCAGGAGATAAATTTACTAAAGAAGTAAAGAGTCTCAAGACTACCATTCCTTTTGTAAAAGATAATGAGTTAGATTATGGAGTTGTGTTAACGGCTATAAATGAAGATTGGAAGGATTATGCTTGGATCATCTTTATACCAGTAATGATATTCATTATTACAGCAGTATCTAATGGCGCAAACCTTACCGATGGTATAGATGGTCTAGCAGCAGGAACTAGTGCAATTGTTGTGCTCACGTTAGGCATTTTTGCCTTTGTCTCTGGTAATATCATTTTTAGTGATTACCTCAATGTGATGTATATACCAGGAAGTGGTGAGATGCTCATTTTTATTGCAGCATTTGTGGGGGCTCTTATAGGGTTTTTATGGTATAATGCATATCCAGCACAAGTATTTATGGGAGATACAGGAAGTCTTACTATAGGGGGTATTATCGCAGTACTTGCTATTGCAACTCGTAAAGAATGGCTCATTCCAATACTCTGTGGTGTGTTCTTTATGGAAAGCTTGTCTGTGATTTTGCAAGTAGGGTATTTTAAATATACCAAGAAAAAATCGGGTGAAGGAAAACGCATTTTCTTGATGTCACCATTACATCATCATTATCAGAAAAAAGGATTACACGAGAGTAAGATTGTAACAAGATTTTGGATCGTAGGGATACTGTTGGCAGTATTATCAATTATAACATTAAAGATTAGATAATTCGCTTTCGCGAAAGCAAAAAAATGAATAAAAGACTCGTCATATTAGGAGCAGGAGAAAGCGGTGTAGGTACTGCAATCTTAGGAAAAGCAAAAGGCTATGATGTCTTTGTGTCTGATTATGGAGAGATTAAGAATAGTTATAAGACAGTGTTAAATAAACAAGGTCTTAAATGGGAAGAAAACGGGCATACAACATCTCAAATTTTAAATGCAGATGTGGTGATGAAAAGCCCTGGCATACCAGATACAACTCCTATAGTGAAAGAGCTTGTTGCAAATAATATACCTGTAATATCTGAAATAGAATTTGCTTCAAAATATACAGATGCAACGTTGGTAGCAATTACAGGAAGTAACGGTAAAACTACCACCACAATGTTAACAGGTCATATTCTTAAGCAAGCAGGATTACAACCTGGAATTGCAGGAAATATAGGAGACAGTTTTGCAAAGATGGTATCAGAGCAGAATCTAGATACTTATGTGCTTGAGATTAGTAGTTTTCAGCTAGACGGTGTGGTAGATTTTGCACCACATATTGCAATTATATTAAACGTGACACCAGATCATTTAGATCGTTACGATAACAATTTTGAAAATTATATCGCATCAAAGTTTAGAATAGCGGCAAATCAAAAAGAAACAGATTATCTCATCTATGATGCAGATGATCCTGTAACAGTAGACTGGCTTGAGAAACATCCGGTAAAGTCGCAATTATTACCATTTTCACTAGAAAAGAAGTTTGAAAATGGTGCATTTATAGAAGATAACAACCTAGTAATACAAATAGATAACAACACATTCAAAATGGCAACCAGCAATCTAACAATTAAAGGAAAACACAATACTAAAAATGCTATGGCAGCAGCTACAGTAGCAAACTTGCTAAGTATTCGTAAGGCAACCATACGTGAGAGTCTAGAAGGATTTCAAGGTGTAGAGCATCGTCTTGAGCAAGTGCTTAAAATTAATAATGTACAATACATTAATGATAGTAAAGCAACTAATGTAAATGCCACATTTTATGCACTAGATAGTATGACGGCTCCAACGGTTTGGATTGTAGGGGGTGTAGATAAAGGAAATGATTATAGAGATCTATATCCACTCATTAATGAGAAAGTAAAAGCAATTATTTGTCTGGGTGTTGATAATACAAAGTTGATGAGCCACTTTGGAAATATGGTTGATGTTATTGTAGAAACACCTTCTATGTCAGAAGCAGTAAAGATTGCCTATAAAATAGCAGAGCGTGACGATAAAGTATTACTATCTCCTGCTTGCGCAAGTTTTGATTTGTTTGAAAATTATGAAGATAGAGGTCGTCAGTTTAAAAATGCGGTGAGAGATTTATAAATAAAAAGCTGATAACATACCAGTCACAATTTATTCCCTAATAAGTTTGACTGGTTCCATCGGCGATTGGGATGTGATACGCTTTCGCGAAAGCAATATCATATTATAAAAGTTTAAAAAAAGTAAAAGGTTTTGAGTACCCACTTAAAAGACATATTTGCTGGATTACAAGGAGATAAATTCATCTGGGCTATTGTAGCTCTACTGGCGTTGTTCTCTTTTATGCCTGTGTATAGTGCTGCGAGTAATCTTGCATACATAAAAGGCGATGGTAATACGATACGTTTTTTAATAAAACACGGGATGCATCTCGTGCTGGGCTTTGGGATGTTATATGGTGTTCATAAAATACCGTATAATTATTTTAAAGGTTTATCATTTATTGCGTTACCTATTGTTGTTGTTTTATTAGTTGTAACACTAGCACAAGGAACAACAATGGGAGGAGCAAATGCAAGTAGATGGATACAAATACCCATCATAGGAATAGGTTTTCAAACCTCTACGTTTGCAGGTGTTGTTTTGATGGTTTATGTGGCAAGGTATCTTGCAAAAATTCAAACCAAAGAGGTCACTTTTAAAGAAACACTTGTGCCTTTGTGGTTACCTGTAGCAGCAGTTCTGGCACTTATTTTGCCAGCAAATTTTTCAACTACGGCAATTATAGCAACGATGGTGATGACACTTGTCTTCTTAGGGGGGTATCCATTAAAATATTTAGGGGTTGTTATTTTAACAGGCATTGTTGCACTTGCTTTTTTTGTGTTGGTAGCAAAAGCATTTCCAGGTGTATTCCCAAATAGAGTAGACACTTGGATAAGTCGTATAGATAGTTTTACAAGTGACGAAGTAGATGCAGATGCAAGCTATCAAATAGAACAGGCAAAGATAGCAATCGCTTCTGGAGGGTTGTTAGGTAAAGGACCTGGAAAAAGTCTTCAGAAAAATTTTTTACCACAATCATCATCAGATTTCATTTATGCCATTATTGTAGAAGAATGGGGGCTTGTAGGAGCTGGAGGTATAATGATCGCATATATGTTATTGCTTTTTAGAATTACCGTAATTGCCCATAAAGCAGAAACTATTTTTGCAAAATTAGTAGTGATAGGAGTAGGGCTTCCTATTATTTTTCAAGCTTTAATCAATATGGCAGTTGCTGTAGAATTGTTTCCTGTAACAGGACAAACGCTACCCTTAGTAAGTAGTGGAGGTACATCTATATGGATGACCTGCCTTGCCATAGGGATTGTGTTAAGTGTGAGTGCAAAACGTAAAGCAGAACCTACAAAAGAAGAAAGTGAACTTAATCCATTAGACGTACTTAGTGAAACCATATAAAGTCATAGTATCCGGAGGAGGAACAGGAGGCCATATCTATCCTGCCATTGCCATTGCAAAAGAAATACAGCGTCGTCATCCCGACACACAATTTCTTTTTGTGGGAGCGAGTGATCGTATGGAGATGGAAAAAGTGCCACAAGCAGGATTTGAAATCAAAGGATTATGGATTGCAGGAATACAACGAAAACTTACTATAGATAATCTCTTATTTCCTATAAAACTCATAAGTAGTTTATGGAAATCTCGTAGGATCATTAAATCATTTAAACCAGATGTGGTTATAGGTACCGGCGGTTTTGCAAGTGGCCCCTTGCTCAAGACAGCTACTTGGGCTAAAATCCCAGCCTTAATACAAGAACAAAACTCATATGCAGGAATAACAAATAAACTATTGAGTAAAAGTGTACAGAAGGTATGTGTATCATATGACGAAATGCATCGCTATTTTCCAAAAGATAAGATAATAAAAACAGGCAATCCTGTACGATCAGATTTGCTGGATATTGCGAGTAAACGTAACGATGCTTTTGCAAAATATGATCTCTCTCATAACTCAAAAGTAGTGTTAGTTATAGGAGGTAGTTTAGGGGCTAGAGCAATAAATAAATGGATAGATAAGAGTATTCCTTTTTTTAAAAAAATGGGAGTTCAAATACTGTGGCAAACAGGAAAATTATATTATGATCAATATAAACATCTTGAACAAGATGATGTGCAGGTAATGGCATATATAGATCAAATGGATCTTGCCTATGCCGCAGCAGATGTTATTATCTCAAGAGCAGGAGCAAGCAGTGTGTCAGAATTATGTATTGTGGGGAAAGCAACTGTTTTTATTCCATCACCTAATGTCTCTGAAGATCATCAAACCAAAAATGCACAAGCTATAGAAAAAGAACAAGCTGCGATTTTACTTAAAGAAAGTTCGTTAGATGAAAATTTTGAACCTACTCTTGAAAAATTATTAAATAATGAGAGTCAGCGTTCATTATTGGGTGTAAACATAAAACAATTAGCCTTGCCAGATGCTACAACACGCATTGTAGATGAGGTAGAAAAATTAATAGCAAAAAATAAGAGATAAAGAACAGTGTTAAAAAGGATGCTTGATTTTATAAAATAGAATGAAAAACTTAGATCACATACAGAATATTTACTTCATTGGGATAGGTGGTATAGGAATGAGTGCACTTGCTTTTTATTTTAAAAAGGCAGGCAAAAATGTTGCTGGATATGATAAGATACCTTCTGTAATAACATCTAGTTTAGAAAATGCTGGAATTGCTATTCATTATACAGATTTAGGAGCTCAAGTATTAGATGTATGTAGTGATAAAGAAGAAACATTAGTTGTGTATACACCTGCTATTTCAAGTGATTTTGGAGAATTGGTTTGTTTACAAAATAACAGCTATACTATTAAAAAAAGAGCAGAAGTACTTGGTTTGATTACACATACGATGCAGTGTCTAGCAGTAGCTGGAACCCACGGAAAGACCACAACTTCTAGTATTTTAGGACATTTGCTAGCTGCAACAGGAGCTCCTGTTACTGCTTTCATAGGCGGAATAACTAATAATTATAATGGTAATCTTATTCAACAAGGAAATCAAGTTGTAGTAGTAGAGGCAGATGAATTTGATCGCTCGTTTTTACAATTACAACCAGATCTTTTATGTGTCACTTCGATAGATCCAGACCATCTTGATATTTATGATAATGAAGAAGATTTTATAAACACGTTTAAAGAATTTGCAACACTTGTTCCTACTCAAAAACGTTTTGTAAAAAATGGATTGCCTATTGAAGGAATTACCATCGGTATAGAAGATAATGCAGACTATACTGCGCAAAACATTAAAGTAAAGGGAGGTAAGTATATTTTTGACCTCAAGCATCCCTCAGGAATACTTAGAGACCTTAAGACAAATTTACCTGGAAGACATAATTTATTTAATGCTACCACGGCAATGGCAATGGCAATGGCATATGGTTCTTCTATAGAACAATTACCAGCGGCATTAGCTAGTTATACTGGTGTAAATAGAAGATTTACTTATCGCGTCCAGACAGAAAACCTTATTTTGATAGACGATTATGCGCATCACCCTACAGAGATCGCTGCGGTACGTCAGAGTTTAGAGGAGTTGTATCCTGGAGAAGAGGTGCTGGCTATATTTCAACCACATTTATTCTCTCGCACACAAGATTTTATGACAGATTTTGCTAAAGAATTATCGCTTTTTGATGAGGTAGCATTATTAGATATTTATCCAGCAAGAGAGTTGCCTATTGAAGGAGTGACAAGTGAAGCTTTATTGGAAAAAATTACGCTTTCGCGAAAGCATATAGCAACAAAAAATAACTTAACAACCCTTGTTAAAGCATCAAATAAAAAAGTTGTTGTAATGATGGGTGCTGGTGATATAGGTGTTGAAATTTTAAAAGTGACAGGAAATTTACGTGATGAAGCTTAAATGGTATTACATAAAGATGCTTTGTGTGCTTGGGGTCATAGTGTTTTTGACACTATTTGCAACACGTAGAAATGCGGCTAGGGAAGTACACGACGTTACTGTTTCTTTTGTAGATGAAAGTGCTCCTTTTATTACTAGAGAAACCGTTAATAAATTGTTGATAGTAAGTAATGAAAATAGTACAAATAAGGCTAAAGAAAATATAGCTTTGAATGAGATGGAAAAGCGCGTTAGTGCCCATCCAATAGTCAAGAAAGCAGATGTTTATGTTACAATGTCTGGTCAAATAGGAGTTACCATAGAGCAGCGCAAACCTATTGCACGCATCAATGGTAACCCATCTGTGTATATGGATACGTCTGGAGAAACAATGCCGTTGTCACAAAATTTTTCTGCACACGTGCCCCTTGTGTCTGGAATTACAAAAAAAGATAGTACACAAGTGTATGATTTGGCAAGTTTTATTAAGAATGATAGTTTCTTGTCAAAACACATAATAGGAATAAAAAAATACAAAAGCGGAGCTTATGTGCTTTCAGCTAGAAAACAAACATATACAATTACATTAGGTAAAGTTAAGGCCTTGGAGGAACGATTTTCAAATTATAAAGCGTTTTATCAAAAAGCACTTAAAGACAAGACCCTAGGTAATTATAAATCTATCTCTCTTAAGTTTAAAGGACAGGTAGTGTGTGAAAAATTATAAAGAAGAATACAGCTGTAAAGGTTAAGAACAAACGAGTATGGAAAATCAAAATATCGCAGTAGGACTTGATATAGGGACTACTAAGATCGTGGCAATGATAGGTCGGTACAATGAGTACAATAAGGTAGAGATTCTCGGGATTGGAAAATCTAAAAGCCTTGGTGTACACCGTGGTGTAGTAAATAATATTACACAAACGATACAGTCTGTTCAACAAGCAGTGCAAGAAGCAGAAGATGTTTCAGGTATTAAAATACAAGATGTTGTGGTAGGTATTGCAGGACAGCATATTAGATCATTACAACATAGTGATTATATCACACGTAATAATTCTGAAGAAGTGATTGATGCACAAGATATAGATGCATTATGTAATCAGGTTCACAAACTGGTGATGTTACCAGGAGAAGAGATTATACACGTTTTGCCTCAAGAATATAAAGTAGATGGGCAAAGTGAGATTAAAGAACCTATAGGGATGTATGGTGGTCGTGTAGAGGCAAATTTTCACGTAGTTGTAGGGCAAGTTGCTTCCATAAGAAACATAGGTCGTTGTGTTAAAAGTGCTGGTTTAAACTTAGATCGCATTACTTTAGAACCATTAGCATCTGCAAATGCAGTATTAAGTCAAGAAGAAAAAGAAGCAGGTGTTGCATTAATTGATATAGGAGGAGGGACTACAGATCTTGCCATTTTTAAAGATGGTATTATACGTCATACAGCCGTAATACCTTTTGGAGGAAATATTATTACAGAAGACATAAAAGAAGGTTGCTCTATTATAGAGAAACAAGCAGAATTGTTAAAAATTAAATTTGGATCTGCTTGGCCAGGGGAAAATAAAGATAATGAGATTGTTTCTATACCAGGTTTACGTGGTCGTGAACCCAAAGAAATTACACTTAAAAACCTTTCTAAAATCATTCACGCGCGTGTGGTAGAGATTATAGAACAAGTGTATCTTGAAGTAAAAAACTATGGTCACGAAGAACAAAAGAAAAAATTAATAGCAGGTATTGTACTAACAGGTGGTGGTAGTCAGTTAAAACATTTAAAGCAACTGGTAGAATATATCACAGGGATGGATACTCGTATAGGATATCCTAATGAGCATCTTGCTGGAGATAGTGATAGCGATACTACAAGTCCTTTATATGCAACAGCTGTAGGTCTTGTAATGAATAGCTTAGAGCACGGTTTTTATAATAGTACACCAGAAGAAGAGGTGATTTCTCAAGAAGAACAAGCTTTTACAGATACTGTTAATGAAGTATCAGAAGAAGAAAAAGAAGCGAGAGCAAAAAAGCAACAAAGGCCTAAAAAGAGCATTTTTGATCGTTGGGCAGATAAGTTTAAAGATTTCTTAGATAATGCAGAGTAAAGCATCATCTATATAGATAGAATAGTAAAGAAAAGTGGTAAAAATATATTAGTATGAGTACGACACAGTTTGATAACATCACATTTGATCTACCAAAAAACCAAAGCAATGTTATAAAAGTCATTGGAGTAGGTGGTGGCGGTAGTAATGCGATTAACCATATGTTTCAACAAGGTATAAAAGGTGTAGACTTTGTTATTTGTAATACAGATGCACAAGCGCTAGAAAATAGCACCGTACCTATTAAGATACAATTGGGTGTAGGACTTACCGAAGGTCTTGGTGCAGGAGCAAATCCTGAAGTAGGAGAGCAAGCAGCTATAGAGAGCGAGATGGATATCAAGCAAATGCTGGGTGCTAATACCAAAATGATTTTTATTACCGCTGGAATGGGTGGTGGTACAGGTACAGGAGCTGCGCCAGTAATTGCAAAAATGGCACGTGAGTTAGATATCCTAGTCGTAGGGATAGTCACAATACCATTTCAGTTTGAAGGAAAAATGCGTAACGATCAAGCCCAGAAAGGAGTAGATCGTTTGCGTGCTCAAGTAGATTCTCTTATTGTTATTAATAATAATAAGTTACGTGAAGTATACGGTAACTTAGGTTTTAAAGCTGGATTTAGCAAAGCAGATGAAGTACTTGCAACAGCCTCTAGAGGTATTGCAGAAGTAATAACGCATCACTATACTCAAAATATTGACCTTAGAGATGCAAAAACAGTATTGAGTAAATCGGGTACTGCAATTATGGGAAGTGCCACAGCAAGTGGTACAAGTCGTGCAAATGAAGCCATCACAAAAGCACTAGACTCTCCATTACTTAACGATAATAAAATTACAGGAGCAAAGAATGTATTACTTCTTATTGTGTCTGGAGGTGATGAAATTACTATTGATGAGATAGGAGAAATTAATGACCATATTCAAGCAGAAGCAGGTCATAGTGCAAATATTATTATGGGAGTAGGTGAAGATGATGGTCTTGGCGATGCTATCTCGGTAACTATTATCGCTACAGGTTTTAATCCAGAGCAGCAAAACGATATTGTAAATATAGAGACAAAAAAAATAATTCATACCCTAGAAGAAGAGCAAAAAGCGCAACAAGATTTAATGCCAGAGGCCACTGTAGAGATTCCAGAAGCAAAACCTATAGTGCAGGAACCAATAGTGCCTGAAAAAATCATACACACATTAGATCTTGATGAAATAGAGACCTCTCAACAAAGAATATTTACAAAAGCTGTTTTAAAAGAAACACAAGAAGAAATAAATAAACAATTAGAAGCAAAACTTCCTGAAATTTCTAAAGAAGATCATACAGATCTTACTACGACAAATGTAGAGACTTCGACTGAGCAACAATTGTCAATGGATATTACTCCCACTAAAGAAGTATTGAGAGATATAGATGTAGTATATGAAGAGGTACTAGCTCAACCTGAATCAGATTTTGAGATTATTGATACAACAGTACGTGATACTCCACAAGAAACTCAGCCAGAAGAGCCAGCAACTAATGGAATGTTATTTTTTGATATGCCATTACATACAGAGAGTATTGTAAATAAAGAGAATGAAGCCTCGCAGAAAGTAAATGAAAATGAAATCGTTTCATATAGCCTAGAAGATGAGTTTCTAACTGATAATAGTGTAAATGAAACTCCAGAAGCTATTACATCTGGACAGGAGATTCAGACAAGTACATCAGAAACCACATATAATCTAGAAGATTATATGGAGTTAGAAGAACAACTTGAAGCAGCTTCTCCAGTCAAAGGAAGTATAGAGGAAGATGAGGATGAAACTATTGTGTTTGAGACAATAATAAGAGAATCTTCTCCAGAAGAAAAACTTTCTGAAGAAGAGATAGACCCTATGAATAGCCCTATCTCAAAACTGCTTGTAGATCGTGCAGAGGAGCGTAAACGTAAGATGAAAGAGTTTAATTATAAGTTTAAACACAATCAATCTCGCATAGACGATATAGAAAAGCAACCCGCATATAAACGTATGGGAATTGATCTAGAAGATGCTCCTTCTAAAGAAAATAGTATTTCCAGAACAAGTCTATCTACAGATGATAATGATGAGGTGCAATTACGTCGTAATAACTCATTTTTACACGATAATGTAGACTAATATTAGTATAAGATTACCATAAATCTCGATAGTCTTAAAGATTATCGGGATTTTTATTTTAATAAAGTCCTTAATTATCATTATTTAGTTATTTAAAATACATATTCAAAAATGTATCTTAGCTTTAAAATTATAATAAAAACATATACGCTTTCGCGAAAGCGTAAAACACACACCATATGAGTTTATCTACACAAGTAATGACAGCAATGAAAGAGGCGATGAAAGCTAAAGATCAAAATGCTTTAACCTCTTTGAGAGCTATTAAAAGTGCGATCTTACTTGCCCAAACAGAAAGTGGAGCAAAAGAAGATCTTTCTGAGCAACAAGAATTAGCCCTTTTACAGAAACTAGTAAAACAACGTAAGGATAGTGCTACGATTTTTACAGAGCAAGGACGTGCAGATCTTGCAGAACCAGAGCTAGCACAAGCAGAAGTAATTACTCAATTTTTGCCAGAACAGTTGGGTGAAGACGAGATAGCAGTAGTGGTAGATGAAGTAATTACAGCAACTGGAGCCTCTGGGATGAAAGATATGGGTAAAGTGATGGGGCAAGTAAGTGCAAAGCTCACTGGAAAAGCAGATGGGAAAACAATAAGTACTATTGTAAAAGCTAAGCTCTCAATTATATAGCTTTTATATATAAAAAAGGCTGCGTAGTTCAACTGGATAGAATATCAGATTTCGGCTCTGAGGGTTGGGGGTTCGAATCCCTTCGCGGTCACAAGCAAATAAATCACCCTGAAGAAAATGTCTGAGCTCGCTCAAGCATTTTCTTCAGGGTGATTTATTTTCAAAGCGGAGCTTTATGGGATCGTCGAGGCGTAGCTTAGGTAATCCCTAATATCACGTGAGTTCGATGTAAGAAAGTTGATTTTTATCATTGAAAAAAGTAGAAAATTCAGTAAATTAAAGTGCTGATTTTTAATTGTATATCTAAAGTTTCTGCTATGATTTCTGATGGTAAGATTATTGAAATTTTCTGTAACCTAGATGATTTTACCAAAGAATTTGATGCTGTTTTAATTAAAAATAGCATCACAAGTGATCTAAAGATCAAAACAAGGAAAAGAAATCTAAAATGAGTAAAAGTGAAGTAATGACTATTATGGTTATTTTTCGTCTTAAATCCTACAAAAACCTAAAACACTTTTACCTTTATTATGTTTGTAAACATATGACTGATTTCTCTTCTGACCTTGTCTCTTATAATCGATTTGTAGAATTACAAAAACAAGTTACACAGCCTCTGGCTGTTTATTTAAAGATGCATAGATTAGGTAAATGTTCAGGCATCTCTTTTATTGATTCTACAACACTAAAATTGTGTCATTACAAAAGAGAAAAACAAAATAAGGTCTTTAAAGGTATTGCACAAAAAAGTTATGGAACACAGGGTTGGTTCTACGGCTTTAAACTCCACATAGTTTGTAATGACAAAGATCAAATCATTTATTTTATGATTACTAAGGCTAATGTACGTGAGTTCGATATAATACTTACTGTATATCAATTAGTTATAAAATAAATCAACTTACAAGTTTATTTTGATTATAAAAAATGAGTTTTAATTAACTAAAAACGTAAAATCTGACTTACATTTCAATAAACAACAAGTAACAAGGACATAAAACACCTAATAATCAAATAATTATCTTGTTTTCTTATATCGAACTCACGTTAATGTAGATGATAGATATCCTTTAAAAAACAAAAGCTTTCACGATAAAGTCTTTGGAAAGATCTATGGCGATAAAGGTTATCTAGGAAAAGACGTATTTGATAGACTATTTGTTTATAGAATACATTTAGTAACCAAAGTCAGAAAAAATATGAAAAAGAAAGCCCTTGATTTTATGTGTAAAATTTACTTAAGAAAAAAAGCAATCATAGAATCTGTAAATGATGGCTTGAAAAATACTTGTCAAATGGAACTCTTTAGACATCGTTCTTTTGATAACTTTTTAGGAAACTTGATCTCAGGATTAACTGCTTATTCTTTCTTAGACAAAAAACCTTCTATCTAATTACAAAGATTTTTACCTAATTTAGGCATCCCTTAAATCGAACTCACGTTAAATAGATTATTACTATTGGGACTATTCTTTTCGTTTACTTATAAATTTATAAACAGTTTACAGATTTACATATCTCTTTCTCTACATATTTGATTAATCCTAAGCTTTAACTTGCGCTCGTAATCTTCTTGTAACCAGTCCCTATAGTTGTGAGTATTATTCATAATGCTATATGAGTACTGCCTCACACGATATGCTATATCTTCTTTTAATTTACGAGCTAGAATACGTGCGTCAAAAACATCCTCACTATTATCTACCACCATTAAAGCGTGTTGTTCTATTGCATTATCTAGGGCTGTTTTGGCTTTTTGTCCAGCAGCAATTACCTTTTTGTATTCCTTTTTAATATCAAAAAATATCTTT
Source organism: uncultured Dokdonia sp. (assembly GCA_938002835.1). Lineage (GTDB taxonomy): Bacteria > Bacteroidota > Bacteroidia > Flavobacteriales > Flavobacteriaceae > Dokdonia. The sequence continues at coordinate 7,899 of CALKZS010000031.1, read as the reverse complement.
TCAGTATTTGCAAATTCTTTTCTAAGATCTGGTGGCATTATATAAGTGAAGTTGCGCTCTATCTCTTCATCTGCAATAAGGCTTTCTAAATAGAAGTCTGGATATGCAAATATCTCCTTCCAGTCTATGGGAGCTTCCCAAAGACCAAAACGAGCTGCATTATTACCCAAATCTAATACTTTAAAATTTTTCTTAGTTGAGGTAATACGAGAACCACGACCTATCATCTGAAAATACAATGTAAGTGATTTTGTAGCTCTATTTAATATAATTGTATCTACCGTAGGTTCATCAAAGCCCGTAGTAAGTATGCTAACTGAAGTTAATACAGCATCTGGAGTGTGTTTAAACCAGTCTAATATTTCTACCCTTTCTTTTGCGCTATTAGTATTATCAAGATGTCTTATATCATAACCAGCCATTTTGAAAGTTTCATATACATAACGAGAAGTATTTATACCGTTATTAAAAATAAGTGTTTTCTTTCCTTTAGATTGATCTTCATAGGCTTCTAGCAACTTTTGCTGCATTGCACTATCTGTATATAATATATCTGATGATTTTACAGTATAATCCCCATTAATTCCCAATTTTAATGAGCTTAACCCTACATTGTAACTAATAGTTTCTGCTTTAGATAAAAATCCTTTCTTAATTAATGCAGGGATGCTCTCCCCTATTAAAAGCTCATCATAGTTATCTTTCATAGGTAACTTTATATTAGAACTCAAAGGAGTAGCTGTAACACCTAGAATAAATGACTTACTGAAATAACTAAAGAGCTTTCTAAAAGAATTGTAATGTGCCTCATCAATAATAACAAGACCTACATCATCCATTACCATTTGCTCTTCCTGTAGTCTATTAGTAAGGGTTTCTACCATTGCTACATAACACATATAATCTTTTGCACCATCAAGAGTCTTTACATCACTACTTATGATCATATTAGGCACTTTGAACTCACCAAGCATTCTAGAAGTTTGATTAGAAAGTTCAATACGATGTGTTAAAATCACTACTTTTTTGTTAGTTCGCTTTATATAATTGCGTACTATTTCAGAAAAGATGACTGTTTTACCTCCACCTGTTGGGAGTTGATATAGTAAATTATAATCTTCAGGAGAGCGTTCTATTATGCTAAAAACAGCTTCAAGATCCTTTAGTTGATAGTCGTATAATTCCTTCTCTGGGGTGATTTCTACCTGTATGTTGTCGCTCAAAAGGTTTCTTTTTTATTCAGTTAAAAGTCAATTTTGCAAAACTAAGGGATTTTTCTGCTTTCGCGAAAGCGTAACCTCATAAATCTATACTCATTTTACACTTTTTTTAAACAAAACAGAGAATCGTCCATAAGTTAATCAAAAATGTATATGAATAATTACTCTTGATTAGGATCTTTCCAGTTTTTAACGATTTTTAAAAGATGTTCCATTATTGCCTCTTTCTTGTAATCGCTATAGCAGGTATTAGTTAAAAGATCATCTATAATAGTGTTAATAGACTCATATTCATTATTAAAATCATTAGTTACAGCATCTGCAGATTTAGAAAAATTATAAAAATCACTATAGTCTAGATCACGTTTTTTACTGATTTCTTCCATTATTTGAACATAATGAGCTTTTATTTCTTTGAAGTGTTTATTTCTTATCATTGGCAACAAGGCCTTATTACCATTTTTAAATAATTTTAAGGCTTCTTGATACTGTAGATCAGAATATTGAATATCGTTAGTAATTAAACCTTCTTGTTTATAAAAGTCTATAAAATCTGTATCTGGCATTATACCATTATTTATAAACCAGTCTAACGTTTTTTCAAATCGCTGCTGTGTATTACTTATTGATTCAATATCAGAAAGAGTTTCAATTTGTTTAGTGTAGTTTATATATTGATCTGATGGAATATCCTTAAAAATTAAATAAGCTATATAGGTGTCGTTTTCTTTCTTAAGAAAAAAAACGTTATAGTAAATTTTATATTCTTCAATCACATCAATCATTTCTATACAATCTCCACTACTACCGTCATATATCCCAGAATAAAAATCTTCTCCATCTTGAAGGACTGTTGCTTTTAAACTGTCTAGAGTTATTGGTAGGTTGTTTTTTAATACTCTATTAATCTTATTAACTTTCAGATAGATTTCCTTAGAAAAATCATTTGATCTAATGGTATCATAAGTAAAATTAGTACTCACAATAATTAGATCACTTTTAAGGATGGCCTTTCTAAAATTTGAATTTTGAGAATAGCAATTTATAGTTGTTAAAAGAAATATTACCGTTTTTAAAAATTTCATTACAAAGATATATTAAATCGTTTATGAGTCTGCAGCTTGATCAAAAAGGGATGCATTAGGCCATTTTTGTTCTTCTGTAAGAGAAACAATACCTTCTACCCTACTTGCATTGCCTTCTAGCAAGTGATGGTACGTTGCATATTGAATTATTTCTTTAAAAGAAGTAAGCATACTTTTGTAAAAGGCATCCGGTTGTGGTGTTGAGTTTTGAGCAAATATTTGGGCTATCTCGATATTATATAACATTATATCTAGAAGCAATACAGGATTCATTCCTAGTGTTTTAAAATGCTTAATGTATTTTTGAGCAATAGATCTACGTTTGCGAGGACGCTTTCTTCTAGTAGGAAAATACTCATTACTTATCTTGATTTTTGCTTCTTCAACCAGCTTATCTTCTTTTGGGTTAAATACAAAATTATAATATATTTTTACCTCTGGAATACGTTCATAGAGCTCCATAATTTGCTCTTCTAAAGCATCTTTATCTAGTTCTGATAATTGTTTTTTTAAAGCACGTTTACTCATCTATGAATACCTATATTATTTTATAAGGTTTAATGTTTACATTCTTAAGTACACATCATTGTTTAGTTACAATCAGTACTCTTTATACTAATATTAACCATTGAGTCCTATTTTATAGCTCATTTTTTTGTCGGATTAAAAATTACAATTGATGAATTTCATTGAGCTTAATTAGTGATTAAACATACGACTAATTTAAACTAAAAAATAGTAGCTAGAAGTCTCACAAAATCCTATTTTTGTATCTATTCAATCCTAATTTTTAAAAACATTTAATAGCAATGAATGCACTTCAAGATAGTAAAGCTGTAAATTTAGTCAAAAAGCTCATAGCCGATGTTGCACAAAATGGTATTATAACAAATACTATTATAGACGATCTTAAAGCATTGCGTCCATATACAATCACAGAGCAATTACCGCTTCTAGCAAAAGCAACAAGACTAGCAGCAGAGCATATAGAAGAACACGGTACTTTTAACATACCAGTTCCTCAAGATGAGGATATAGAAGGTGAAGATGAAGAAATAATCTCAGAGGTCACTGCTCTAGAAAGTACTCCAGAAGAGAGTTTGCATTATTTTTTCTCTCTTATAAAAAATATACACAAAAAAGCAAATGAAGATGAACTACGTATTTATGTAAAAGCTCTTAATGAATACTAAGATCATTATTAAAGTATAATCATAAAAAATCCCTTTATACACAATGTATAAAGGGATTTTTTTACACTATATATTTATAAATTTTACTTTACAGGTGGTTTTGTAGGTCTCACTTCTACCTTACTAGGCAATGTACGTGGATGCATTTTTAATAAACCTACAGTAAGTTGCCCTATATCTTCTGGTTGTATACGCCAGTCTTTACCATCTTCTGGAGAACGCCCTCCAAAATGACTACTCACAGATCCTGGCATAATGGTAGTTACTTTTACATCATCTTGACGCAGATCTAACATTAATGCTTGAGTAAAACCTGTAAGTCCAAATTTACTAGCATTGTATGCAGTTCCTTTTGCAAAAAAGTTTGCTCCTGCAAGGCTAGAAATTGTAAAAATATAGCCTTTTGAAGCTTTTATAGCATCTAGAGATGCTTTTACAGAATAGAAAACACCCGTAAGATTAGTATCTATAGTTTCATTCCATTGGTCTGGAGTAAGCTCAGAGATAGATGCAAAGTGTCCCAAACCTGCATTTGCGACAAGTACATCTAACTGCCCAAAATGTGCCAATATTTTTTTAACAGCTGCTGCTTGACTTTCAAAATCTCTTACATCTGCTTCTATACCAATGATTTTTGAAGTATCTGTATGGATTCTAGTTGCTGCTTTTTGAGCATTTTGACCATTTCTACTGGTAATTGCAACACGCATTCCTTGAGATAGTAAAGCACTAGCAATTGCAAGTCCTATGCCTTTACTCCCTCCTGTTATAAGCGCTACTTTATTAGTAATATCAATCATCCTGTCTTTTTTAAAATAGTTTGGTTACTACATAAAATCTAATAAATACACCAAGATTTATTTTTTACATTTATAGGTTTTTTACCAAAGCGTTCTACATATATTTTAGAAAAATATGCGCTGTGAGAAAAACCAACCTCTAATGCGACCTGCTTTACTAACAGATTAAGATTCTTTTCTATTATGTCTCTCGCTTTTATCGGCTATACTATCTTGATTGAGTAAAGCATTATTTAATTTTTTATAAATATATGCTTTTAGTTCTTCAATAAAAATATCGCCTGGTGCTTTTATTTCAATATTATGTTGCTCGTTATATTGCTTTCGCAAAACATTATTTTTTTGTTAGCTAAGTTCTAATCTAGATATGTATTTTTTTTGTTTTAAACTTAAAGAGATATGATACCCGATGATTTTAAAGATTTTTTTTGTGAATTCAGATATTTCCACTCAGCAGGAAATAGTTTCTAGTTTACTAGCTATCTCTACTGAGTCCTCATCTTTAATAACATCTAGAGAAGATAAAGTTGTTACTTTCCCTCATTGTCATAGCACTCGTATTCGTGCCAATCGTAAACTCAAAGAAGTACAACACTATTTATGTAATGGATGCAAAAAAAAATTAGTGACACTACCGGTAAATTCTAGTATAAAATCAAAAAGAAAGACAAGATAACTCGCTAGTTGTTTTGCCTATTATCAGGGTACAGCAATGAGCAGTAGAAAAAGTCTATCACGTGCAAAATGTTAATAATATGGATATGAGACTACGAAAATTCTTAGCTTCATTTAACGGAGTAGCTACTAAATACTTGCAGAACTATCTGAATTGGTTCTTAGTACTTGAAAAGATCAAAAAACTCAACTACTAGAATTACAACTGTAGCTGCTATAGCTTTTGCATCAAATACTGCGTGGACGGAATTTAAAAACACAATAGTAAATCATATTCTTTTTAGAACTTAGCTTTCTTTATCTATAATGATAAACATTCTTATACTTGATTTTGCATATGAGATTAGTGCCATAAGGATGCCAATGACATTAACAATCATTGCGCTATATGTATTCCTTTCTGAGTTTACACTTTTTTATGATTACTTCATAAAAAAACCTCCTCTATTTAATAATTCAGACGGACCAAAGTGGATAAATAAATTAAGTAAATATAAAGTAGTTATGTTTTAAACCCTGATTCAATAAAAATGGAATCGATATTAAAAATGAAATATGAATTTATTAATGAAGAACTAGTGATAAGCAATGATTCTTTAAACATAAAATTAAATAAACTAAAATAATTATAAGTAATAAATAAGACGCGACAATAGTCAAATTGTATACTTACCAAATTGCTATTACCTATTTCTGATACTTATTTTTAAATCATAGATAATAGGTATTACTATATTATGATAATATAGATATCGTTTTTTTTCGCTTTCGCGAAAGCAGAATTACTCCAAGTAGTATCTTTGCCCAAAAATTTAGAGATATGCTTAAAACCTTTAGAATACTTAGTCTTTTAGAAGGAATTTCTTATTTACTTATTCTCTTTGTAACAATGCCACTCAAGTATATTTGGGAAAATGGATATCCTAATAAAGTTATTGGAATGACACACGGGATGCTTACTATAGCTTTTATAGCAATGGCTTTTTTAATGAAAAAACATCAAAAATGGGATAACAAAACATTAGGCATTGTAGTGCTAAGTTCTTTTATCCCATTTGGTACGTTTTGGATGGATAAAAAGTACTTACGTAACGCTTAGGTTAAAAAAGGGATACTTATATAATAATTAGGTTTTTCACCATTTGAAGCTTTTACAGCATTTACAATAGGAAGTATAATTCCTAAAGCGACAACTCCTAATAAGGTTATAATCCCTAATCCAAAAATGAATATAGCAGGTATGCTTAATAATGCATATATAAAACTACTTATTCTGAAGTTTATAATGGCCTTACCGTGCTCATCCATATCTATCACACGATCTTTATTTGCTAACCATAAAACTAGTGGGCCAATAGTCCCTCCTATTCCTGTAAAATAATCTAATAATTGTGATAAGTGTGTAAGTGCAAGAAGTGTTCTATCTTCTCTTGTGTAAGTGGGTTGATGTACAAGTTCCATAATATTGATTTTTTTGATTGATGCTTATATGTAGCTAAAATCAAATAAATGTTACACGTTTGTTTAATTTTGTGATAATGAATGTAAATGATACCATTGTAGCTTTGGCTAGTCCTGCGGGAGCTGGAGCAATAGCAGTTATAAGAGTTTCTGGTATAGAAGCTATAACAATATGCTCCTCTATTTTTAAATCTGTAAGTGATAAAATACTTACAAATCAAAAAACTCATACCATTCACCTAGGTCATATAATGGATGGTGAACGCACTATAGATGAAGTTTTAGTCTCCTTATTTAAAGGTACAAACTCATATACAGGAGAACCCACAGTTGAGATCTCTTGTCACGGTTCTAGTTATATACAACAAGAGATTATACAACTATTATTGCGATCTGGATGTCGTGCAGCAAAAGCTGGTGAGTTTACATTACGTTCTTTTATAAATGGTAAAATGGATCTCAGCCAGGCAGAAGCCGTGGCAGATCTTATTGCTAGTGACAACGAAGCTTCACACCAGATTGCAATGCAACAAATGCGTGGTGGCTTTTCTAATGAGATTGCTCAACTACGTCAAGAGTTACTCAATTTTGCCTCCCTCATAGAGCTAGAACTTGATTTCTCAGAAGAAGATGTTGAGTTTGCAGATCGTTCTCAATTTAAAGAACTCATTGCAAAAATCACTAAAGTACTAAAGCGTCTTATAGACTCTTTTGCTACTGGTAATGTGATTAAAAATGGGATTCCTGTTGCGATTGTAGGAGAACCTAATGTGGGTAAATCTACCTTACTTAACGCCTTACTCAATGAGGAGCGTGCTATTGTATCTGACATTGCTGGAACCACACGTGATACGATAGAAGACGAACTTTCTATTGGTGGTATTGGTTTTCGCTTTATTGATACTGCAGGTATTCGTGAGACTGTTGATGTTATTGAAGGTTTAGGTATAAAAAAAACCTTTGAGAAGATACAACAAGCGCAAGTTGTTATGCTATTATTTAGCGCAAATGAATTTCTTTCAGATGCTATAAAATTTAAAACAGAGATTGAGAAAATAAAAAACAAGTTTCCTCTCAAGCCACTTATTGTAGTGGCTAATAAAGTAGATCAGGTGTCTAAAGAAGATATCATAAATATTACATCTCAAATTCCAAACCTACATATTCTCTCTGCCAAAGAAAATACTGGTGTAGATGAACTTAAAACAAAACTCTTAGAGTTTGTAAATACGGGTGCATTGCGCAATGATGAAACCATTGTCACAAATTCAAGACACTATGATTCTCTACTTAAAGCACTAGAAGAAATAGAAAAAGTACAGTATGGACTAGATACAGATCTTTCTGGAGATCTTATGGCTATAGATATTAGAGAAGCCTTATATCATTTTGGAGAGATTACCGGACAAGTTACTAATGATGAGTTGCTTGGAAATATTTTTGCAAATTTCTGTATTGGGAAGTA
>CALKZS010000030.1 GCA_938002835.1 uncultured Dokdonia sp. | reverse complement strand
CTTGATTATAGGCCGTAATCCAACGTACAATCGTTTGCCTACTAATGCCTAGATAATCAGCAGTCTCCTCTTGAGTTGAAAACCTTTTTGATTTTAATAAACGCAAACATTCTATCCGTTTCTCTGACTTTAAGTCCGTTTACAGACCTTTTAATTTAATAAGCTCTTGATCGCTCTCTAAGACAACAAGTTTTGATGATTTTCCCATCCTCTAATATACAACAAATAAGACTCATATTATAACTAAATTGGTATTATACATAACCAAAACAAGCTCCATAGTTTTTTAAAATCCATAGATCTTATGATGGAGCCCAGTTTCATTATGCTTTATATTCTTTGACAGCTTCTATAAAAGCTCCTGCATTTTGTATAGGGATATTAGGTAAAATGCCGTGACCTAGATTTACAATATACTTGTCTTTGCCAAAAGCGTTAATCATCTCGTGTACCATACGTTTGATTTCGTTAGGTGGAGAAAATAAACGTGTGGGGTCAAAATTACCTTGTAAGGTGATATTACCTCCAGTTAAGTAACGCGCATTTCTTGCAGAACAGGTCCAATCTACCCCAAGAGCAGAGGCGCCAGATTTTGCCATTGTATCAAGGGCAAACCAACATCCTTTTCCAAAAGCAATTACTGGCGCATTCTCTTTAAGTGCATCAATAATTTGCTGGATGTATTGCCAAGAAAACTCTTGATAATCTACAGGAGAGAGCATACCTCCCCAACTATCAAAAACTTGAACGGCATTTACACCTGCTTCTACTTTTTTCTTTAAGTATGCAATCGTAGTGTCTGTGATTTTTTGAAGTAAAGCGTGAGCGGCCAGTGGTTGCGTAAAGCAAAATTCTTTTGCCTTATCAAAATTCTTAGAGCCTTGTCCTTGCACACAGTAGCAAAGGATAGTCCACGGAGAGCCAGCAAAACCTATTAATGGAATTTCATCATTGAGTTTCTCCTTGGTCATTTTGATGGCATCCATTACATAACCAAGCGTCTCATTAATGTCTGGAACAATAACTTGCTCTACATCTTTTGCAGATCTAATAGGGTTGGGTAACCACGGTCCTATGTTGGGTTTCATCTCTACATCAATATTCATTGCTTGCGGTATCACAAGAATGTCAGAAAATAAGATGGCAGCATCCATACCATAACGTCTTATGGGTTGTACAGTAATCTCACTGGCAAGCTCAGGAGTTTGACAACGTGTAAAGAAATCATACTTTGCTTTTATCTCCATAAATTCTGGAAGATATCTTCCTGCCTGACGCATCATCCATACCGGAGGGCGCTCTACAGTTTCGCCTTTTAATGCTCGTAAGAATAGGTCGTTTTTTATCATAATATAGCTGGTGGCTAATGGCTACTTGCCTTTAGCTGTTTTTATTTTAGTTATGAGACTATTTATCATTTTAGCTTCTTGTGTAAGAAGTGTTTTGATTTCTTTTGTCTCTTCGTGTGTATAATAATTTAATTCTTCGCAAATAGTTATTTGAGTTTCAACTTCAAATAAAGAACCCATAGCAATTTCTAAAAATCGTTTAAACTCTATGTCACTATTTCTACTACATCCTTCTGCGATATTACTAGGGATTGATACGGCAGCACGTGACATTTGACTTTTAAGCCCAAATTTTTCAGACTGAGGAAGTTTTTGAGCAAGAGCATAAATGTACTTAACGACTTGAATGCCGTTTTTCCAGATTTCTAAATTTTTATAAATTCTCATAATTTAGCTGTTAGCTTTTGGGTCTTGGCTTTTAGCTTTTTAATTTTTGTGTATCACAATTTCCATAATTTAATACCTCATCTTGCCAACAGCAAACGGTTATTAGCTACTTGCTTTTAGTCTTTAGCTTTTTTTGGTGTCATAAAATTCAATCCTATACCTCTAACAGCTAACAGCCAATAGCTAACCGCCAGTAGCCAAATACTTAATCGCTTTTGCTATCGTGCTTTCTATGCTTGTTGCATTTGATACAACGGTTTTTTTAAAAAATGTTCTAGCCGTTTGTGCTGTTGTTTCTCCTATACAAAAAGCTATTGTTTCTGTATTGTTGTTTGCAACATAGGCTTGAACTGCACTAGGACTATAAAACAATACTCCATCAAACGTACGATTAAAAATCTGCTTGTTTAAATGTGTTTCATATACTTTAACCTCTTCACAAGTTATATTAGCATTTTTTAATATCTGAGGTAATTCGTCTCTACGTTGTTTGCCACAGAAATATGTAAATGATTCATTTTTGTAGTTTTTTACTATAAAATGAGCTAATTCTTGTCCGTTTTGAGCAGTTTTAGTCACTTTTAGGTCATTTTTTTCTAAAAGAGCTGTTGTTTTATTTCCTACAACAAAACAGTTTTTAATACTATCTATGTCTGTTTTTATTTTATTTAAAAAGTTTCTTGCTCCGTTCTGACTTGTGATAATGATGTTTTCACGCTTTCGCGAAAGCGTAAAAGCAATACACTCAATCTCAATTGCATTATAATCTACATAGCTTAAACCTGCGTTGAGCAATAACTCCTGCTGGTTTGTCACTAGTTTTTTTGTAGATAATACGGTCATAGAGCTAGATGTGTGATCTCTCGCTATGCTCGAGATGACTATTTTTTATTAATTTGACTTTTTATCTCCTTCATTAATGCTCTGCCTCCATTGTCTAATATCTCAAGAGCACAATCTGTCCCAAATCCGATAGCATTTTGATGAGAAACAATGTGCGATACTTCAATTTTAGTTTTTCCATCTAAAGAAAAAAGAACACCTTTAAAATGCACTTCGTCTCCAGAAATAGTTGCCAGAGCTCCTATGGGAGCAGTACAACCGCCTTCTAGTATTCTTAAAAACTCACGTTCTATATGGGTACACAAGGCTGTTTCTTTATGATTTAATTTTGCACAAGCCGTTAGGGAATATTGGTCTTCTTCCATTGCCACTATAAGCATTGCTCCTTGTGCTGGTGCTGGAGTCATCCAGTCTAATACTTCATAGTTTTCTGGAAGGACATTAATACGTTTTAATCCTGCTTTTGCAAAAATAGCTCCGGTCCAATCGCTCTCTACTAGTTTTTGTAAACGTGTGTTTACATTACCTCTTATATCTGTGGTATTATGATGTGGGTAACGATGTAGCCATTGTGCTTGACGTCGCAAACTTCCTGTGGCAATGGTACATTGTTGGGTATAGTCTGGAATGGTTTTATATACTAGAATATCTTCTGTAGCGGCTCTCTCAAGTACAGCAGCTTGTACAATGCCTATGGGAAGTGCTGTGGGCACATCTTTCATACTGTGTACTGCAATGTCGACATCTCCATTGAGCATTGCTATGTCTAATGTTTTTGTGAAAATCCCTGTGATGCCTAGTTCATACAGCGGTTTGTCCAAAATAATATCTCCAGTAGATTTTACAGGAACAAGTACTGTTTTATAATTATGCACCTCTAATTGTGACTGCACTTTTTTTGCTTGCCATAATGCAAGTTCGCTATCGCGTGTGCCTATGCGTATGGTTTTACTCATCAATATTGTCTAATTGGAAAATAGATTTAATGAGTGCTAAACTTTCTTCTGTATTTCCATTTGCATTGCGTAAATGATGTGCAAATTGATTGGTGATTTTCTGTATGATCTTCTCACTCATTGCTGTGGCAGATGCTTCATTAAAATCGGGAGTCTTTTTGCGCACATTATCAAGCTCTGAGCTATGAACCTCTTGTAATTTTGATTTGAGTGCTTTTATGGTTGGGGCAAACTTGCGCGTTTGTAAATAAATATCAAACTCGTCTATAATTTCTGAAATAATAGTTTGCGCTTGTGGTATATATCCTTGTCTTCTCTTTAATGTGGCATCTGTCATTTTAGATAGTTGATCCAGATGGATAAGAGTAACACTTTCTATCTCCTGTACATCTTCCGAAACATTTTTAGGAATAGAGAGATCAAGTATGAGTAATGGTTTTTTAGTATGTAAGATTGCTTTACTCACCGTAGGTTTTTGAGCTCCGGTGGCCACAATGAGTACATCAGATGTTGCGATCTCACTTTCTATATTTGCATAGTCTTTAACGAGTAAGTTAAACTTACCCGCTATTTTTTCTGCCTTTTCTTTCGTTCTATTGATAAGTGTGATGTGTTCATTCTTGGTATGTTTTACTAAATTTTCACACGTATTTCGCCCTATTTTCCCTGTTCCAAAAAGCAATATTTTCTTTTCTGAAATATAAGGCACACGTGCCATAATATACTGAACTGCAGCAAAGCTTACAGAGGTTGCCCCACTAGATATTTCGGTCTCATTTTTAATACGTTTACTGGCTTGTATGACGCAATTAATGAGACGCTCCATAAAAGGATTAATAAGCTCATATTTTTTTGCTCTCTTGAAACCTATTTTAAGCTGTCCTATGATTTCAAAATCTCCTAAAATCTGACTATCAAGACCAGTTCCTACTTTAAAGAGATGTGCAATCGCATCGTCTTCTTTATACAGATAGGCTACTTCTAAAAACTCTTCTATAGTACCGTGAGTGTGTTCACACAATATTTTTACAAGAGTAGTCGCGTCTGGAGCAAAACCATATAGCTCGGTGCGATTACAGGTAGAGATCACGGTAAGTGCTGTTACTCCTGCATTTTTAGCATTTTTTAAAATAGCTATTTGAGCATTTTCATCTATAGCAAAATGACCACGAGTAGTGGCATCGGCTTTTTTGTAGCTCAGGCCTATGGCATAAAACTGTTGTTCTCTTATCAAAAGGATTTTCTTCTTTGAAGCGACGCAAAAATATTCAACCTACACTTTAAAAAATAACGCTATCGGTATCATTTGTGTCGGGATAAGTGTTGCGTTTAATTAATATGAGCTAAATTTGCTATAGCTACTGCTTTTACTGCTAGTAACAACAACATATCAATCATTCTATTTAGAGTGGTTCTAAATAGAATGATTCAATTGAAGATAGAGATGTCAAAAGAAAATAACGCTCAAAGTTTAATACAAGAAACAAGAATAGAAGAAGGATTTTATGTCTTGCGTTTTGATAACAATACTATAGAAACACAACAAGTAGTACGAGAGGTTAATAGTAGTTTTATACAATTTCATTTTTGCATTAAAGGTTCGGCAGTATTTAATTTTAATAATGGAGCATATCAGTTATCTATTAAAGATGAGAACTCCTTGTTACTTTATAACCCACAGCGTGATTTACCAATGAACCTGGAACTCGCAGCCGAAACGTGGTTAGTTACTGTTTTGACCTCCATTAAGAAATTTCACAATTTATTTTCAAGCGAGGCAAATTTTATCCATTTCTTAAGTGGTGAAAATAAAAACCGTAAATATTATAAAGACGGGAGTATATCTCCTAGTATGGCTATTGCACTTAATCAATTAATGAATTTTAATTTACACCCAAGTATTCAAGAATTGTATTTTAAAGGAAAAAGCTATGAATTGTTAAGTCTTTACTTTAATCGCCCTGCAGATACAGATATAGAACAATGTCCCTTTCTTGTAGATGAAGAAAATGTACAGAAAATAAAGCGGGCAAAACAAATAATGATTGCTCGTATGGATAATCCACCTACACTAACAGAACTTTCTGACGAGATCAATCTCTCACTTAATAAACTCAAAGAAGGATTTAAGCAGATTTATGGAGATTCGGTTTTTAGTTTTTTGTTTGATTATAAAATGGAAGTTGCTAGACAACTTTTGGAAACGGGTTCACATAATGTAAATGAAGTAGGTTTAAAAGTAGGTTATAGCACAGCGAGTCATTTTATTGCAGCGTTTAAAAAGAAATTTGGTACGACACCTAAAAAATATTTAATGAGTTTGAGGTAGTAATATATACGCTTTCGCGAAAGCGTAACAAAATCTAATACCTCTATCACAAACTCTTATACTAAGAATGAAAACAAATGTGTTACAAACTGTATTTTTGTTGCAGAAAAATCGCTAAAAAATGAACAAAGGAGTTTTGTTAGTCAATCTGGGGTCTCCAGATAGTACAGATCCAAAAGATGTAAAAAAATACTTAGGAGAATTCTTAATGGATGAGCGCGTGATAGACGTGCCATATGCCGCAAGAGCACTGCTAGTAAAAGGAATTGTACTTAATACAAGACCAAAAAAAAGTGCAGAAGCTTACAGTAAAATATGGTGGGAAGAAGGATCTCCGCTTATTGTTCTTACACAAAGGTTACAACAAAAAGTACAAGGCAATACAAAGCTACCTGTTGAGATTGCAATGCGATATGGAAAACCTTCGATTCTACAAGGGCTTAAAAAATTGCACAATCAAGGCATAGATGAAGTATTGTTAATGCCATTATATCCTCAGTTTGCAATGGCAACTACAGAGACTATTTTAGTACTTGCAGAAGAACTCCGTGCTAAGTATTTTCCAAAAATGAAAATTACAGATGTAAAGCCTTTTTACAATAACCCTGAGTATATAAAAGTATTAGGAGACTCTATAGCCGAGAGTCTGGAAGGTGTAGATTATGAGCATCTTTTATTTTCTTATCACGGAGTGCCAGAGCGACACATACGTAAGAGCGATATCACAAAAATGCATTGCAAAATAGATGGTTCGTGTTGCACATCACAATCTAAGGCTCACGAGTTTTGCTACCGCCATCAATGCTATGAGACCACTAGGCTCGTAGGGATATATTTAGGAATGGAACCTCTTACATACTCTACATCATTTCAATCTCGTTTAGGATTTGACCCTTGGTTACAACCCTATACAGACCGTACTATAGAACGTATGGGAAAAGAAGGGTTTAAGAAAATGGCCATTGCCACACCTGCTTTTGTATCAGATTGTCTTGAGACACTGGAAGAAATAGCAATGGAAGGTGAAGAGATTTTTCACGAAGCTGGAGGAAAAGATTTCCATACCATTCCTTGTATAAACGATCGTGATGATTGGGCAAATTTAATAGGTGATTGGATTAATGAATGGGCAATAGTAGAAACTGGTAAGGCGATTGCTTAAATTTGTAAAAAGCCAATCATATTTGATATTGGTAATTATCACCAAAACATCAAAAATATA
>CALKZS010000029.1 GCA_938002835.1 uncultured Dokdonia sp. | reverse complement strand
TACAAATTATAAGACATCGCCTCCATTAGGTTTTGAGTGTGCATTTTTTTGATACCTCTATATCTTGCCGTTGCTCCATTAAACCATCGTTTTATCCCTCCAAAAGTACGCTCTACTTTGAATCTGACCTTGCCTATAAGTTTATTGAACTTCTGCTCCCAATGCGTTAAAGGTTTGTTTTTATAAGCCTTTTTTAAAATGTGATTTTTGAGTTTTAGTTTCTTGAGAAGTGCTGCATTTTTCTTGGATTGATACCCTTTGCTTTTATTGTTAAATATAAAAATAGCGGGATGATTATTTATCCCGCTATTTTATTACAAAACAATAATTTAATAAAAGTAGGTTACTAATAAATAATAAATGATTTAGCTTGTAAGTTCCCAACTTTTATAAAATACAGCCCTTGTTGTAAATTGCTAGTTTTAGAATTAAGTTGTATACTATGATTAACTTTATTAGGTTCAGGATGATCTGTAAATTTAGTAACAACTTGCCCTAAAGTATTAAATATGAAAATTTCTACTGCTTGTACCTTCTCATTTACCTCGAGTTCATATCTAACTGTATTTTCTAAAAATTGATTAGTGTACACAACAACATTTTTAGTATGAATATTCTGGGGTATTGTATTTTCTATATTTTCATTTGTGCTTGATCTTATTGACAACAATTCAAAACTCCATTGTTGCTGTTGTGAGTTATTTCTTTCTTGCTGAACTACACTCACACCGAGTGAATTTGTTCCATTTGGAATTTCTAGAACTTTTCCGCTTCTAGCAGATACAATTTCAAAAAAACTATTTCCAATAGGTATAATTTGCCATCTTTGATTTAGATTATCAAAAGATTCATATTGTTGTATTTCGGCACCATTTTGAAGTGAACCGCCTGCAAGATCTAAAGCTTTATTACTATGTAGAGCGGTAATTTTATACTCATTTCCTCCTGTGTTTTCTACAATCCAACTTTGGTTATCACCACCTGTAGCTTCCCATTGTTGTATTTGAGCACCATTACTTAGGGAAACACCAGCAACATCCATAACTCTATCTGATCTTCGATTTCTAATTATATAGATTTCTCCAGATTGAATATTACCGTCATTAGGATCGTTTGCTAGCGGAGTGGCATTTACAGTATTAGAATCACCACTATTTCCAGCTTGATTTATGGCTCTTACGCGATAGAAATATTGCGTTCCGTTAATAACTGTGTTGTCGATAAAAGTTGTTTCTTCAATATCGTTTGCAATGATCGAAAATCCACTGTTATTAGTTGTAGAGCGTCTTAATTGATAAGTCGCGGCATCTGTTACACTGTTCCACGAAAGTGAAACTGTTGCATCTCCTCCAGTTGCTGTAAGATTATTAGGAGTAGCAGGAGGATTTAGTTCATTTGATTCATTAAAAACGAACCAATTTATATTTCCGATTCCTTGACTATTAGGAGCTGAGAAAACAAAATAAAGATCATGAATTCCGGTGACTTGATCAATGTTTACAGTTCTAGTTATCCAAGATTGCCAACCTCCAGTAAAACCGAAAGATAAAGTACCCACAAGATCACCTGTAACGCTACCTAAGCGAATTTGCATAGTGCCTGTGAAATTTGCATTTGAGGCGATGCGGGCTTCTAAGCTTCTTGCACCATTTCCAAAATTTATATTGTTATAAACTAGAAAATCACCTCTATTTATAAAGCCTACATTTTGTCCTCCCCCAACATCGCTCGTATTTTGAGTTTGAATCCCTTGGCTATTATCAAAATCTTCTGCTTCTATTCTTACAAATGCAGATTTAGCGGACTCTTGAGGAGTTGCATTTGCGGTATTAGAATTACCACTATTTCCAGCTTGGTTTATGGCTCTTACGCGATAGAAATATTGGGTACCATTAGTAACTGAAGTATCAGTATAAGTTGTTTCTGTTAATGCATTTGCAATAGTCGAGAATCCGCTATTACCATTTGTAGACCTTCTTACTTCATATGTATCGGCGTCTGCTACAGTGTTCCACGAAAGTGAAACTGTTGCATCTTCTGCATTTGCAGTTAAATTTGTAGGTGCTGATGGCGGAATACCTAAATCTTGTTGACTAAACCGAAACCAGTTTATATTTCCAATACCTTCACCTCCTTGAAAAACGAGATAAAGATCACTAAGACCGGAAGTCTCTTGAATATTAACCTCTTTAGTAACCCAAGATTGATAACCTCCTGTGTCTCCAAAAGATACAACACCTATTATATTTCCTGTAGTACTTCCTAAACGAAGTTCCATTGTTCCCTCAAAATTAGCTCCAGAAGCTATTCGTACATTTACGCTACTTGCCCCATTACCAAAATCTACATTTTCATAGACAAGAAAATCATTGCTATCTATAAATCCAACGTTTTGACCTCCACCAATATCTGATGTGTTTTCTAATTGGACAGTTTGACCTTCATTAAATTCTTCAGCTTCAATCTGGCTAAATGCGTTTATAATAATTATGTTAGGAACAGCCGATATTTGAGTAGATTCTGTAGTTCCGATCTCATTTATCGCTCTTATTCTGTAGTAATAAGTTGTCCCATTAGTAACGTTTGTATCTGTATATGTGGTATTAGTTAAGTCAGAAGCGATAGTTGAAAATGGGCCATTAATGTTAGTAGCTCTTCTAACAGCATAAGTTGTAGCTCTATTTGCATCATCCCAGCTAAGATTTACCTCTGTATCGTCTGTAGTGAAAATTATATTTGTAGGTGCTTCGGGAGGTTGTGGTGTAAACTCACCTTCCCAGGTAAATGTAGCTGCAGAGCGTCCAGGTAAATTATAGGTAAAGGATCTTCCGTTCCAATTGACACTTATTTCTTGATTTGTACTGTTTATATTGTATACAAGAAGTACTTTCTCTCCATTTTCATTACGTAAAGCTACATTAGTGACAGTATCATTATCTGGATCATTTGTGGCTAGTCTTACAGCTCCAGGTTGTACAAATTTTGATATTTGAGAGATGATGTAATAGGAAACATTGCGTGTAATACTATTTGAGTTATTAACAGTTATCGCACCTAAGCATTCATCACACCCGCCTGGGGTTCTTGGGTTTGAGTCTGGGTCTGCTGCATAGTTCCATTCAATTACTGTTCGAGACCAGTTTCGTAAAGAACCAATGACAACATTTTCTATATGCCATCCAAAGTCACCATTAAACTCTCCATTAGAACTGGTAAATTGCTCTGTAAAATATACATTTTTACCTGTAGCATTACGTACCTCAGACATTGCCTCAATATTAGCTCCTGGATCATATAAATGAAAAGCGGCACCCTCTGCATAAGTGCTATTATTTAATATGTTTATAGGATATCCCGGGTTATCGCAGTTATGATCAAAGGCTATGATCCGAGGAGTAAAACCAGCAGCTTCTATTTGAGGACCTAAATGATTGTTTATAAAGTCTAATTGTTCATTAGAAGTCATTGCCATACTAGGCTCATTAAATGGATTTTCAGGTTCATTTTGTGGCGTAATACCCCATATTGGAATCCCTTCTGCCTCCATTTCCTGTAAATATCTAACAAAATACCTTGCATAAGCCTCGTAAAATTGCGGATCCAAACTTCCACCAATAGCTGGATTTGAAGAAGTATCTCTATTAGTCTTCATCCAGGTAGGGGCAGACCAAGGTGTTGCCAAAATTTTAATATTAGGATTAATTTCAAGTACTTTCTTTATTATAGGTATTAGATCTTCTTTATCAGGACCATCTAGACTGAAATTATTCATATTTATATCTCCCGGCGTATTGTTGTAAAAGTATACTGAGTTACTTAAATCTGATGCGCCTATACTAATCCTCATTACAGATAGCTTTGAACCATCATTGTTTGGGTTAAAAGTTTCTTGAAGAATGGAGTTTTGCAAATTTGGATTAAGTTCATTAAGAACTTGAGCACTTCCTTGTGTCATCATAAAACCAAATCCATCGATGGTCTGAAACGTTTCTTGCTCTTCAACATTAATTGTAGCATTGGGAATTTCCCCATTGTTAAACGAGGTTGGAGCTTGTTCTTCTAGAAGAACCGTTTGATCTCCTTTTGTTAAGTGAACG
Source organism: uncultured Dokdonia sp. (assembly GCA_938002835.1). Classification (GTDB taxonomy): domain Bacteria; phylum Bacteroidota; class Bacteroidia; order Flavobacteriales; family Flavobacteriaceae; genus Dokdonia. Next base: position 1,044 of record CALKZS010000029.1, on the reverse strand, counting down.
GATACTTCTTGACCAGTCGAAGAAGTACATGTAAACAGAAAAAATATAATAGTTGCTATTACAACTAACACATCTGAACTTTTTTTTGAGTAAGTTTTTATTTTCATGACTATTGGTTTTAAAATATTCTATGTTGATATTATAAATAAGTATCAAAACAGAGATATTTATAATTATTACACCTATAAATTTAGAATATGATAATTATTTATAATAAATTTTAAATACTCTTCAAATACATCAATAATCACGAGTCATACGCTTAAATTACACCAAAATATCGTAAATAACTTATTTTTAGTCATTTATAATTTTTTTTTCTTTTATAAATTCATCAAAAAATCATTAAAGCTAGACTCTTGATTGATTTGCAATTTTTTTCGAACTCTATATCTTGCAGTTTCTACGCCTCGTACAGAAATATTTAACAAAGGAGCAATTTCTTTATTAGTTAAGTTCATTTTTATAAATGCACAAAGTCTGAGTTCGCGTGTAGTTATTTTTGGATGTATAAATTTTAATTTTTTAAAGAAATCTTGATGGATCTTTTCTAAATTAACATCATATACTTTCATATATTCTTCTCCTAACTTGTGTTGATGTAATTTTTTGAAGATTTCAATTATCTTTTTTTTCGATGCTGCATTTTTAACAAGGCTCTTTAGCTCTTTTAAATCATTTTGAATTTCAGCAAAAGCTCTTTTTTTGTTTATAAGCTGTACGGTATAATTTGTTAGCTCCTTGCTTTTAAATATCACATCTTCTTCAAGTTGATTTTTATCTTGTTTGAGTTTTAATCTTTCAATTTCTAAATTGAACACTTTTTTAGACCTTTCCAATAGTATTTTAGATTTGTTTCTCTCTTCTGTTATTTTCTTATTAATAAGTCTTACCCCTAACCAGATAATGAAAATCATTAAACTCACATATGTGATTTTTGCAAAATTTGTTTTGTGCCATAGTGGCTGTACTATAAAAGTGAAACTAGCTTCATTACCAATAATTCCTTTTTCGTCAAGGCTTCGCACTAAAAAATCATAAGAA
>CALKZS010000028.1 GCA_938002835.1 uncultured Dokdonia sp. | reverse complement strand
AAAAAAATGCACGGAGTACGATAATCTATTTAATACATTAAAAAACGTTCCTAACTAATTGGAACGTTTTTTGTTTGTAAGTTGTATAAATGAACTTGGACTTAATTGTTATATGAAAAATTGGATATTACTATTACTACTATTCCCATCTTTGTTGGTAACAGCTCAAGAAGAGATTAACTGGATGACAATGAATGAAGCACTTGCTGCACAGCAAAGTGATAAAAATCCTAAAAGAATTTTTATGGATGTGTACACTATATGGTGTGGTCCTTGTATACAATTAGATAAAAGAACGTTTACAAATCCTGATCTTGTTGAGTTTGTAAATAAAAACTACTATCCAGTAAAGTTTGATGCAGAAGGTACAGAAACTATTCATTATCTCAATAATGAATATACATTTCCTAACCATAAACCTGGTTTAAGACAGCAAAGAGGGCAACACGAGTTTGCACGTGCTCTAAAAGTACAAGGATATCCAAGTATGGCATTCTTTGACGATAAAGGAAATTTTATACAAACCATTACTGGATATCATACTCCTAAACAATTAGAAATTTACCTTAAAATGATTGCAAATGATGATTATAAGGACATCACTACAGGTGAAAAATGGGAAAACTATCAAAAAGAATTTAAATACGAATGGCGTAATTTTTAATAAGGTCACTCAATGATAAAAGCTCCCTTTTCATATGTGCTATGAAAAGGGATTTTTTGCTTTATACAGGTGTTTTCCCATCGCTTTACATAACTCTTATAATTTGATCCATCTGCGATAATTGTTGCTGTTGGATATCGAGAGATTAATCTGTTTAGATTAATTTTTGGAGACTGTGTGAGTACAATATAATTAGGAGAGGCATTTTGTATGTTGTAAATTCCTAGACTATCTATCACGAGAATTTCATTTCGCTTTAAGCGAAAATAATTACCCATACCTTCTATATTTTCTTTTTCTATTGTAATAGCATTTCTATATGCTTGTATCTGGTAATCATATGTGCTCTCCGTAATTGTATCACTACTATAAATTTGTAAATGGCCTTTCTCAAGATGAATGAGGATAGAATTTTTATTCTGATGAAGTATAGCAAAATGGTAGGAGTCATCATTAAAACGATCATAAACTAATGTGGTAGTAAAAATTAATATAGCACCAATGGCTAGATATAATCTATTACTTGTGTATTTCTTAAAGAATCTTATAAAAATGATCATTGAAATATAGGAAGCAAATAAAAGCAACACACTTATGGTAAGATTTTTTAAAACAAAGATTTCTTTACTGGCAATCCAGTGTATAAAATTATTCATAGCATCTATTATAGATCCATATATGTACACAACACTGTCTGGTACTTTCCAAATAACTGCCATAAATGCAATACCTATTCCTACACTTAAAATAATAGTCAAGAAGGGAAGTATCACTATATTAGATACTAAAAATAGTCCTGGAAATTGATGAAAATAAAAAATGCTTAATGGAGTAACACCTAGTTGTGCAGCAGTAGTGACTGTTATAATACTCCATACTATTTTATCTAGATAAAAACGAGGTTTGTAAAGACTATACATCCAAGGTTGTGACCATAAAATCATTAGTACTGCCAGATAACTTAATTGAAACCCTACTTGATAAATCAACATAGGATCGTAAAGCAGTAACACAAGTGCAGAGATAAGAACGCCATCTTTTGTGTTTCGATCACCGCCTAGAGACTTTCCTATTTCTAAAAAGCTAAACATCGTTGCAGCCCTTAGTACTGAAGGAGAGAGTCCAGTAATAAATGCAAAACCCCATATAAGAGCAATGATGATGATAGATCTGGTCCATCGTAGCGAATGCCAATTTATAAAGCGTGTTAGAAATCTAAGAATCAATAATACAATACCTACGTGTAAACCAGATACAGCAAGAATATGCATCATACCTGCAGCAGCATAATCTGCATTCATCTCACTAGCGATTCCTTGCCGTTGTCCTAGGAGTAGTGCGTCCATTACTGCAAGCTGGCTTTGAGTAAAAGAAGCCTTGTGAAGTTTGTTTTTTATGCTTTCGCGAAAGCGGGAAGACCACACCCATATACTTTCTGTAGTGTGATTAGACAATAGCATCTCATTAGATGTTATAAATAACTGTCCATAAATTTGTTGTTTTTTAAGATACTTGCCATAATCAAATTGATATGGATTTTTAGGAACAGGTAGGTCTTCTAGTGTTGTTCTAGAATGATACCATTGACCTATTTTAGGTATAGCGGCAAGACTATCTTTTGAGAGATTTAATAGGATAGTCCCAGAGACAGCTTGAGTGTCTATGCGATGTAACTTTGCAATATATTTATATTGATACTGTGATGGTTTAAGTTCTTTTTCTATAGAAAACAAAACTGTTTGTGAGCTCTCTTTTTTAAAATGAGAGTAATGGTTCTTATGTTGTAAGACATCTGTTCGATATCTTGTAAAATAACCAATGCATATAAATAAAATGCATATGCCTATGATAAAAGGGAGTTCGGAAAATGATTTCTTTTTTGCAAAAAGGTGCAGTATGATGAGTGCACAAAAAGAGAGCGTCCCAACTGCAATAATTACAAAAACACTCCAGTTTATGGTACCGTATAGAAAAATACCTGCTAGTGTTCCTAACAGAATAAATATAATAGAGCGATTAATTGTTTTCAAAAGACATACTTCTCTTTTTTTTAGAGAATATGCTATAAAAATAATTAATTGAAAATAAATAGTTTACAAGATGCGTCTTGCTACTGTATAAGCATTTTTCCAATAACGTTCATTAAGGTTTGACGTCAAAACACCTTTTGAAGTTGTGGCGTGTATAAAATAAATCTCACCATTAGTAGCCTTGGTTACTAGACCTACGTGGTTAATACGGTTGCTATTTTTGTTAGTTTTAAAAAAAAGAAGATCTCCTTTTTTGATTTGACTGTCTTTTATACTAGTTCCTTCTTTTGCCATATCACGCGAGATACGAGGTAATGCGATGTTTTCTTGTTGGAAAGCTGTATAAACTAGTCCAGAACAATCCATTCCTTTATTAGTAGTTCCGCCATATTTGTAACGAGTTCCTGCAAAAGCTTGTGCATTACTTATAACCCGATCTGCTTTAGAGTCGTTATTTTTTTTGAAAGCTGTTTTTGTAGATCCTCCACAAGAAACGAGGAGTACAACTAAAAGAAAAGGAGTAAGGATGTTTTTCATATATAGCGTGTAAAAATTATCATTGCTGTTTTAGTGTTTTTTGAACAATGAGGGTTGCTGCTTTATCACTAGCGCCAATTCCTCCTAATTTTTGTTCTAAGATACTGTAATTTTTGAGTACATTATCACGATGTGTGTTATCTATAATTTTGTCTAATTCTATTTTTAGATTCTCTTTGTTTAGTTCATTCTGGATAAGTTCAGTTACTACTTCACGGTCCATAATGAGATTTACCAAAGATATATACTTTGTCTTTATGATACGTTTTGCAATATGATATGATAGTGCACTACCGCGATAACAGACTACTTGGGGTATTTTAAAAATAGCAGCCTCAAGTGTTGCCGTACCAGAGGTTACAAGTGCAGCATATGCATTGCTCAACACATCATATGTTTTGTTCATAATGAGTTTTGCAGGGTAGTCTTTTAAAAAGGGTTGGTAAAAAGTAATATCCTGACTTGGAGCACCCGCAATGACAAATTGATAATCTGGATAAAAGTGAACAATACTTAGCATTACATCTAGCATTGCTTTGATTTCTTGTTTTCTGCTTCCAGGGAGTAACGCTATAATAGGTCTATTATCTAGTTTGTGCTCTTTAGTAAAAATAGTAAGATCTACTTGAGGTCTTTCGGCAACAGCATCTAATAATGGGTGTCCTACAAAGTAAACATCGTATTGGTATTTTGTATAAAAATCTTTTACAAAAGGCAACACGACATACATATGATCTACACTTGCTTTTATAGCTTTTACACGTCCAGATCGAGAAGCCCAAACTTGCGGGCTTATGTAATAATGGGTTAGAAACCCTAATGGTTTTGCCCATTGCGCTATACGAAGGTTAAAGCCAGAGTTGTCTATTAATATAAGAGCATCTGGTTTAAAACTAGCGATATCACTTTTGCACTGCTTTATAAATTTTGTGATTTTGCAGAGGTTTTTTATTACTTCCCAAAACCCCATAAAAGCACGTTCTTTATAATGGCTTTCTAGAGTTGCTCCGGCATCTTGCATTAAATTACCACCCCAACAACGTATTTCTGCCTCGGGATCTTTTTTTAAAAGCGCCTTGATGAGATTAGATCCGTGCAAATCTCCACTAGCCTCTCCTGCAAGTACGTAATATTTCATTAATTAAACATTAAAAAAGCTGTGACCACGGCGATAGAAATAGTTGCTAGCAAAACACCGCGTGCTTTATAATTTTGGTTCTTTTTTATAAAAATAAAAAAAGCAACAAGGTTAAGTACAGCACCCAGAGAAATGATTTTCCCTAAATATCCTTCGGCAAGTGCTTTTGTGATAGTTGCATCAATACCTTTATCAGAAAATATTAGGATATATAATAATATACCTAATGCATTTGCTAGAATTCCGGTAAATATTCCTATAAATATATTTTTTTTCATTGATTATTGTTTTTTTTCGCTTTCGCGAAAGCGGACTATGAGAAAATCTCTTATGTTTATTCCCAAGTGTTGAGTTCGTTAATAAATTGATGAGCTGTAAGGTCAAATTGGACTGGAACAATAGAGACATAACCTTGAGATAATGCCCACTCATCTGTATCTTTACCTTTGTCTTGATTTAAAAACTCTCCTGTGAGCCAGTAGTATTCTCTTCCCATTGGGTTTATACGTTTGTCAAAATCTTCTACCCATTGTGCTTTTGCTTGACGACATATTTTTGTGCCTTTAATCTCTTTAGACGGTAATTTGGGAATGTTTACATTGAGTACAATTCCCTTAGGTAGTCCATTTTTTAAAACCTGGCGTGTTATTTTATCTACATACTTTTTTGAAGGTTCAAAATTTGCGTCGTGACTATAATCAAGTAGTGAAAACCCTATGGCGGGAATACCTTCAATACCAGCCTCGACAGCAGCACTCATTGTGCCGCTATAGATAACATTTATGCTAGAATTACTTCCGTGATTAATCCCACTTACACAAATATCAGGTTTGCGAGGTGCTATTTGTTGAGTAGCGAGTTTTACACAATCTGCTGGAGTGCCAGAGCAAGTATATTCTTTATGAACAGCTTTTGGGTCTAGGTTTACAGTATCGCAGTATAAAGTATCGTTTAGAGTGATTGCGTGTCCCATACCACTCTGAGGGCTGTTAGGGGCAACAACAATAACATCTCCTATAGTTATCATAACTTCTATGAGTGCGCGTATACCAGGAGCAGTAATGCCATCATCATTAGTTACTAATATAAGAGGTCTGTTGTTCATAATTAAAATTTGGAAATGAGGTACGAAAATACGTAAATTGCGTAGCACTCGTACAATTTGATTGGTTTAACAAAAGATTAAACTTAATATGTTTTTTGTGGCACAGTTTTTAATGTACATTGTAAATAATATGCAAATAGAAGATTTTATGAAAAGGAATTTAAAGTTAGTAGCTCTCGCACTACTGTTTTCTGTAGCAAGTTGCAGTTTTACCACAAAATCATTTGACGATTCAGATAAAGATAAAAAACTCATAGACCTCATAAGTTTTGTTCTAGAAAGAGGACATTATGAGCCAAAAGAAATTAATGATGATCTTTCTGAAGCAGTTTATAAAGATTTTCTTGATCAATTAGATCCATACAGAAGCTTTTTTTATGAAAAAGATATTGAAGAGTTTGATGCTTATAAGTATAAATTAGATGATGCCATAAAGCAAAAAGATCTTACATTTTTTGATCTTGCATATACCCGTCTTATACAACGTATTCAGGAAGCAAATGAGCTACAATCAAGTATTTTAGAAAAGCCTTTTGATTTTACAAAAGATGAAAGTATAAATCTGGATTATGAAAAACTTAAGTATGTAAGAACAAAAAGGGAATTAAGAAATAGATTAAGGTTAGACCTTAAGCTAGATGTCTTGAACCTGTATTATTATACAAAAGAAGAGCAATTATCTGGGCTAGATGAAAGCGGTGACAAAGAGTTTTTATCTGATGAAGAAATAGAAATTAAATCTCGTAAGGAGATAGCCGAAAATAAAAAAGATTTTTATGAATCTATAAAAGACTTAAAGCGTGAAGATTATTTTTCTGTCTTTCTAAATACTATTGTAGAAAATTTTGATCCTCACACGTATTACTTTGCTCCAGTAGCAAAAGATCGATTTGATACTCAAATGAGTGGTCAGTTTCAAGGAATAGGTGCTCGTCTTCAAAAGAAAAATGGAGAAATACGTGTTACAGACATTATATCTGGAGGACCAGCCTGGAGAAATGACGAACTAAAAGCAGGAGATGTTATACAGAAGGTAAAGCAAGAAGATGAGGAAGAGCCTCTAAATGTAGTAGGGATGCGTCTACCAGATGCAATAGAGTTTATAAAAGGTCCTAAAGGAACTAAGGTAACACTTACCGTAAAGACTAAACTTGATGGGAGTACAAAAGATATTACCATTGAACGTGATATTGTAGAACTAGAAGAGGTATATGCAAAGTCTTCTAAAGTAGAAAAAGATGGAGTAAACTATGGACTAATTAACCTACCTAAGTTTTACTTTGATATGGAGAATTATAAAGAGAAAAATGCTGCTACAGATGTAAAAAAAGAAATTATAAGACTAAAACAAGAAGGCATAGAAGGTCTTGTGATTGATTTACGTAATAACGGAGGTGGTTCTCTTAAAACAGTTGTAGATATTGCCGGCCTCTTTATAAAAGAAGGACCAGTTGTGCAAGTGGCATCAAATGGAGATACGCCAGAGGTGTTAGAAGATCGTGATCCTTCTATCGTGTGGGATGGACCATTAGTAATTCTTGTAAATGAGATTTCTGCATCAGCGAGTGAGATACTAGCAGCGGCAGTTCAAGATTATGGTAGAGGTATAATTATAGGTGGTAAACAAACATATGGTAAAGGAACCGTTCAAAATGTGGTAGATCTTAATAAATGGGTTCGTAATAATCAATCTGGAGATCTAGGTGCTCTAAAAGTAACTACTCAAAAATTCTATCGTGTCGATGGAGGATCTACACAATTAGAAGGAGTAAAAAGTGATGTTGTTGTTCCAGATTATTTCTCATATATAGATGTTGGAGAACGTGATCAAAAAAATCCATTAGCTTGGGATAAGATAGCTCCTGCAAAATATGAGAAGTGGAGCGGTTATGTAGACTTCCAAAATGCTATCGAAAAAAGTAATGATCGTATGTCAAAGAGTGAGCACTTAAAACTTATAGATGACTATGCAAAATGGATAAAGGAACGCCGTGAGGATAAAATATATCCATTAAAATATGAAGGCTACAAAAAGCGCATAGACATAAGTAAAATATATGAGAAGAGATTTGACGCTTTAGAAAATTATAATTCTAATCTCGTATATAAATCATTGCCTTACGAACGAAGACTCTTTAAATCAGATACTATTTTAAAGGAAAAAAGAGAACGTTGGCATAAAGATCTTGCAAAAGATGTATATGTAGAAGAGGCGCTTAATGTACTTAGAGATTTAAATGCAGGTGCTATTAAGAATTCAAAACTGGCTGCGATAAAGAATTAATCTATGTCGCAATATGCGCAATCATTAACTAGCTTAGCGCTCCAAAAGTTTAAAAAAAACTTTTGGGGCGTTTTGAGTTTAATATATATCGTGATTTGTGGTCTCGCAGCATTATTTGCATATGTAATTGCTCCAGATCATAGTGAGAATGCAAACCAGATGCATCTTTCTATACACTCGCAACCTCCGGGTTTTTCTGTAGATATATTGACAATCCCTAGTATGACTCAAAATAAAAAATCATTTTTTTATCGATGGTTTACTGGAGTACATACCTCAGATTCAGAAATTCCTATTACCTCTTTTAATGTGATGGAAAATGGTTTGGAATATGAACAATATGTAGGTGATGGAGTCGAGGGTATGCCCAAGCTTCTAAAAATAGAAGGTGAGAAAGATTATAACGCTTTCGCGAAAGCGTATATCAAACATAAAACCTTTCTATTAGGTACCGATAAGTATGGTAGAGATTTATTAAGTCGTATGCTCATAGGTGCCCGAATATCTTTCTCAATAGGCTTTGTAGCTGTTTTTATCTCTTTAATAATAGGGTTATTTATGGGATCGCTTGCAGGATATTTTGGAGGAAGAGTAGACGCAGTTATTATGTGGGTTATTAATGTGACGTGGTCTATACCTACATTATTATTAGTTATTGCGATCACGCTTGCACTGGGTAAAGGATTTTGGCAAGTTTTTATAGCCGTAGGTCTCACAATGTGGGTAGAAGTTGCAAGAGTAGTGAGAGGGCAAATACTAGGTGTTAAAAAGATGCAATATGTAACTGCTGCCCGTGCACTAGGTTTTACACACAGTCGTATTATTATAAAACACATTTTGCCCAATGTGGTTGCGCCACTCATTGTGATTTCTGCAGCAAACTTTGCAGGAGCTATTCTCATAGAAAGCGGACTAAGCTTTTTGGGAATAGGAGCCCAGCCACCCACACCTAGTTGGGGAGCAATGATAAAAGATCATTACAGTTACATTATACTAGGAAAACCATATCTCGCAGTTATTCCAGGAATGGCAATTATGTTGCTAGTGATGGCATTTATGCTCGTAGGAAATGCATTGAGAGATGCCTTAGATGTAAAAGGGTAAAAAAAGATTAAAATATAATATTGATGTGTAATTGTCATACTATTAATAACAATTATCTATTAAACAAAGTGTTAGAGTTAATTTTTTTCCGCTTTCGCGAAAGCATAAAAAGTACAATCCCTACACTAAAAACAGCAATTCCAAGATAATACATCCAGTGATTATTGCCTGTAGCAATAGGATCTACAGTACCAGTGAGCACAAAAGAAGACCAGTAATACGGTGAACGCTCAGATCCTGAATGGGTGTTTAGATACTCAATTTTTGCTTTTCGTAAGGCAGATGATTTTGTGTCACCCTCACTCAAATTTTTGTAAAAGGTGTCCATTATCGCATAGGTCGCTTTATCATCTACTTGCCATAAGGAAGAGAGTGTTGCTTCCGCACCTCCATAGAAAAAACCTCTAGCGAGACTTAAAACACCTTCACCATCTGCAATTTCTCCTGTCGTGGTCTCACACGCGCTTAATACGACTAATGAGGCGTTATTGCTTAATGTACTTATTTCGTCTAGATGAATACTGCCATTAGAAAACTCAATTAAAGGGTCGTTGTTCTCAATAGTAGCGTGTGTGGCAAGATGTATGATTTTTGAAGTGCCTAAGCTATTGATAAAATTCTCTGTAGATGCTTCTTTGTTTGTATATAGCTGCGTGTCTATATATGTATCTAGCATCGTTACTTCTTCGTAAGAATGTTCTAATGTAGATGAGTTTTTAAAGTCTACGGGAGCAAAGGCAGTTAATAGATATTCTTTCTTTTCATTTTCTTGGTGGTCAATAAGCTGTTCAAAACCTGCGCTGTATGTATAATGTATCTCATTGTCCTGTATGAAGTATCGAGTCTCTTCATTTACATCACTCGTGACTAATGCTTCAAAAGGGAGATTGCTTAGATAATTATCTGGAATAATGGTGAGTGTTTTCCCTTGGATATCTTCTCTAATTGCGTTGGGAACAAGCTGGTTAAAGATAGCTATAGAATGTTCTTTGTATTTGTTTATTTCAGAGTTGTTATGTTGTTTGTTTTTGAGTTGTGCTAATAATAAATTGAGGCTGGTTTTTAAAGTATCTAGATTGTTGATCTCATATAAATGTGTTTTATTAGGAGTGATTAATAACCCATACCCAGTTTGAGTGTTAGGACTTAGTCCAAAACCATTATCTGCAGAGATATGATACTCTAGAATAACTTCATTTTCTTTAAGTTGTTGCTGTACTTCTGATAGTGATGGTATAGAGAACTCGTTTATGTCTTTATAATCTGGATAAGCTTCTTTAATCGTTTTTGAGAGAATGTGTAAACTATCTTGTATGGCTATTATTTTTTTTAATGAGTCACTTTGTGTGGTCTGTAATCGCTCTAGTCTATTAAGTTGTGATTTGAGATATTTTTCTCTAATGAGAAGTGTGTCAGAAATATTAAGTGTTTGTGAGGTTTTAAAATTTGTAATTTCTTCATATAATAATAGTGACTTACTTTTTTCTATAAAAAACAATGCACTTTCAATATCATTTGCTTCATAGCAAGATCGTAGAGCTCTACTGTATATTTCAGAACCTTCAGAACGCCATAGTAATTTTGAGGCATTACTTACATCACTCTTAAAATAGTTTTCAACAACAAGGTCAGAATACTTAAAGAATTGGATAGAACTATTTAGATAATCTTTGTTTTTAGTTTTTTTATATTGTAAGTAATAGGTTTCTGCAAGATTTGATAAAATACCCATTAAATTATTATCTGGTTTTGTTGCAGATAATATAGAGGCTGCTTCTTTACTAGAAGCTTCCTTTAAGTTATTACCAATTAATAATTCAATAGAAGTGTGTTGGTCATTAATGGCTTGATCTAATAAGTTCATTTTAGCTTTGTTTAAACCTAAATTTGCATATAGTAACTGTTGAGTTAGTTTTTGTTCTTTAGGAGAAAAGCTTAAGGCTTCTTCTAGTAATGCAATACTTTTTTCTGGGGCATCAATATCCCATATGATTGCTTTGGAGAGTAATGTTAAAGCTGTTAAATTGGAATCTTTTTCTTTTTTGACAAGTGCTAAGGTTTGATCAGCATATTTAATTCCTTTTATTGTATCTCTATTTTCATAATTCGAATAAAAATTAACAAGACCTATTTTTAAGTTGTATAATGTTTTTAAAGGAATTTCTAGGTGTTTTGATAATGAATCAGCAAATAAAAGTTTACGTTCAATTTCAGATTTAGCTTCAAGGTCATCTATCTTAAGGTAAGTATTACTAGATAGAGAGTTGTTTTCAATAAGTCTCTCATATTTTTTTCTTTGTAAGAGTTCTTTTTCTGCAAGATCATAGTATTTTCTAGATAACTCATAATCATTTATCCAGTAATAGCAATCTGCTATATCTTTAAGTGATAATAAATAATATAACTCAACTTCTTTTGATGCTATTATTTTTTTATAAATATCTATACTTTTTTTATACTCTTTTATATTTCTATAAATAACAGCAAGTTTGTACCATCTTTTTTCAAGGTATTTTTTATCATTTTTAGGAGTTAGTTCAATAGAAGTTAATAGTATAGATAAACTTTTATCTACACTATTATTTTCATACAACCAAGTGGTGTAACGATCTGTTATTCTAAAGTAATCTATAGAAAGAGTATCTTTTTTCAGTTCCTCTTTTATTAATAGATCTATGTGCTCTATTTTATGATCTATAGTGATTTTACTATCAATGATAGGTTTGTATAATTCATAGTTTTGGCTATAAATGTTTAAACCGATAAAAAATAGTATGAAATTTAGAACTTTCAAAGTTAATTTAGAATGGAGAAGTAAATGGATCTTGAATACCTTCATCTTTTGGATTAACGTCACTACTATTGGTTACAGCATTGACTACAATATTTGAACGACACTCAGAGTTAGGAGGGATTACAGAGGGATCCATATTATCTAAGTTAAAAACCCAAAATTCTGAATTTTCATTTACTATAAGCTCAGAAGGTGTTTTTCCATATATTTCAAAACTACGTCTTACTTGTCTTTTGCTAGCAAGAGGATTAGTCCAAATGATGTGAAAACCTATTACTCCAGTGTTACAATCATCAACTATTTCTATTGTGCGTATTGATTTATCCAATTCATTTTTATTGTTATCATTTCTCGAAGAAAGAGGATTTAATAAAAAAGTAAGAAAAAGTGTAGAGGTAATAATGAATGTTTTCATAATTCTATTTTAGTTTTTATTTATGTATTTTGCAATATAGTTATATGTTTAATAAAATCTTACCTAAAAAAATTCTTCTTTTTTTAATTTATGACAACCTTTACTAATGAAGAATATATAAATGGTCTCTCATCTGGCGATCAAAAAATAATTCTAGAGATCTACGATAAAATTTTTACAAAAGTAAAGTTTTTTGTGTTAAAGAATAAAGGTTCAGAACAAGAATCCGAAGAAGTTTTTCAAGAGGCATTATGTCAATTAATGATGAAATTAAAGAAAAGCGAGATTACTATAAACTCCTCTTTTGAAGCCTATTTCTTCACCATTTGTAAAAATTTATGGCGCAAAGAATTGATTTCCAAAAAAAAATGGGTAAGAAATGATACAATTATAGAACTAAGAGGTGATAAAGAGATAGAACATTCTGAAATTTTTGAAAAAGAAGAACGATGGGACTTGTTTGAGCAAAAAGTTCAAGAGCTGTCAGAAAATTGTAAAGCTCTTTTAAAAGATCATTTTAATAAAGTTCCCTATGATGAGATTGTTAGAAAATTTAATTATTCTTCAGAAAACGTAGCATTCCAAAGAATGTTTAAATGCAAAAAGATGCTTAAAGATCTTATAAAAAAAGATCCACGTTTTAAAAATTTAAGTTAGTGATGAAAGAAGATCTAGAACTTAAAATAGAAAAATACCTTGAAGGAGCTATGACTCCCGAGGAGACTCTTGTTTTTGAAAATGAAATGGATATAAACGAGGCTCTAAAAAATGAAGTCTTATTAACAGAAGATTTAAATCTGTTTCTCAAGAATCGATCAGATAATACGATAGTGATAGAAGATGTTCCTTCTCAAGAAGAAAAGGAAACTAGAGAACACATTGCAAAGATTCATAATACCTATAAAAATCATACAGAAGCATCTTTAAAGATCAAAAAGAAGAAAAATAATAGTACAGTGATTTCTCTTTTTGTAGGTGTCGCAGCAGTGTTTATCATATTTGTGGGGTTTTATTTTTCATCCGTAAATACTACTAGTAGTTCAGAATTATATGCTTCTTATTATGAGGATAATGATCTTCCTTCTTTTACAACTCGCTCAAGTGATGGTGATTTGCTTTCTAATGCAACAACAAATTACAGAGAAGGAAATATTGATAAAGGGCTGAGTCAATTTGAAAACTATATTAATACCACAGCGAATGTAGACCCACTTGCATATATCTATACAGGAATGATCTATGCAGAAAAGGATCAATTAGAAGAAGCTATTTCTCAATTAGAGGTGTTAGAGAATTCAAATTCTATTGATGCAGAAAGAGCATATTGGTTTAAGGCAATGGTGTATCTAAAATTTGATGATAAAAAAAATGCCATAAAAAATCTTAAAGTATTACAGTCTACACATTCAAATTACAAGAAAACTCAAGTAAACGACCTCCTAGAGGAGCTGTAATTGTCGTATTTTAGTCGTCTTAATAGAGGATTAAAAAATGAAAAGAAAATATACCTATCCCTTACTAGTCATATTATTTACAATAGGCTATTTGCTATTTGAAAAATATGCAAAACAAGCTATTGATGCACCTATAGTAGAGGGAGGAAAGCAGGTGAAAGAAACGACAAACACCTATTTTTTACCCACTTCTACAACAGGGCAAGTCGTACATCACAATCATTACTCTCTAAGTTATAGCGAGGCAGACGAGCAAGCAGAGTGGGTAGCATATGAGCTCAAGAAAGATCATATTGTAAATGCAAATTTTAAACGCCCTTATTTTGAGATAGATCCTGCCGTAAAAACAGCTTCTGCACACTGGCGCAATTATAAAAAATCGGGATATGATAGAGGTCATTTATGTCCAGCCGCAGACAGAGAATTTAGCAAAGAAGCTTATAATGAGACATTTTTAACCAGTAATATCTCGCCACAACGCCACGATTTTAATGCAGGTGTTTGGAATAGACTAGAACAAAAAGTGCGTTCTTGGGCAAAAAAGTATGATGGAGTATATGTGGTCACTGGCGGAGTTTTGAAAGATAAAATGGGAGCCATAGGGACTGAAAGTGTGACAGTGCCAGAGTCTTTTTATAAAATAGTATACGATCAAACTGGAGGAGATGTAAAAATGGTAGCATTTTTAATGAACCACGTAGAGTCTAGTAAGCCTCTCTCATCTTTTGTAACCTCTGTAGATCAGATAGAAAAACTTACTGGGATAGACTTTTTTCCAGAGCTAGATGATGCATTAGAAAAAAAACT
>CALKZS010000027.1 GCA_938002835.1 uncultured Dokdonia sp. | reverse complement strand
ACCACCTCCTTTATAAGTACTCTCAATAGAACTTATATCTATCTGATCTATTATCGCATTTACAATACGAACAGGATGATTATTTGGAACAAAATCATCATAACTCGGTGGCAAAAGACTCAACTGAGACTGATTGTTGGTCTTCCATACAGGATTAGATTTCATAACTATAAGATACGAAATACTAAAAATAATCCAAAATAAAAGAAGCTGCCTTTTTAGACAGCCTCTTTTAAAAAATAAAAATCGTTTAATTATTTATTTTGAGTATAAAGCGCAGACACTTTTTCCCAATTAATCACATTAAAAAATGCATTAACATAATCTGGTCTTCTGTTTTGGTAGTTTAAATAATATGCGTGTTCCCAAACATCTAATCCTAAAATGGGTGTTCCTTCACACCCAATAGATGGCATAAGAGGATTATCCTGATTTGGAGTTGAGCATACTTCTACCTTTCCTCCTTTATGAACACATAACCAAGCCCATCCAGATCCAAACTGCCCTCCAGCTGCGTTAGAAAACGTATCTTTAAAAGCTTCAAAACTACCAAAAGCCTCATTAATAGCATCGGCTAATTCTCCTGTTGGTTCTCCTCCTCCATTTGGAGACATTACTTCCCAAAAAAGTCTGTGATTATAATAACCACCTCCGTTATTACGAACTGCTTTATTTGATAAATCAAGGTTAATGAGTATATTTTCTATAGTTTTCCCTTCTAAATTTGTCCCTTCTATAGCATTGTTAAGTTTTGAAGTGTATCCCGCGTGATGCTTCCCGTGATGTATCTCCATTGTCTTTGCATCAATATGAGGTTCTAGAGCATCTTTTGCATATGATAATTCTGGTAAGGTAAATGACATTTTACTTTCGGTTTAAAGTTATACTTAATATTGTAATTTTAACAAAGTTACGGAAACTGTAGTTTACTATTAGTTTTAGATTGTTTTTTATAACAACTTACTATTGTTTTGTGATGTTTATTCTTTTAACCTTGGTGCTTTATTTTTATTTTCAATGACTAATACTAATTCATTTACTGTTTTAAATGCATCTGCAGGCTCTGGGAAAACATACAATCTTGTTAAACAATACATTACTACATTACTTAAAAGTAATTCTTCATTAAAATTTAGACACCTTCTTGCGATCACATTTACAAATAAAGCGGTGGCAGAAATGAAAAATAGAGTTTTAGAAACGCTAGATGAAATTAGCACCTACTCTAGCAACACTTCAAAACCAGCAATGCTAGATGACCTAATCATAGCTTCTGGACTATCTCAAGAAGCTGTCATAACAAAGACTGCTAAAATATTAGACCATATATTGCATAATTATGCAGCATTTGATATTGTTACGATAGACACCTTAACACATAGAATTATACGCACATTTGCAAAAGATTTACAGATATCTGGCACATTTGAAGTCTCTCTAGATCAAAATACACTAAATGCACAAGCTGTAGATGCTCTTATTGCAAAAGTTGGGGTTGACCCAGAAATTACTCACGTTTTAATTGATTTTGCCATTGATAAAGCAGATGATGATAAAAGTTGGGATATTACTAGAGATCTTAATGAAGTTGCAAAACTATTACATAATGAAAATGATAGAAAAGCACTTAACCTCCTCAAAGAAAAATCTCTTACAGACTTTAAAGAGCTTTCTTCTAAACTTTCTAAAGAGATCAAAAATTTAAGTGAAAGTCAAAAAGATATTGGGACTGAGTTATTAAATCTAATACACTCTCTTAACCTCAATAAAAAAAGTTTTAATAGAGGGTACTTTTATACCTTTATAAAAGATGTGGCAGAAGGAATAAAAAAACTCTCATACACTGGAGCTTCCTATAAAGATGATATTGAAAATTATCCCTTTTATACCAAAACTCAAAAGCAAGAAATAAAAGATCTTATAGACTCACATAAAGACACATTTATTACCACATTTTTAAAACTTAAAAAGATCTCAGGAAAACAAAAATTACTTGAAGCGTTTTCTTCAAAATTAATTCCTTTATCTGTACTACAACTCATAAAAAAAGAACTTAACACTATTAAAGAAGATCAAAATGTATTGCTCATTTCTGATTTTAATGGTCTTATTGCAAAGTCTCTAAGAGATCAACCTGCTGCTTTTTTATATGAACGTTTAGGCGAGCGATATACAAACTACTTTATTGATGAGTTTCAAGATACTTCTACATTACAATGGAACAACCTTACTCCTCTTATTGATAATGCAATAAGTAGTCTTTCTAATGATGGAGCAACAAACTCTCTTCTTGTTGTGGGAGACCCTAAACAGGCTATATACAGATGGCGTGGTGGTGAGGCAGAGCAGTTCATTCGTTTGAGCAATAAACAGCATCCTTTTTCTATTCCGATTACTGTTGAACAACTTGAGACTAATTATCGTAGTCACGAAGCAATTATTCATTTTAATAATGACTTCTTTACTCATTTGTCTGGACATTTTGAAAACCCAGAATATCAAGAGATCTATAAAAATGACACCTCACAACAAACAAATCATCGCAAAGGAGGATATATATCTCTTGACTTTATAGACTATAAACTAAAAGAAGAGGCTCACATTTTATATCCCAAAAAAGTTCTTGAAATTATTCAAGAAACATTGTTAGACGGTTTTACTCACAGTGATATCTGTATACTTACTCGCAACAATAATGACGGAACTAATATTGCTCAATATTTACAGGAGCAGGAAATAAATGTAGTTTCTACAGAGAGTTTACTTATTTCGACATCAAAAACCGTTCTGTTCATACAGCAGTTTTTAGAGTTGCTGTTTTTTCCTGAACAAGATGAAAAAAAATTAGCCGTTCTTTATTTTTTGTCAGATCTTTTTGAAATAAAAGATGCTCATTTATGGTATACTTCATTAATACAAAAACCGTTATCAGAACTTTTATTTTGCTTTGAAACCTATGGTGTTTTTATAAATCTCGTTCATTTTAATACACTTACAATCTATGAGTCTTTAGAATATATCATACAACAATTCTCACTTCAAGCGCAAAGTGATGCTTATGTGCTAGCGTATCTAGACCTTGCATATATGTATGCTCAAAAAAACAATGATGGAGCGCTTGGTTTTATAGAATATTGGTCAGAAAAGAAGGAAAAAGCAAGTATTGTGGTTCCTAAGCAAAAAGAAGCTGTACAAATAATGAGTGTTCATAAATCTAAGGGTCTCGAGTTTTCGGTGGTAATATATCCTTATGCAGATAGTGAAATATATAGAACTAGAGGAGAACATCAATGGTATCCTTTACTTGATCATCCAGATTTTTTAGGTTTTCCTACATTAATGATGCCTCACTCTAAAACATTAACCGAGTTTGGAGAAATAGGAAAAAATTTATACGATATCCGACACAGAGAGCAACAATTTGACACACTCAATATACTTTATGTAGCACTTACAAGAGCTGTAGAACGATTATATGTGGTGTCTCGCTTTCGCGAAAGCGCAAAAGACATCTCAACCATTAATGAGTTATTTATAGAATACCTACAGAGCAAACAGCTTTGGAGTGTTAATGAAACTAGGTATTCTTTTGGAAGTAAGAAGAAAACTTCTGAAACAAAAGGAAAAATCGACACAAATAATTACAATGTGCCATTTACAAGTACTTCAAAAGAATCATTAGGTATACATATAACGACACAAGCCTCTTTTCTTTGGAATGAAGAAAAACAGAATGCCATTGCATATGGTAATCTAATTCATCATTTAATGTCAAAGATTCACAGTTATGACGATATTGAAATTGCTGTAGAAGATGCCATTTATGAAGGTATAATAGCTTCAGAAGAAAAAAAGGCACTTACAAACACGCTTTCTAATATTGTAACCCATCAGGATCTCAACAAATGTTTTCAACCCAAAAATAAGGTTCTTAATGAACGAGCCATTTTATCTTCATCTGGCACTTATCATATTCCTGATAGAATAGAAATTTCTCCAGAAGGTTATACACATATTATAGATTACAAAACAGGAGAGCCCAATGCCTCTCACGCTTCTCAAATTCAATTATATACAAAATTGCTAGAGGAAATGAATTATAATGTAACTCATAGATATATTGTTTACATCAATAAAGAAGTAGATGTTGTTTTAGTTTAAAATAATACCTTTATCAAAAAAACAATATGTACGGTACAATTAAGGAGCATTTAAACACAGAATTAAACGCTATTAAAGAAGCTGGTCTTTATAAAAAAGAGCGCATTATCACCTCTGCACAAGATGCAGTTATTAAGATTAATACAGGAGAAGAAGTCATTAATTTTTGTTCAAATAATTACTTAGGACTTTCCTCCCACCCAGAGGTTATACAGGCTGCAAAAGATACAATGGACACTCACGGTTTTGGTATGAGCTCTGTTCGTTTTATATGTGGCACGCAAGACATTCATAAAGAATTAGAAGCCCGAATTGCTAATTTCTATGGAACCGAAGACACCATTTTATATGCAGCTGCTTTTGATGCAAATGGAGGAATATTTGAACCCTTATTAG
Organism: uncultured Dokdonia sp.; assembly: GCA_938002835.1. Lineage (GTDB taxonomy): Bacteria > Bacteroidota > Bacteroidia > Flavobacteriales > Flavobacteriaceae > Dokdonia. Next base: position 5,870 of record CALKZS010000027.1, on the reverse strand, counting down.
GTAAAGAAGATGCAATTATATCAGACTCACTCAATCACGCGTCTATTATAGATGGAGTAAGACTTTGTAAAGCCTCTAGGTATCGTTATGCAAATAATGATATGGAAGATCTAGAAAAACAACTTATAAAAGCAACAGAAGAAGGGGCTAGACATAAACTCATTGTAACCGACGGTGTTTTTTCTATGGATGGACTCCTAGCCCCTCTAGATTTTATTTGTGACCTAGCAGACAAATATGATGCTATGGTAATGATAGATGAGTGCCACGCCGCAGGATTTATAGGAGAGACAGGAAGAGGAACTCTTGAAGAAAAAAATGTATTGGGCCGCATAGACATAATCACAGGTACTTTAGGGAAAGCTCTTGGTGGCGCAATGGGTGGATATACTACAGCCAAAAAAGAAATTATAGAACTTCTTAGACAACGCAGTAGGCCTTACCTCTTTTCTAATTCTCTAGCACCTGGGATAGTTGGCGCATCTATTAAAGTTTTTGACCTTCTAGAAAAAGATACTTCACTAATAAATAAACTTAAAGAAAACACTCTGTATTTCAAAAAAGAAATGCAAAAAGCTGGTTTTGATATTATCGATGGAGAAGCCGCTATTGTTCCTGTTATGTTATATGATGCAAAGCTTTCTCAAAAGATGGCTGATGCGCTTCTAAAAGAAGGAATTTATGTTATTGGATTCTTTTATCCAGTAGTTCCTAAAGGAAAAGCCCGCATTAGAGTACAATTAAGTGCTGCTCATACAAAAGATCATTTAGACAAAGCTATTCATAGTTTTATCAAGGTAGGCAAGGCTTTAGAGGTAATATAATTGCTCTTGACCCTTTATTTTAGAGGGATTTTACAAAATTTTAAGCAATTTGTCTTTGTTGATTAATTCTAACAACTTACTTTTGTTTTAATTAACACTTAAAATTTAAGACTAAATAATGAAACATCTTAGCAGATTTTTAGTTGCTTCACTTATGATTCTTGCTGTAGGATCTGTGAATGCACAAGACGAAAACAATCCTTGGGCTATCTCCATAGGAGCAAACGCAGTTGACACATATCCTGTAGGTGATGCCATAGATGGTGTCCCTGGAGCAGGGGAATTAAGAGGAAACCTTTTTGAAGAATTTTACAATGTAAATGATCACTGGAGTATTGTACCTTCTGTATCTTATATCAATGTATCTCGCTACATAGGAGATGGTTTTGTTGTAGGTGTCTCTGGATCTTTAAATAGAATTGACAAATTAGGAGATTCTAGACCTAGAAATGATTTACAATATTATGCAGCAGATGCTGAAGTTGGATATAGTTTAAGAAACTTAATGGGTGGATTAGGAACATATTTAGATCCTAGCCTTTCTGTAGGTGCTGGTTATACTTGGTTAGAAAATACTGTTACTGATACAGATGGTTTCGGAACAGCAAATGCTGCCGTTGGTTTAAAAATATGGTTTACTGAAAACTTTAACCTTGGATTACAATCAAAGTATAAGCACGCTTTTGAAGATGAAGGAACTAAACATTTCCAACACGTTGCTTCTTTAGGTATCGCATTTGGAGGAAAAGATACTGATGGTGATGGCATTTTTGATAAAGATGATGCTTGTCCAGAGGTTGCTGGTATTGAAGAATTTAATGGATGTCCTGATACCGATGGTGACGGAATTGAAGATGCTAAAGATGCTTGTGCCACTGTACCTGGTCTTCCTGAATTTGATGGTTGTGCAGATACTGATGGTGATGGTATAGCTGATCCTAAGGATGCTTGTCCTACTCTTGCTGGAGTTGCTACTTTAGGTGGTTGTCCTGATGCAGATGGTGATGGTATAAAAGATTCTGATGATTCTTGTCCTAATGAGTTTGGTCCACGTGCAAACAATGGATGTCCATACGAAGATAAAGATGGAGATAGTGTATTAGATAAAGATGATGAATGTCCAGATGTTCCTGGTACGGTTGCAAACAATGGATGTCCAGAAGTTTCTGTAGAAGTACTTAATCAACTTAACATAGATTTTAAAAATGTTCTTTTTGATTACAGCAAAGCAACTTTACGTTCTGAGTCTTTTGACGCTCTAGATAAAGTAGCAGCTATTATGAAAGAATACCCAACAACTCGTTTCCTTATTGAAGGTCACACAGATAGTAGAGGTCGTGACTCTTATAACAAGAGTTTATCTGATCAAAGAGCTGCTTCTGTAAGAGTTTACTTAGAAGGAAAAGGTATTCCTGCAAGTCGTTTAGAGTCTAAAGGATTTGGAGAAGAAAGACCAGTAGCTTCTAATGATACAGCTGCAGGACGTCAAGAAAACAGACGTGTTGAGCTTTCTATAATAAGTCAGTAGAAATAAAAATTTTATAATCTTATTAAAATGCCTCGCAATTGCGAGGCATTTTTTATTTTAGAGTATGCAAACTTTTATAGATACTGTACTTAAAGAAGAACAAAAAAACAAAACCCCTTTAAAAATATTTATTCTTCCTAGTCGCCGTGCAAGTAATGTATTAAGAAAAAAAATAGCCGTGCTTTCTAAAAACACGTCATTTGCTCCTTTAATTTTTTCGATAGAAGAATTTATAGAACATATCACAAATCTTAAATCTGCAAGTAATACTGAGCTTACCTTCACTCTTTATGAGAGCTATAAAGAAATTATAGGAGAAGATGCTGTTTCATTTCAAATATTTTGTACTTGGTCACAACCTCTATTATCTGACTTTAACGAAATAGACCGTTATCTTCTAGATCAAAATGCAATATTAAATCATCTTAAAGATGTAAAAGAAATAAATGACCACTGGTCTACATCAAAGACAGAAGTAGTTATAAACTATATTAATTTTTGGAATAGCCTATCTGATGTTTACACTTACTTTTGTGAAAAATCTCTAAAAAAAGGAACTGTACATCAAGGATATATTTATAGACAGGCTGTAGAGACTATTGAGCACTACATAAGTTCTCATAAAAACACAAGACACATCTTTTTAGGTTTCAATGCTCTCAATAATGCCGAACAACAAATTATTCAATCTTTATTATCTACACAAAATACTATTGTATATTGGGATAGTGAACAACATTTTATAGACAAGTATACACACGAAGCGGGACTATTTATTAGGCGATATCTTAAAAATTGGAAATTCTATCAAGAAAATCCTTTTTTTTGGAAGTCTAAAAACTATCTAAATCCTAAAAAAATAAATATCTATGTTGCTTCACAAGATGTTCATCAAGCAAAAACAGTTGGTAAATTACTATCGTCATATAATGATGAGGATGAATCAAAGACTGCCATTGTTTTAGGAGATGAATCTTTACTAATTCCTATTCTTAATTCATTACCTACTACTATAAAGAATGTAAATGTTACAATGGGGATTCCATTAGGAAAAACACCTCTAGCTTCTTTTTTTGAACTACTTATTACTTTAAAAAAACAACCTTCAGATCGTGGTTTTTATTATAAAGACATACTAACACTATTACAACATCCACTTACAAGTACTCTTTTAAAAGGCGTTAAATCCTCTATTGAGGTTCATATAAAATCTGAAAATAAAATATATATTACAGAAAAGGAACTTAATACCAACCGATCTCTGGTGCTGGAAACTCTTTTTAAACCGTGGAATGATAGTGCGAAAAATGCACTAGAGAACATCATTAACATTATACAACTCATCAAGCAAGTATTACAGGAATCTAAAAATAGTTTGCAATTAGAATACCTATTTGGATTTCATACCGTCTTTAACAAATTAAAACGATTACTTAAAACACGTGCGTATATAGAAGATATAAAAACATTAATTTATTTCTATAGAGAAATCATCTCATCAGAAACAGTAGACCTTAAAGGTGACCCAGAAAAGGGGCTACAGATAATGGGGGTTTTAGAATCTCGTGTACTCGACTTTGAACGAATTATAGTAACTTCCGTAAATGAAGGTGTATTCCCATCTGGAAAAAGTCAAAACTCTTATATTCCTTATGATTTAAAAAAACATTATAACCTACCTACCTACATAGAAAAGGATGCTATTTATGCATATCATTTCTATCATCTTTTACACAGAGCAAAACATATAGACATTCTATATACAACCAAGAGCAATGGAATAGGTAGTGCAGAGCCTAGTAGATTTGTAAGACAACTCCTACAGGAAAAAATTCACCCCATAAAACAATATACGGTCACACCTTCTATATTAAAAAAAGAGCCCAATGATAAATGCATCATAAAAACAGATTCTATTATAAATCAAACAAAAGAACTTTTACAACGTGGGATATCCCCATCTGCTCTTACTACTTATTTGAGAAATCCTGTACTGTTTTATGAACAATATATCTTACGCATTAATGAAAGTAAAGAAGTAGAAGAAACAGTAGCCGCAAACACAATGGGCACCATAATACATAATACATTAGAGGTATTATATACTCCATATATAAATAAACAAATCACAGAACCCATCATTGATAATTTACTCAAAGAAATGACTTCTGAAGTAAAAAATCAATTTACTATAACCTATGGACAATCTAACATTTCTGAAGGGAAAAACCGTATTATTTATGAAATCATATGTAGATATATACACAACTATCTCAAGAGCGAAAAAAAATTCATCCAAAAAGGAGATGTTGTTATTATAAAAGGATTAGAAACAGATCTTAAAAAAATACATTTAGCTGCTAATATATATTTACGAGGAAAAATAGACCTTATAGAAGAACGCAATGGAAACCTTAACATTATCGATTATAAAACTGGTAAAGTAACTCAAAGAGATCTCAATCTATTAGATTGGGAAGACTTACTCCTCGCTGAGGGTAAGTTTGAAAAAGCTTTTCAGGTATTAATGTATGCATATATGATTTACAAAAAAAAACCGCTCTCCTTCCCTGTATACGTGGGTATTATCTCATTCAAAAATTTACAATCAGGCTTTTTACCATTTACTTACAAAAGAGATTCTCAAGTTACCGAGGAAATCCTTCTAGAATTTGAGCAAATCTTAAAACAACTTATCTCCGAAATTTTAAATCCAGAGATTCCTTTTAAAAAAAGAGATTGATTTTTGGGAGTATTCGCTTTCGCGAAAGCAATATACATTCTAACAATCAAGAAACTATGCAAAGCATATTTTTAAACATCTGTAGTAAAAAACTAAAAAGTGTATTTTTATAAAAACACCATAAATATACCACGTGATCATCCCTGGAAAAACTAACGACATCTCAGAAATTGAGATCGTTGCAAAAGATTAGTTAGACTAGGAGATTTCTTATTTTTTGTTCAAAACTTAGTTGATTTATCAATTTCATTTTACGTAGATTCAAGTAATAAACGCAACAGTTTGTTGTTGAAAAAAACCTAAATCTTCATACTTTCGGGTTGTAAAACTCAAAAAAAATAGGTCACATTTAACGTTATCACAAAGGTATGAAATTGCTATTCTCAATGAGCAAAACCTGCCCAAGTCAGTTATAGCAGAAAGGATTGGCAAAAAATACCTCTACAATTTATAGAGAATTAAGAAGAAATTCAGAAGGTCGTAGTGGTCTATACAAGGCAGAACTAGCTCAAAGGAAGTGTGAATCAAGGTATATTGAGAAAAAAGAACGTTTTGGTGACTTGGAGATAGATTTGGTAATCGGGGCAAATCATAAAGAAGCACTCTTAACTATAAATGATAGCGCAACAGGAGTGCTTAAAATGAAGTACATAGAAAGCAAAGAATCTAAAGTTGAACAACAAAATGCAATTGAATTATTGGAAGAATGGACTCCGTTTATACACACCATAACAAGCGATAATGGAAAAGAGCTTGTTAATTATAAAGAAATTGC
>CALKZS010000026.1 GCA_938002835.1 uncultured Dokdonia sp. | reverse complement strand
TAGGTTTTAAAGGAGTATCAATAACACTAGCATCGATTATAGCTCCTGTTTTTACGATTATTTTGTGAGCCTCTAGTTGTCTATTGATTTCTTTAAAAAGAGGCTCATAAGATGTTGCTTTAAAATGGTAATAATTGGACGCCCATCTATAAGTGTATTTATTTGTGTGAAAAATGTACGTTTGATCTTACGAAAACGTATATCGCAAATACTATCGGCTAAAGTGAGGTGTTGTACTAGTTCCATAGAAAAAAGATACAAAATGTATCTAATTTAAACAAGCCCTTGCAACGGTCTCACTTCCTATATTTCTATAAGATTGGGCAATTAATGTATCATTCCTATATTCTTCTGCAATTTGCAAACCGCGCTCATATACTTCTCTAGTTTTTGTGGTATCTTTTAAAGCTGTATATACTTGACCCAAAAGGTCATAACCTTTAAATTCCATTTTGCGGGTTTTCTCTAATCTGAGCTTTAGCTATAAGAGTATCTATAGAAGATATTGCTTCCTTATATCTTTGTTGCTGAACTTCTAAATAAGCTTTTAGATGTAATTGATCTAAATATGATGAGTCTGGCAACTGTTTTTTTACAAAAAACCATAGAGGTAAACATCAAAAAGCACAGATATGTAAGCAACTGTAATAAACGCATAAGTAGGGATAGTAAGCTAAAAGTACTCATCTGTAGTAAGATATGAAAATATTAAATTAATTATCTTTGAGTTAATGGAAATCGCTATTATCAATACCCCTATAGGTCTACTAGAAATTAAAGGCACCATTTCTGGCCTGTCTTCTGTATTGTTTTTAGATGAAGACCAAACAATCTCTACTAAAATCCCTCCCGTTTTACAAGAAACAGTATCGCAACTAAACGCATATTTTAAAGGAGATCTCGACACATTTACAGTTACCCTACAACCGCAAGGGACAGATTTTCAAAAGACTGTCTGGAGCAAACTTCAAGAAATACCTTTTGGTAAAACAACGAGTTATTTACAGATAGCAAAACGACTTGGTTACCCTAAGGTAATACGTGCTGCGGCTAGTGCAAATGGCAAAAATCCTATATCGATTATTATTCCTTGTCACAGGGTTATAGGAAGTGATGGGTCCCTCACAGGATATGCTGGAGGTTTACATCGTAAAAAATGGTTGCTGGCACACGAAAGCCTTGCAAAACAAGGAAGTTTATTTTAATAAGAACATAGAGATTGCTAGTTTTATATATGCTTTCGCGAAAGCATACTAACTCTACTTAAAAAATAATGAGATATATTAAAAAATTCCTGAAATACTTTGTTTTATTTCTAGTACTCATCATAGCTGCGCTATACATTACAGATTATGAATATATTTTAAAAGGAGTACGAGTAGTGTATGGAACGGGACACGTCACTGCTTTTATAGATGATCATACTTATTTTGAAAATGCTGCTATAAAAAACAGCGCGCCTCAACCGTGGCCAAAACACAAGGATTATAACACCGCAACACCCACAGAAAACCTTATTAAGACCAATGAAGCGCTAGGTACTATAGCATACCTCATCATAAAAAATGATAGTATTATCTATGAAAATTATGCAGATACCTATAGCGCTACTTCAAAAACTAATTCTTTTTCTATGGCAAAAAGCATTACAAGTGCTTTATTAGGAGCTGCCATTAAAAACGGTGATATTAAAAGTTTAGACCAAGAAGTAGGAGATTTTTATCCTCAATTTTCTGGTTCTGGTATGACGGTAGGAGATCTTTCTTCTATGTCTTCTGGTCTTAATTGGGATGAAAGCTATACAAGCCCTTTTAGTGTGACAGCACGAGCATATTATGATGATAATATCGCCGAAACGATTCTAGATCTTAAAGTGACTGAAACCCCTGGAGAACGAGTAACCTACCTTAGTGGGAGCACTCAATTGCTTGGAATGGTAGTGCAAAAAGCCACAAAAACTCCACTAGCCACCTATCTATCTAACAACTTCTGGAAACCTATGGGAATGCAACAAGATGCATTATGGCAACTAGATGATAATGAAAACAAACTTGCAAAAACCTATTGTTGTATTTCTAGTAATGCAAGAGATTTTGCACGTTTTGGAAAATTATATAAAGATGGTGGTGTCTGGAATGAACAACAATTACTTCCTGCAGATTTTGTAGCAAAAAGTATTACACCCAGATTTCCTCAAGATAGTCATTATGGATATGGCTTCTGGCTAAGTAATCATCGTGATAAAAATATCTTTGTAATGCGTGGCATCTTGGGACAATATGTGATTACTATTCCTGAAGATAATATGATTATCGTGCGCTTAGGACATCAAAGAGGAAACTTTGTATCTGGACAAGTATTTACACACGATTTTTATGAATATATTGATGCAGCTTATGAAATGACAGCAAATAAATCTTAAGTTAAAATTAAAGTTGTATTTTCATAACTATATCATACAAGTTATCTAACCCATCAATATGAAATTTTTTTCAATATCAGAACTTCTAAGCAAAGCAAAACTAGCTTTTGAGCGTTTCCCTTTTGCAATCATTTGGGCCATTATAAGCACTATAATCACTATAATTTTAGTAGAAAAAGATTCTGATTCTATATTTGATGAATATGTAAACCTTTCCATTACAATGGTCTTAGGGATAAGCTGGCTTATTGCAACGCAATTTTACATAGAACAGTTTAAAAAAAAGAACCCTTGGTGGATAAAGGTTATCGTACTTCTAGCAATTATAGGATCCTATTTTCTATTACCTGAATATGACATAGAAAACCATCATTATAGTAATGATGATGTTCCTTATATAAGATATGTGCTCTTTTTAGTAGCTGGGCATCTCGCACTATTTTTTGCTCCATTTATTACAGTATGGCACGCAAAAGCATACTGGAATTATCTAATGGATATGTTTATTGCTATCGCTCGCAGTGGTTTCTTTTCAGGCATTTTATACATAGGTCTTGTAATTGCAATGACAGCGGTTAGGGCTTTATTTGATGTTTATATAGAAGATCAACGTTATGGGCAACTATTTATATTATGTTTAGGTATTGTAAACACTTGGGTGTATCTCTCAGATTTTCCTAAAGAAATACAACATAATATTCACCTAGAATTTAATAAAGCTATAGAGGTTTTAGTGAAGTTTATTTTAATACCTCTTACTCTTTTATATTTAGCTATTTTATATGCTTATGTAGCAAAAATTGTTATACAATGGGAACTTCCTGAAGGCTGGGTGAGTTATCTTATCTCTGCGCTTGCTTTACTTCTTTTTGCAATACAATTTATAATACATCCTGTACGCTTAACGCACGAGTCACGATTAATTAGAAAGTTTACGCCTTTTGCGTTTTGGCTATTACTACCGCTTTTAATTCTTTTATACATTGCAATTTATACACGAGTTGCTGCATATGGGATTACAGAACTTAGATACTTTTTAATTATTGTAGCCATATTTATAACGGGATCTACACTATATTTTCTTTTTAGTAAGAAAAAACAATTGCGCTTTTTACCGCTGGCACTTGCCATTTTTGCATTAATGGGATCTTTTGGGTTTTGGGGAGCTTTTTCTGTAAGTAAAAGAAGTCAAGCAGGGCAGTTAAAAGAGCTTTATAACGCTTTTGTAAAAACCGACTCCATCGCACAGGATGATAAAAACAGGTTTGAATCTATTACAGATTATCTAAATGACCGTGATGCACTTGAAGAACTTACTCCTATAATAGGTTTTAACCCAGAAACAGCTTTCCCTAACGCAGGTCGCTGGGAAATGGGAGATAAAATTCTAGACTCTTTAGGTTTTCAATTTAAAGTTAGAGAAACATCTAGTTCATACTCTCAATATCATAGCTTTAGCACTAATGACAAAAATAATACTAGATCTATAAAAGGGTATGAATTTATGGATCACTCTCATTTTTATTACTATGATAATGAAGGAAGAGAAGGTTTTAATTATAATTTAAATGAAAAAGATAATAGCCTGCTCATAACTAATAAAGAAGGCCTTAGTATTATAAAAATAGACTTACAACAGTTTATAGAAAACTTAAATAACAATCATAGCACTCCTAATACATATCGAGAATTACCTCCAGAACTATTATCTATAGAAGCTGCAACAGATAGCCTTGCTTTTAAAGTTTTATTTAATGACATTAACTTCCGCGAAACAAATGATAAATTGATATTAAGTGGTGCTGAAGCCTATATTTTATATAAAAAGTTAGAATGATACACCGTCTACAATTAGAGAACATCCTTTTTCTTGATATTGAGACCGTACCTCAACATCCACATTTTAGTGACTTAGACAACACAGAACAAGTACTTTATGCAGATAAAACTCGTTACCTACGTAAAGATGAGTTTACACCAGAAGATTATTATGAACGTGCTGGGATTTGGGCAGAGTTTGGGAAAATAGTATGTATTTCTGTAGGGTATTTTCATTCGAGTACAGATGGCAAACGTTTTAGAACTACCTCCTTTTTTGGTGATGACGAAACACAACTCCTCATAGATTTTAAGACTCTTCTAGAAACTCATTTTAATAGAAGAGAGCATCTTTTATGCGCTCACAATGGTAAAGAGTTTGACTTTCCATACATCGCTCGTCGTATGATTATTAATGGAATTACATTACCACAAAAACTCAATTTATTTGGCAAAAAGCCTTGGGAAATACCCCATATTGACACCTTAGATTTATGGAAGTTTGGTGATTATAAACACTATACATCTCTCAAATTATTAACCAAAATTCTAGGCATTCCCTCTCCTAAAGACGATATAGATGGCAGTCAAGTACGTGAAGTATATTATGAAGAAAAAGATATAGATCGTATTGTAGTTTACTGCGAAAAAGACACCGTTGCCGTAGCTCAAATTTTACTCAAACTACGTAATGAGAAATTGTTAGACAATGATGAAATAATTTCGGTGTAGCACTGCCAAATAACAAGTTATTTCTCTTCAATAATAGATAAACATCAAAAAAGTAGAAACCGTATTATAAGCTTATGCTTTTTTAAGTAGAGACCGTTGCAAAAGATTAGTTAGACTAGGAGGTTTCTTATTTTTTTTGTTCAAAACTTAGTCGATTTTTCAATTTCATTTTAGTTTTAGAGTATAAATAAGTGTTTTTAAGGCACACCCTTAATTCACTTGGTGTTATAGTATTTTACCATTTCTAATGTCTCTTTTTTCTTAAAATCCTTATTCTTTATTTTCTTTACTAATTCTTCACAGTCACTAAAATACTCGCTAG
>CALKZS010000025.1 GCA_938002835.1 uncultured Dokdonia sp. | reverse complement strand
GCAACCGATACTAATGGAAATGCGGTAAACTGTGATCAAGTTATTACTATACAAGATACTACAGCACCAGAGATAAGCTGTCCTGCAGATGTTACTGTTGAGTTTGGTACAGATACAGCTCCTGCAACTACGGGAGAAGCTACAGCAGTAGATACTTGTGATACAGCACCTACTATCACTTTTACAGATGTTGTACAATCAGGTACAGGTAATAATGCTGTGATCACCAGAACGTGGACCGCAACCGATGCTAATGGAAATGCAATAAGTTGTGATCAAATAATTACAATAGAAGATATGACGCCACCTAGTATTGAGTGTCCAGCAGACGTAGTTGTTTCTTGCGATGCCTCAACAGCTCCTGCAACTACGGGAGAAGCTACAGCAGTAGATACTTGTGATACAGCACCTACTATCACTTTTACTGATGATGTACAATCAGGTACAGGTAATAATGCAGTAATCACCAGAACGTGGACAGCAACCGATACTAATGGAAATGCGGTAAACTGTGATCAAGTTATTACTATACAAGATACTACAGCACCAGAGATAACGTGTCCAGATGTATCATTAATAGCTCCAGAGCTTCCAGACTTTACGGGAGATGCTAGCATTTTTGATAACTGTTCAACTAACGTTGTGGTGACACAAGATCCAGTAGCTGGAACTGTTTTTGAAGTAAATGAAGTCATCACAGTGATACTTACTGCAACAGATGAGAATGAAAATGAGTCAAGTTGTAGTTTTGATGTTACTGTAGACCCTTCTTTAAGTGTAGGTGATACAGAAGCCTTAGATAATAGTATAAGCCTGTATCCTAACCCTACACCAGATATAGTTACTATAGATACTGGTACAAGCGTATCATTATCTAGAATCATAATTTCAGATACCAATGGTCGTATTGTAAAAGAAATTACTGTAGGTGAGACTACTCCACAACTACAAATTTCTCTAGCACCTTATGCTAATGGGATATATTTTATACAACTAAGTACAAATACAGCAAGTGTTGTAAAACGTGTAATAAAAAAATAAGCAGTTATTTTTTTTTGAATTGGTGTTTTTAAATCCCGATGCTTAGATAAGCATCGGGATTTTAGTATTTATATAGGTAGCATTGTAAGAAAATGATATTTTATGAGTTATTTATGGTATGAAAAAAGTACTGTTAGGGATTTTAGTTATGATTGTCATTGCGTTGTTAGTTTTTAGAAATTCTAAAGAGGTACAAGCAGTATCTAATGTTATTACATCATATACAACTCCAGCATCTACCTATATACATAAAGAAGGTACCTCTGTTAAAACCCGAGTGTCTCCTCTAGAAGGATATCATAGTATTGTGACAAGCACAAACAGTTTTTCTAATTATGTTCAAAATTTCCCTCTTAAAGAAGCAAGTGCTCAAGTTATAAATTATGATGGAAAGCCATATTGGTATCAAGCAGGACACGTGGGTGTACTAGATATACCTGTACCTTCTAATGGATTACAGCAATGTGCAGATGCCCTTATTAGAATACGCTCAGAATATCTCTGGGAGCAAAATTTAAAGGATAAGATAGGCTTTAAGTTTACAAGTGGTCATTACTGTTCTTGGAGTTATTATGCAAAGGGGTATCGTCCTACGATTAATGGGAATAATGTAAACTTTTCTATTAAAGCAACCCCAAATGCATCAAAAAATAATTTTTATAATTATCTAAATCTCATTTATACCTATGCGGGCACTTATTCTCTCGCTCAAGAATTATCAGAAATTAAAAACTTGTCAGATGTCCAGATAGGAGATATGCTCATCTATCCAGGATTTCCTGGTCACGTGATGATGATTGCAGATATAATTGAAAATCAAGAAGGAGAACGACGTTTTTTATTCTTTCAAGGGAATACACCTGCTCAAAGTGTTCACATTATAAGGAACAGTACTAATGCAAAAGAAAGCCCTTGGTACGATCTCAAGGGGTTAACTTCTTTAGAAACGCCTATATATACCTTTTCTTCGTTTAAGATTGTGAGATTTAAGTAATAGTTACTTGCATATTTATTAAATAACATTGTTAGTCTGTACCTTTGTGATATGGCAGTATTACTTACAGAGCAAGAGTTACATAACCTCGCAATGAACATCGTAGGAGAAGATCTCACTTCACAAGGATATGAGTTTATGGCAGTAAACTCTAAGCTCAAAAAGGATCCACAGTTTGTGGCTTTAAAAGATAAAAAAATGCATTTTGTGATTGTGAGAGCTCGCACTTTTCCGGAAGATGCAAATGTGTATGATGAAGCATTTATGATTAAAATGAGAGATCACGCACTCAAGTTTGAAGCACGCACATTTTATGCGGGAGTAGGTCTTGGGCGCGGGGATAATTACCAATTACCTGTAGAAAAAAACCAACCTTACCGAGAGATATATAACGGACTTCAAGAAATTTTATAATGAAAGCACTATTACTTATTATAGCAATGCTGTCCATAGCTTGTACATCTACAAAAACGCCAGACGAGATTACTATTTCTGGACAAGCATTTGGGACACAATATGTGGTTAAATATTTTGGAGATATAAACAAGGCACCTCATATTCAAAAATCTATAGATTCTGTAATTTATGTAGTTAATAAATCAATGAGTACATATATAGTTGCCAGTGATATTTCAAAAATAAATGGAGGAGATAGAACTATAGTAATAGACGATATGTTTTTGGATGTTTTTATGCTTTCGCGAAAGCTAAACAAAGCCACTTCAGGTTATTTTGATCCCACCGTAGGCATATTGCGCAATGCATATGGTTTTGGAGATACAGAGGCGTTACAGGAAATAGACCAAGTTGTTTTAGATTCATTAATGCAGTATGTAGGTTGGGATAAAATAGGGCTAAATAAGAATAGAACGATTTATAAAACACATCCAGAAATCTATTTTGACTTTAATGCAGTGGCCAAAGGCTATGGAGTAGATCGCATAGCATTGTATATGAAATCAAAGGGTTTTGAAAACTTTTTAATCGATATAGGAGGAGAGATTGTTGCTGCTGGAGAACATCAGAATAAAAAATCACCTTGGCTTGTAGGTGTAGAAAGTATAGATTCTAAAGTAGATGATAGAACGGCTTCTGTACACATTTACTTAAAGGATAAAGCAATGGCAGGTTCTGGTAATTATAGAAAAAATAGAGTAGACCCTATCACAGGAAAACAATACGTACATACCATTAATCCCTTAACAGGATCTGCCGAAAAAAGTGATGTGTTAAGTGCGACTATTATTGCTAATGACTGTGCCACAGCAGATGCTTGGGCAACATCGTGTATGGCGATGGGATTAGAACGTTCTAAAGAAGCATTAAAAGGACAAAATATAGAAGCTTATCTTGTATATGATGGCGGTGTTTTTATGACAGAAGGGTTTAAAATAAATATCATTGAATAATCTTATTTCTATAGTAATTCTCTATTTACACATTAATTTCTATATTTGTTTACGAATGATATAAAGACTATATGTGGTTACTTTTTTTTACTTGTAATAACTTATATAAGTTATTTTCTTAAAGAAAACCATAATAAAAAAATCGTTTACAACAGATATATGTTTGTAGTTAACATTTAATTTAAAAGAATAATTAAGGTGTATGTGTAAGTCCTACCTTCTACATAATAATCTTATATTGAGGCTGTTGCGAATAATCCCTATCTTTCCAAATTCAGTACAAAACTATTTTTAAAAATGCTAGTTTAAAAAAAATTTCTATTAAGAAAATTTAAAACTCCTAGTGTTAAGAATGTTAAGCTGTTCCTTTCAAGTATAAAAAATAGAAAGGGAGAATACCTACAATTATATGTAATTGAGTTTGTTTATTAACTTAATAAAAAATGTTTGTAGAGATTTATAATAGTAGTCATTATAACAATGATGAGAGAATAAACCCATATGCAATTTTTATATGTTTAATACCCCCGAAAAAATTGTTTTTGAAACGTTATTTGAAGCAATTTCAGAAGCAGTAGTTGTCGTAGATGAATTTCAAAAAATTAGGATTGTAAATTCTTCTTTCGAAAAAATATATGGTTATGATAAGGATGAACTCTTAGAAAAGTCCTTAGAAATATTAATACCCGAAAAATATAAAAAGAGGTACATAAGCTACTTTAAGTCTTTTTTTAGTTACCAGAAAAAAAGAAAGATGGGTCAAGGAGATGATTTATATGCTCTTCACAAAAACAAAAATATATTCCCTATAGAGATGGGGTTAAATCCATTTGAAATGCAAGGGGAGCTTTATGTGATGATTCTTATTGTAGATATCACTGCAAGAAAACAGAAAAACCTTGAAATATTAAGGCTCAACACTAAATTAGAAAATATTGTAAAAGAGCGTACCCGTCGTTTGAGTGATACTGTTGAAAAGTTAGAAAAAATGAATCAACAGTTAGATGAAGAAAATAAAAAAAGGATTGATGCAGAGAATAAAGCAAAAATCACATTAAAGAAAGAGAGAGACTTAAATGAATTGAAAACTAAGTTTTTATCAATGGTTTCTCACGAGTTTAAAACTCCTTTAACAGGTATTTCAATTTCGACTATGTTATTACAAAAATATAGTCTGACTGAACAACAAAAAAAGAGAGAGAAATATATTTCTATAATTAATAGTAAAGTCCATTATTTAAATAATATTCTGAATAATTTTTTATCAATTGAAAAATTAGAGAAAAAAGAAATACGATATGATATCACAACATTTCATATTAAAAGTGTTATTGATGAGGTTGTAAATGGAGCAAATTTACTATTTAAAGAAGGTCAGGAAATTGTTTGTACTTCAAATTTTGATGATATCTCGGTTTCTCAAGATCAAAAAATAGTAGAATTGACCTTATCTAATCTTATAGGTAACGCAATAAAATATTCTTCAGAAAATACTACTATTTTTATAGCTGTTGCACAGGATGATAAAAATACTACGATAAGAATTATAGACAAGGGTTTTGGAATACCCAAAAAAGATCAAAAAAATATATTTAAACGTTATTTTAGAGCTGAAAATGTATTGTTAATTGAAGGGACGGGAATTGGGTTAAATATTGTAAAAAAACATTTAAAAAATCTAGGAGGTAAAATTGATTTTAAAAGTGAACAGAATGTAGGAACTACTTTTACAGTAACAATACCAAATAAATTTAGTTAATGAAAAAAATTTTATTAATAGAGGATGATCAAATTATAAGAGATAGTACTGCTGAATTATTAGAATTTGTAGAAGACTACTCTGTCATAACCGCAGAAAATGGAGAAATAGGATTCCGAAAAGCATTAGTAGAGATTCCAGATATCATTATTTGCGATGTTATGATGCCTAAAACTGATGGCTATGAAGTTTTAGAAAGACTGTCCTTAAATCCAAAAACGCAGTTTATTCCTTTTATTTTCTTATCGGCAAAAACAGAACGGAAAGATGTAAGAAAAGGAATGAATTTAGGAGCCGATGATTATATAACAAAACCTTTTTCTGAAGATGAACTAAATAGCGCCATCGAAAGTAGACTAGCAAAGGCATCCATTCTCAAAGAGTTGCGAAATGTTGAAGAAGTATATGAAGATGGTAGACAGCTTAAGAATCTTAATGATTTAAAAGTTTATTTTAAAAGCTACGGAATTCCTTTTTCGTATGAAAATAATAAAATAGTTTATGAAGAAGGAAGTAGGTCAAAGTATGTTTTTTTGATAGAAGAAGGAGCAGTAAAATCATACAAGCTCAATGAACAAGGAAAGATGCTTACCACATCAATATACAAAGAGGACGATTTTTTTGGTTACACATCGTTTGCAAAAAATATACCTTATCAAGATACATCGGAGACCATACAACCAACAAAATTAGTTGGCGTAAAGAAAGAAAAGCTAATTACTTTATTAAATAAAAACCATAAAGTCGTTTTAGACTTAGTTGATTTATTAGCAGATAATTTAAAAGATATTAAAGATCAATTATTAGATATGGCTTATAGTTCAGTGCATAAAAAAACTTCGGTTACATTGTTAAAGTTTGCAGAAAAAATTAATTGCAAATCAGATGACGTGATAAAAATTTCTCGACAAGATCTGGCAAATGTCGCAGGAATTTCTACCGAAACATTGATAAGAAGTCTCTCAAAACTTAAAAAAGAAGGGATCATTGAGATAGATGGGCGTACTATAAAAATACTTCATTTAGAATCCTTAAAAACGGTTGAGTAATTTTATTTTAATTTTTTTCGATAATATGATATATATCATATTCTGTGAAGTTAAATCAAAATATCTTTGCATTTCGATTGAGTAAAAAAATACTATCTAATCGTTTAATAATTTTTTAATCTAACTAATATAAAAATGTCAAATTTTTTAACACAATTTACAGAAGATATCAAAAGTAATCTGCCAGGATATATCGCAGTTACAGTAACTGAGGTTTCAAGTGGTGTTTGCTATGTTTCTAATTCAGTAAAAAAAGATTTTGATCCAGAAATAGCATCTGCTTTTAATTTAGAAGTAGTAAAAGCAAAATATAAAGCAATTAAAGCTTTAGGATTAGAGGCTACTATACAAGATATTATAATCACTTTAGATAGTCAAATTCATATAATAGATGTTTCTGAAAATGCTGAGTATTTTATTTATTTAGCAGTAGATTCAGCTCAAGCAAATCTAGGTATGACTAGAGCTCTACTTAAAAAATATAAGAAAGATATTATTAAAGATCTTTCTTAATAAGTCATAGTATAATATAAGTTATTTCAAAATTTTTCTAATTTAAAAGAATAACTTTTAGTTCTCTAATAAAATAATCCTTGCGCTTTTAGTGCAAGGATTATTTAGTTGATAGATATTTTAAAAGGGTTACTTATTCATATTTAACGTGAGTTCGATATAAGAAAACAAGATAATTATTTGATTATTAGGTGTTTTATGTCTTTGTTACTTGTTATTTATTGAAATGTAAGTCAGATTTTTACGTTTTTAGTTAATTAAAACTCATTTTTTATAATCAAAGTAAGCTTGTAAGTTGATTTGTTTTGTAACTAATTGATATACATTAAGTTTTATATCAAACTCACGTTAAATATTTTGATTATTAGATGTAAATTTAAACGTAAAACTATTTAAAAAATTATTGACAAAAGTTAAGTTCTAACATAAATATGTATTATTTTTATTTTAAATATTTAGAGTTATGATTCCATCTGATTTCAGAGATTATTTTGTTAATAGCTCATCGAGTGTTCAGCAAGAAATAGTTTCCTCATTGCTTTCACTGTCTTTGCAAGAGAGTGAAATAACAGATTGTAAAGAGACAAAAGCAGTTAAATGTCCACATTGTAATTGTGAACGTATTCGAGCTAACGGTAAGCTTAAAGGTGTACAGCGTTATGTTTGTAATGGCTGTAAAAAGAATTTTAGTCAAACTACAGGTAAGGTTTGGTTTGCTATCAAGAAAAAAGAGAAGTTAAATCGTTATTTGTACTGTTTATTATCTGGTTATAGTATTCGAAAGAGTGCTAAGGAAACAGGTATTTCAATTCAGACTTCTTTTGATTGGCGACATAA
>CALKZS010000024.1 GCA_938002835.1 uncultured Dokdonia sp. | reverse complement strand
CATCCTTACCAAAAAGACTCTTGCCAGACATAAACTGTTCTAGCGCCTTCTTCTCTAATTCTTGTTGTTCTTGTGTTGTCATAATATCTGATTAAAATTAAACTGAAAATTTTAATCAGACAGAGTTTAGTTTACACTCTCGGATAATCTAAAAATGCGTGAATTCTCTTGGTTACAAATTTCATAACTCTATTTTTTAATTATGAGTTTTACTTAAGTTTTTCCAATTCTTATCTGCAACACTTTTTAATTTGCTATGATTATTTTCTGCCAACCATAATTGTTTTGCGTCAAGTTCCACATTGTTTAAATACAGATAGTATTTTCCATCTTCTACAATAAACTTATTTGGGTCAACTCTAAATTTTGCTCCTGCATAACAACCAAACGCACAAAAACCACCATATTGAGGAAGGTATTTCCCAGGATTTTTGTCAAACGTATTTTTTTGTTCTGCTGATGTGAAATAGTATACTACTTTGTTATGTTCAGATTTATAGGTTTTGTTTCCTTTTTGAGCTAATCCCAAATCTAAGTATGAAACAGGACTGTAACCTTGTAATGCTATATTACTATTATCAATGTTATTTGCCATTTTATCTTGAGCAAATACTACTGAACTCATTATTAGAACTAATCCTAAAATTACTTTTTTCATTTTCTTATATTTTAAATTGTTATTTGTTCTAAGTTATTCTGCGTTGAAGTATTCTTCTTGAATTACTTTTCCTTCATCATTCCAAATTCTACGAATGATTTCGTGCCAGTAAATCTTACTACCATCTTTCATATCGAAATCGAATGTGAATTCTGATGCTGATACATTTCTATCTACAATAGAATGATGATGTGTAATACCATTTACCTTTGCAATTGCATCAGCAAAGCCTTCCATTTTTGTAATCATTTCTTTTTTGTCTGTGGTTCCGCTATTTCCGTAATCTGAAGTTTTAGCATTATCTGCAAAGAATTCTTTAACGGCATCAACGATTGCTCCTTGTGAAACTATCGCATCCATTTTTTGTACTTGTTCTTTAATATTCATCTTGGTGGTTTGTTGATTATAATACAAAGGTGCAACAAGAATAAATTTTAAGTATTACAAAAAAAGGATTATAAATTATACTTTTTAAATTTGAATTCTGTGGGACTTTGTTTTGAATAGTGTTTAAAAAACCTTGAAAAATGATTTACTTCTTTAAAACTTAATTGCCTAGAAATAGATGTAATCGATTGTCCTTCTAGAATCATTGACTTTGCAGAATTAATTATTTCCAACCGTATTAGTTGGCCTAGAGAAGTATTCATTTTAGCTTTAACTTTATAAGATAATGCTTTTGCAGAAAGATTCATTTTGTCAGCATAAAATTCTAGTGTTCTTTCTTGTTTGTGATATTTTTGCAGAAGTTCTAAAATATCTTGTGTAAATAAATCTCTGTGTTTAAAATCGAAATTTGTTCTAAATTGAATTGGGGTTAAACCCATAGCGTTTTTAAAATTTTTACAGAAATAAGCATCATTTTTATATCCTAGACCATAGGCAATCTCCTGAATATTTTTATTTGTAAACGCTATCGCTTTAAGGCTTTCTTGAAGCCTTTTTGATGTTACTAATTCTTTTATTGTTATACCTATCTTATTCTTAAACAACACTTTGGCATTATACCCTCTTGAATTAATATTATTTACTAAATCTTTACTAGTTGGATTATTAGAGTATTTTTCATCAATAATGTCCTTAATATCAAAAATAACTTGATATTCTTCTCTATTTGCCTTAAAAGGGTTTTGTAAAAACCATTGTTTGGAAGACAGGGTGATAATATCAACTGAATTTTTAGTCAATATCTTTTCAGATAAGAACGTATTACATCCTTTAAATTCTATTAAATTAACATAACCTAAAGAAATTAGATGTTTAAATAATACTCTCGAATTCTTACTGCAAAAAGTATTTTGATTATCAAACTCAATTCTCCTAACAACAAAATCGTCTGATAGAAATTTAATGTATTGACCCTTTCCTAGAAAAATAGCTTTATTCTTCCAATTAAGATAGTTTTTGAAATCGACCTGAATACTTCCTTTTCCGGAAAGAATATGAATAAGTGTATGCCTTTCTATAAAGTATACTTTATTAATTTCTGGTAAAAATTTTTCAACTTTTCGCATTCAGTTGGGTAATGTTTGCTAACGGACTTGTGTATGAAAAGTAGCGTGCAAAAAGACACTAGCTTTTCGGATTAACACAGAGCCGAATTTTTATATTTTGTTTTTAATTTTTCTCTTTTTGAAAGCCAAATTAAAAATTTGGCGAACTACATAAACATACAAAACCTTTTGGTTAGACACTTATTAGCTATGTTTTATACACCTCTTAAGTTTACAAAGTGCTAAATTAGATATATAAATCATAAAGAACCAAAGAAAAGAATAAGGTTATTATACACCCAGAAACCTAGATTTCGTCAACATTGATAATCCCTTCTCTTTTCTATGTAAAAATCGTTCAGTTCTATGATGCATATTTAATTATTTTTTCTACTATTTGTTATGTTTCTAATATTATAACGACGTAAGTAGTTATGTGGCTGTAATTGTCTACAAAAAAAATAAAGACCCAACTTATGAAAAAGAATTACCTAAAAACTCTCACTATCTTTTTGTTGTTGTTCTCTGCAACGGTGAGTGCTCAAGATTATATGAGCTTGTTAAAAGAAGAAATTACAAAAAAGCGAAGTAATCTAGGTTTAGAACAATCAGATGTACAATCACTAGAAATGATTAGTCAGACTGTAACAAGAAGTACAGGAGTGACACATATTTATGCGGTTCAAAAGTATAATGATATCGTTATTTTTAATGCTGTTGTAAACGGAGCTTTTAGAAACGGAGAGTTATTGACTATGTCTAATAGACTTGAAAGTAACCTTGCTTCAAGGGTAAATGCTTTAAGCCCTAGTCTTAATCCTATGCAAGCAGCTACATCTGCTGCTAGAAAACTTGGTTTAGGGTCAAGTTCTTTTTCTGTTATAGAAACTATATCAACTAAAGAATACATTTTGACAAATGGAAATGTTTCTCTTGAAGAAGTTCCAGTTCAACTTGTGTATGTACTGGATGGAGATGTGATGAAATTAGCTTGGGATTTAGATATCCATACGCTTGATGCTAAGCATTGGTGGAGTGTTAGAGTTGATGCGTTAACAGGAGAGATCATAGATCAAATTGATTGGGTAGTATCGTGTTCTTTTGAAACACATAATCATAATAAAAGTAGTAATAAAGTTACTAAAGAAAAGAGTGATTTTTCTTTATTTGATAAAAATGAGGCAAATGCAATATTAGCAGGAGAACAATATTTTGTTTATGCACTTCCTTTGGAAAGTCCAAATCACGGTAATCCTAGTTTAGTTACAGATCCTCAAGACTTAAATGCCTCACCTTTTGGGTGGCACGATACTGATGGAGTTGAAGGAGCTGAGTTTACTATAACAAGAGGTAATAATGTGTATGCTCAAGAAGACTTAAATGCCGATAATATATTTGGAGAAGCACCAGATGGAGGTACAGATCTTATTTTTAATTTTCCATATGATTTAGATTCTAATCCAATAAATTATCTTGATGCTGCTACAACAAATTTATTTTATTGGAATAATATTTCACACGATATTTTTTTTCAATATGGTTTTGATGAAGAAAGTGGAAATTTTCAAGAAACAAATTATACAGGATTGGGTCTTGGAAGTGATTCTGTCACAGCTGATGCTCAAGATGGAGGAGACTTTAATAATGCTAACTTTTTCACACCTGCTGATGGACGAAATCCTAGAATGCAGATGTTTTTATTTAGTGGGCCTTCTGGAGAAGATTTAACAATTACAGGTGGGCCTCTTGCTGGGGGATATATAGGAGTTCCTGCAGGATTTGGAGCGCCTCTTCCAGAAGATACTCCTATAACTAGTGATATTGTAGTAGTTCTTGATGATAATGCAGGAACATCTACAGACGATACTGACGCTTGTGATACTATTACAAATGCTGCTGATATTCAAGGAAATATTGCTGTTTTAAGAAGAGGTACTTGTGAATTTGGAACAAAGGTGTTAGCAGCCGAAACAGCAGGAGCTATCGCTGTTATTGTTGTTAATAATGCCCCAGGAGCTCCTACAGTTATGGCTCCGGGTGCAGTTGGAGATCAAGTTACAATACCTAGTTTGATGATAAGCCAGACAGATGGAGATGCTATTATAGCAGCACTGCAAAATGGAGATACTGTAAATGCATCTATACTTTCTGCAACAATTAATCTTGATTCAGATCTTGATAATGGTATTATTGTTCACGAGTATGCACACGGAGTATCTAGTAGACTTACTGGAGGTAGATTTAATCCTAACTGTATGAGAACGTGTCTTCAATTCGAACAAGATGCAAATGGTAATACTGTTTGTGTAGCTGGGACTGCAACAGAAGTAATGAGTGAAGGTTGGTCAGATTATTTTGCATTAATGCTTACTATGGAAGAAGGTGATTCTGGTGAGGATGCCCGTGGTATAGGTACTTTTGCTTCTAATCAACCTACTGATGGAGTTGGTATTAGACCTACACCTTATAGTACAGATGTTGCTATAAACCCATCGACATATGACTCAGTAGCTGTTTTTGAAAACACGACAGCACCACACCCTGTAGGTTATGTTTGGACTACAATGATTTGGGATATGACTTGGGGACTTATAGAAGAGTTTGGTTTTGATAGTGATTTTTATAATGGTACTGGAGGAAATAATATTGCACTTCAATTAGTAATTGATGGTTTAAAATTACAACCTTGTAATCCAGGATTTGTTGATGGACGTGATGCAATTTTGGCAGCATTAGATATCAATCCTTTTTTAACAAATGAAGATATGAGAAGAGCTGCTGGATGTCGTGTTTGGACTGCTTTTGCAAATAGAGGCTTAGGTTTTTCTGCAGATCAAGGACAGTGGCAACAAAGAGAAGATGGCACTGCTGCCATTGACTTTCCAGAAGGAAATGATAACTTTTGTAATGCACTTTCTATTTCTGAAAATTCTGTAGGGACTAACTTTAATGTATTCCCTAATCCATCTAATGGTACTATGATAGTACAGCTCGCAACTTCTTTAGGAAATGGTACCGTAAAAGTATTTGATCTTAATGGTCGTGTAGTATATACTAAAGATGCTTTATTAGAAGGAAGTGTAAATGTTGAAGCACAAGGGCTCTCAACAGGAGTTTATTTACTTCAAATACAGAGTGATCAAATCACTGAAACCGTTAAACTTATTATAGAATAATAAGTAGTTTTAACTAAATTAATAGATAAAATCTCGGCAAGCAATAGTTTGCCGAGAGTATCCAAAATTTTGTGTAAATAGAATTTTAGCGAGCTTTATTCTTTATAGTTGAACCAGTTTTTCAAATATAGTTAACGTGAGTTCGATATAAGAAAAAAAGATAATCATTTGATTATTAGGTGTTTTATGTCTTTGTTACTTGCTGTTTATTGAAATGTAAGTCAGATTTTTATGTTTTAGTTAATTAAAACTCATTTTTTATAATCAAAGTAAGCTTGTAAGTTGATTTATTTTATAACTAACTGATATGCAGTAATTTTTATATCGAACTCACGTTAAATATAATTTGTATTTATTTTAAGTCAAACAGACTGTCTACAGCTGGGTATCTCTCTACTGTAAACCCTTCTCCATAATCTACACCTATCAGTCTTCCTAGATCACGTGCGCGATAATTAATACTCTCTTTAAATGTCTCACTAGATATAGGCGTATCTCCTTCTTTATTATTAGGATCGTGAAACTGTGATATGTATGCAAAAACAGCTTCACATTTTTTTTCTATAAAACCACTAATATCTACAACAACATCGGGTTCAATGTTTTTCCATTGGATATAATGATATACAAATTTAGGACGCCATTTTTCTTGAGTCACACCGTCTACAAAGGTCTCTATCTTTACTAAACCACTTAAAAAGCAAGCATCACTAGCTAGTTTACTCCCTTTACCGTGATCTATATGTCTATCATCTATGGCATTGCATAACACCATTTCTGGTTGATATTTTCTAATCACTTCAATAATCTTGAGCTGACTTTCTTTATCATTTACAAAAAAACCATCTGCTAAAGCAATGTTTTCTCGCACGGAAACACCGAGTATTTTTGCAGCATTTGCCGCTTCTTGATCACGTATCTCTGCACTACCTCTTGTACCCAACTCGCCACGTGTAAGATCTAATATTCCTACTTTCTTGCCATTTGCAATCTCTTTGGCAATGGTTGCGCCACAACCTAGTTCAACATCATCTGGGTGTGCTCCTATAGCAAGTATATCTAGTTTCATAAATGTATGATTCAAAAAAAATTAAAGTATGCTGTTGTTAATTGACTTGCGCAATTGCACTTTTTAAAACTACCGCTAGTGCTTGATCAATATCTGCCATAAGGTCTTCTTTTTCTTCTATTCCTACCGAAAAACGTATCAATCCATCTGCAATACCTTGCTTTGCTCGCTCTTCTTCACCAAGTAAAAGATGACTTGTTTGCGCTGGTGACAACACTGTACTCTCTACTCCTGCTAAACTCATTGATGGTTTTATGAGTTGTAACGCTTTTTGAAAAGCCTCTGCATCTATATGCGATGCGAGTTCAAAAGACATCATTCCTCCAAAGCCTTTCATCTGTCTTTTTGCAAGGGCATAATCTGGATGTGATTTTAAGCCTGGATAGTATACGTGGGCTACTTCATCTTTTTTATCGAGCCACTTTGCTAGTTTCTTGGCATTTTTATTTTGAGCTTTTACACGTAAAGCCATTGTTTTAAGACTACGCTCTAACATCCATACGGTCATATCACTTAGACTTCCGCCCAAGTTTTTTGCAAGTTGCCATATCTTGTTCATATGCTCTTGACTAGTCGCAATAGCGCCAGCACATATATCACTATGACCTCCCATATATTTAGTTGCAGAATGAATAATAATATCAATTCCAAAATCTATAGGATTTTGATTTACAGGAGATGCAAAGGTGTTATCTATCATTGAGATGATCCCATTCTTTTTGGCAAGAGCAGCAACCATTGCTATATCTGTCACTTTCATTAACGGGTTAGATGGTGTTTCTATATAGATGACTTTAGTTTGAGGTGTTATCGCTTTCGCGAAAGCGGACTCACTCAAATCTTCTGTAAACGTATAACTGATCCCGTATTTTTCAAACTCCTCAACCACCAAAGCATACGTACCTCCATACAATGTTTGCTGTAATACCACGTGATCACCACTATGTAAAAAAGCGAGTAACGCTGTACTTACAGCAGCCATACCACTCCCAAAAATCATTGCTGCTTCTGTTTTTTCTAAAGCAGCTATTTTTTTACTCAGACCCTCTTGATTAGGAGTATTAAAATATCTGGGATATCGTTTTACATCTACATCCATAAAAGCATATGAAGATGATAAATAAATAGGAGAAACAGCGCCTTGATGCTGCGTGTCTTCTAGTTGTCCTGTATGTGTACAAATGGTATTTAATCCTTTATGAGTTGTGCCCATCGCTTTCTTTTTTTATTGTTTAAAAATACAAAGAGCTTTTTAGTATAAAAAGTAGATAACGCATTACTTTAACTCTAAAAAAGTTAAAATAATTATACGAAAAGTATCTTTTTTTAGATTAAAATATCACCCTAAGTTAGTATCTTTAGATTGCAAATTAATTGTACTAAATTATTAAAAACAATATCCTTAAACTCTAAATCCTGATATTTTGCAAAATACCTCGCTAGCATAATAATTACAGGTGATTTCTATGATTTTACCCAATTTTAATATTACTCCAGGATCTGTTGTATCAGATCTTTTTTTAAAAAAAAATGTTTCTACTTTTTACGATGCCATTGAGACTATTCACAATTTACCCTATGGCCGCGTACAAAACCCAATGAAAATAGGAAATGTTATCACTCAAGGAAAAGGTACTTGTAGCACAAAGCACGCTACACTTAAAGCTCTTGCAGAAGAACACGCCTTATATGGCCTAAAACTCCAGCTTGCCATTTATGGAATGGAAGAAGAAAACACCAAAGGCATAGGTCCTATTTTAGATAAATATAAATTACCTTATATGTTAGAGGCTCACTGCTTTTTATGTTATGATGAGCACGTATATGACTATACTTTTTCTGGAAATAAAACCCTAAAATGGAGAGATAGTGTCTTGATTAGAAATACTATAGACACAGACCAAATAGGAGGTTATAAAAGTGATTATCACAAATCTGTGTTACAAGATTGGATAGAAAGAGATCAACTACCGTATACATTAGAAGAGCTATGGAGCATACGGGAAGAATGTATCGCTGCTCTTGCTACTCCGTAATGAATAGTTTTAAAATGAATATTAAGACCTACCAACCTTCATATGCTCCTGCATTTAAAGCGCTCAATATAGAATGGCTAGAGACCTATTTTTATGTAGAGCCTTATGACAATGAAGTGCTTAGCAATCCTGAGAAATACATCATCCAAAAAGGGGGACATATCTTTTTTGCAATAGAGCAAAACAATGTACTAGGAACTGTAGCATTAATGCCTACAAAAAATACCCCCATTTTCGAACTCACAAAAATGGCTGTACTTCCAGAAACTCGTGGGAAAGGTATAGGTCAAAAACTACTAGAACATTGTATAGATTTTGTTACTTCTATGGAACATCCATCCTTGGTATTATATTCTCACAGAAGCTTAGAAAATGCCATACACATTTATAAAAAATATGGTTTCAAGGAAATCCCTGTAGAAGAAGATGTTCATTATAAAAGAGCAGATATCAAAATGGAGCTTGTTTTATAATCTAAGTTTTAAGTTAATATTATTTGCTTTTAGTATTTTTTAGTAAACGGTAATGGACAATCTCATTTTTTTCTGTTAAATAGATATTCAATATTTTTTAATCCTTACTCATCAAAGTTCCTAGGTGATTCTCATTAAAAGAATAGCCTATACTCGCAAAGTCATCTCCTATGATAATTGTTTTACCAGGAGCAGGTATCACATTTGCTTTATGTAAAATAATATTCCAGCGATCTGTTTCTTTAGATGAAAGTTTATTACCATCTACCATAATGGAGTGACCATTAATCTCTATTTTAGTTTTCTTAGAAGTACTTTTTATTAACCTATTGTTCTCAAGTACATCTAAAATACCTTCAAGATCTACTGCATTATCTACAATAACTATATGATCTCCTTGTTTATAAAAGCTCAATTCGCCCACGGAACTATAATCATACTTACGAAAAAGAGTATTATACTTAGACCAAGTAGCTGCATTTAGCTTTTTTCCATTTACATAAATACCCCCATTTTCTTTTACAAATACTATGTCTTTATTAGGATTAATTAAGTTATCTTTTTGGAGTTCTAAGAGCAATGCACTTTGCATTGCTGGCCATTTCCAACTATTATTTTCTTCTGTATTAAGTTGATATTTTGTGCTTGATTGATCAAGTACTTTACGTATAAAACCATCTATCCCGCCTCCTCTTTTTGAAATGAGCGAAAGCTTTTCTGCTTCCAGTTCTAGTAATGCAGCTTCCCTATCTAGGAGTGCTGCATTACGATCTGCCATCTCGTGTAATCTATTTGCTTCTCGTTGCATACGCTCTGCAACACGACGTGCGCGATCTGCATCACGCTCTAAACGATTAACTTCTTGACGGCGATTTTCTCCAGAGATGATTGTCCTTAGAATAGGACCCATATCTTCAAATTTAGAAATAAGATCTTGAGAGGCTATTGTTTTGTCTAGCTCTATTTTTAATCGCTTTTCTTCGAGTTCAATTTCATAGACCGTATCCTCATCTCCTTCTATACTCCACACCATCGATGTACCACTTGACTGCATATTTTTACCTCCCATTTCTTGTAATAGAAAATCTTTTACTGCTTGATATCTATTTTTAGGATATCTAGCCCTAATGCGATACTCATCATTAGAATTACTTACTGAAAATGATGTATTTCCACTTGTTATAATGTCACCATTGTCTGTAATTACAGAAGTACTTGTAGAGGTGGAAGTGGAAGTAGATGTACTCGTGTTGGGTGGTGCAGGTGGCGCTGGTGGTGCTGTTTGCGCCATTGTATTTATTCCTATACCTAATAAAATTATCCCGATTATATACTTTAATGTTTTCATTGCTTTGTGATTTGTCTTTTGCTAGTGCAAAAGTGATTTACTATTCGATTTTTGATTGTTGCGCTTTTAGAAAAGCGCAATAAATTCATTCTAATACTACTTTGAGTGATTGTGCACAACCTCATCAAAAGTGGTATCAAGATGAAGCGCCTAACTAATTAGGCATTAGTTTAAAAGTTAACCCCACTCCTCGTGTGCTAGCAATTGAGATACTGGAATCATCTTTAAAATACTTTCGAAGCCGACTGATGAAAACATCCATACTTCTACCTGAGAAAAAGTCGTCACTTCCCCAGATTTTAGTTAGAATATCTTCTCTTCTAAGTAGCTGATTCTTATTCTCAAAGAAAAAATGAATCAGTAACGCTTCCTTTTCTGTAAGGGATTGTGTAATCTCTCCTTGAGAAAGCGTGTAGTTCTCTGCATCAAATTGATAGTTACCTATCATATATACAGTATTAGTAGCTGTCACAGCTATTGATTGTCTATCACGCTGAGATCTTTGTGATCGTTTTAAAATATTATTAAGACGCAATACAAGAATATCTGCCTCAAAAGGTTTTACGATATAATCATCTGCTCCTAGTTTTAGCCCTTGTATTCTATCCTCTTTCATCTTCCGTGCTGTCAAGAAAATGAAAGGAATTTCTGGATCAATATTGATAACTTCTTCGGCCAGGGTAAAGCCATCCATTTTTGGCATCATAACGTCAAATACACAAATATCAAAAGGCATATTATCTGAGTTTGCTTTCGCGAAAGCGGTCTTTGCTTCCATCCCATCTTTGCTCCAAATCACTTCAAAATTGTGAATCTCTAGATATTGCTTGAGAATACTCCCAAAGTCAAAATCGTCTTCTGCTAGTAATACACGTTTATTGATCATTAGATTGGTAATTTTATGATGAATGTTGTTCCTTCGTCTTCTATACTTTTAAGATCTATCATACCACCGTGTGCAGTTATGATTTGATGTGTAAAATACAGACCAAGCCCTAATCCTTTAACATTATGAACGTTGCTATTTCCTGCACGATAAAATTTATCAAATATTGCTTTCTGATCTTTATCTGAAATCCCAATACCGTTATCTATAATTGTAATGACGTATTGCCCGTTTTGCAATGTCGTTTCTACTTTAATGTGTACAGTGTCATTTCCATATTTTACTGCATTTTCTAGTATATTAAACAATGCCGTAGTTAAGTGAAAACGATCAATACGCAATAACACTTCTGGCTTATAAACAGCATTTACAACGGTAAGTGATGCGTGTTGTGTTGCCGTTTTAAAATCAGAAATCAAATCTCTAAAAAACACATTATCAGAAATCTGTTCCTTATGAAGCTGAAGCTCTTCTGCTTTTAAACTATTTGTTAATACTTGATCGATTAATTTCTGAAGTCTATTGTTTTGACGCTCTACAATTCCTAATGTATTTTCAAAAGCTTCTTTGTTAGAAAGTATGACTTCATTCCGCAAGCTCTTTGTAGCGATTCCTAGTGTGGCAAGTGGCGTTTTTAACTCGTGGGTGACGTTATTTATAAAATCTGTTTTAACTTCTGCTATTTTCTTCTGAGTGATCAAGTTTTTAATAGAATAATACAGTAGTCCAATCACAAATAAAAAGAGAACAACACTTCCTAAAATGAGCACCCACATACGACCCAATACAATTGCCTTCCAGTTAGGCACTTGAATGAGCTCTTGTGTGCGCACCTCAAAATCATAAGAACTTGTAAATATGCTATCTCCTCGTTGTTCTATAAATTCATTAGTATCGAAGGTACGAGAAAGGTTAATGATTCTTGCTTCGCCTGTAGTAAATTTTTCTCCAAAAATCCTACTACGCTCTGCTTTATTCTTAATGAATATGGTATCTACTTCAGGATAGTCTATAATCCCTATACTCAATAAATCGTATTGAAAAAGTAATGTATACCCTAGATCAAGATCTACTATTTTTGATTTATAATAAGGTAAATAATTCTTATTAAATTCATCTGCGGTACGAAAAATACGATCTACGGCCTGTCGTTTTGAAATTCTTTTATTTAAATAATCTGCAAGATGATTTTCTAGATCTTCTTCTATAAGCACATCATATATAGAATCAAGCACACGGTCATTTGAAATCTCTGCCACTGCATTATCTGCCTCATTCATAAAAGCATCTTTCTTGAGCTCATATGTATTACTTATTAAATATGCCTGTATCGCACATAATGCAAGTAATGCAAGTGCAGATATTAATATTAAGAGTGTAAACTTACTTTTCATTTTTATGGATGTATGTTTTGACCATCTCTCCTTGAAAGCTTATTGATTAAATACGATGTAAAAATAACTGGAAAGACCACCACAGCATAATTTCTTATGATCGTTAACCCATCGTTAACCTTAATTCTTCTCACGAGTGTTACTATACTTGAAAAGATACTTCTATGTTAATGGAAACATTTGCTTTGCAAAAGCAAATAAAATCACAATGAGCTATCATTTTTTATTTGCCTCGATCAATTTTAATGTTGTATTTAATTGGGTGTCTTTATGCTCCATAAAATCGTCAAAGGTTTGTGATATCTCATAATCTGGAATAATACCTCTACCTTGAATTTGATTTGATTTTTTGGGAACGTCTTGTTCTAAATTTACAATTGAAAATCCCGTTACAATCTTTGATTTTGGCAATTTATATTCTAATGGCGTGTGGCCATTATGACCATAATATCCTCCCATTGTCTCTTCTCCTATTGTAATTACATTTTTGTTACCAGCCAGCATTGCTGCAAATAAACTACCAGCAGAAGCAATTGCAGGACTTATAAGTAAATATACAGTACCTTTAAAAGCCTTTTGATGCGGCACCCATCTTTTATGGTCATTACTATTTTCATTTTGAAAATAATGATGATCGTCTTCTACTGGAAATATTTCTTGTAACTCTTTATTATATTTTCCAATACCTAATGGTCTTATCAATTGTGGAACCTTAGTGTTATAATGTTTTAAGAGGGGAATCTTATCAAAACTAATCCAAGCTTTTATATTTTCTTGAAAATCTCGATCGGCCAGATATGAATAGGTAACAAGATCATTAGGATCTGTACCACCACCATTTTGACGAACATCAATAATTAGATTTTGTAGCTTATCGTCTTCTATTTTTGTAAATACATCATCTAAAAAAGTTACATAATTTTTATGTTGTGCTGAATTCTCACTTCCCATACTAAATGAGTTTATGGTTAATATTCCTGTGTGAGAATCAATTTTTTTATATGTATACTTTTCATCATCTCCCAGCTCTTCATAATAGTTCTGATCATACGGTTTTGAATGTCGATTCTTAAAACGCTTATAATACTCAATAGAGCTTATACTCTCAATATTTACATTTTCTACTGTATTTGCATTATGCCCTTTATATGCGATTGTAAAGCTTTTTTCAAGACCATAATGTAACCTATAATATCTAGCAAAATGCGTTCTTATTCCTATTCTTTTACCTGTTATATTTAGACCGTCTGTCGTATAATATTTATAAGTATTTAAGATAATTTCAGCAATAGGGATTGTGTTTATTGAGACAATTTCTGCACCTAATGGAATGTCTTTATTCTCAAAATTAATAAGCCATTTTCCATCTACCCATTTAATAGGAAAAGGGAAATATCCATATTCTTCCTCTCGCAAACTTTGCCATTTTTCATCAGGTATGGAAGTATCATTATGTAAGCTACCTTCATAGTCTGTTAACGTAGAAATTAAATTATAGAAGTCTCCATAAGTTGATAGGCTATTTATCTCATTATCTGCCCAATTGTATATACTATCTATTTGCTTTTTAGTTCTGTATTTATACAGTCCAGAGTTTACTTCCACCCTTATTTCTTTAAAAACCTCAAGGTCTTTTCTCATTTTATCTCTTGAAAAAGGTGCATCAATAGATTGTCCTGAAACGATGAATGATGTGAAAAAGATAAGAGAAAGTATAACTAATTTTTTCATTGGTGTTTTTATAAAATGATTTCAAATTAGACCCCAAAACTAGTAGTAAATCGTATTCCTATATATCTTTTTGCTATCGTTAACCCAACGTTAACCTCACATTCTTCGGTATGCTTTACTCTACTTAAAAGAAGCTTTTTGTTAATGAAGTATTCGCTTTCGCGAAAGCGGTATTAACCTTTCCATTAACCGATAGTTAACTCAAATATCTGATAAATGGGCGGACATTTGACCCATCAAAAAAACGAACAGTACTATAAATCCAATCATTATGAAATCAATCATCACTATTATTCTATGCCTTATTGTATATGTGGTATCTGCCCAAAAAACAATACAAGCACATCGCATTACAGAAACCATAAAGGTAGATGGTAAACTATCTGAGGCGCTTTGGAAAACACATTTAAAAGCTGGTCATTTTATCCAGACTTCTCCAAGTACAGGAGATCAATCTCAACGAGAGACACAAACCGCAGTCTTTTATGATGATAATTACTTATACGTAGGGGCTTTACTCAAGGTTGTTTCTAGTTCTGAAATACGCGATCTACTTACAGAGCGTGACGACCCTGGGAATGCTGACTTTTTTGGGGTACAACTCGATCCATTTGGAAAGACACGAGAAGGTTTTGACTTTACGGTCACCGCAGCTGGAGTACAACTGGATGCTAAAGTACTAGCGAGTGGTAACAGTGATCAAAACTTCAATGTAGTTTGGGAAAGCAACGTACACATATTTGAGAATCGCTGGGAAGTAGAATTTAAAATCCCTTGGAATAGCATTCGTTTTCCTAAGGAAGACCTTTCTGATTTTACAATCAACTTTCAACGTTTTTCTGGAGCTATTAATGAAGAATCTTTCTGGAGTCCTATTGATCCTAATGTTGATGGCTTTTTAAATCAATTTGGAGAGTTAACTGGTATTACTAATATCAATCCAACTCTTAATTTATCTTTCGTTCCTTTTGTATCTACTGTATATGAAACCAATTCTGATGGAGATACAAACACCAGTCTCAATCCTGGGCTAGATGTAAAGTATGTGATTGATAATGCATACACACTCGATCTTTCTGTAATTCCAGATTTTAGTCAGGCGCGTAGTGATGATCAGGTATTAAATCTCTCTCCTTTTGAAGTGCAGTTTGCAGAGCAACGACCTTTCTTTATTGAAGGAACAGAGCTTTTTGATAAAGGTGGTTATCTATTTACACGCCGCATTGGTGGACAACCTATTAATTCAGACAACCTTAATCTCAGTACAGATGAGTCTGTAATCCAAAACCCTATTACTTCTAATGTGGTGAGTCTTGCAAAATTTACTGGCAAGTCACAAGGTGGGTTTTCTATAGGAGTGCTTAATGGTGTCACTGCCCAAGCAGAAGCAAAAATTCTCAACAATACCACAGGAGAAAAAAGGGACATCACTACTAACCCACTTACAAACTATAATGCCATTGTACTAGACCAGCAACTCAAAAATAATAGTTCTGTTACTTTTATAAACAACTCCGTGGTACGATCTGGAAGTACTTATGATAGTAATTTTAGCGCTCTCATTTATGAACACTTTAATGCAAAAAGGTCTTATCGTGGGTATTTCAAAAAAGCAATATCACAACAGTACGGACTAGGTCGAGATGATATTTTTGGACACGAATACAATGCGTATGTCTCAAAAGTGAGCGGTGCTTGGACAGGCGGTGTAAGTTGGAATCTTAAAGATGAAAAGTTTGATAATAACGATTTTGGTTTCTTAAAACGTACTAACAGTATGGTTGCTCGAGCAAATATTAATTACCGTAACAACACTCCAAAAAAATGGTTCCAGCAATACCAGTTTGACTTTGACTACCAACAACAGTATTATTATAGCCTAATGGAAAGAGAACGGTCACAATATAGGTTTTCTAGTTTTGCTACAACCAAGGAAAACCAAAACCTCTTTCTCACGTTTTCTTATGTATCTAAACGCCAAGACTTTTTTGAAGCGCGCGTGACAGATCGTGTTTTTAATAGACCTTCATTGACAGAAGCAGTAATAGAATATCAAACCAACAGAAATAAAAACCTTTCTTGGGCAGGATATTTTGTAGCTGTAAATTACCTCAATGATGCTATCCAAACAGAACAATATGTAATGGGTTACGGCATACGCATAAGACTAGGACAACACTTTTTTGCAGAGTTTGAGCAAGACTATTCACACAATCCTAATGATCTAGGGTATGTAACTAATGAATCTGATACTATCATCATAGGTGAACGCAACATTCACCAACTCACAAATGCCATCCAACTCAATTATGCTGTAAATGCAAAAATAAATATGAACCTACGATTACGTCATTACTGGATTAAAGTAGATTATGATAATCAATACAGTTTACAAGAAAATGGGAACCTCGCAGAGAATACATTAGGTATAAATCACAATGATTTTGACAGTACGTTCAATGCATTTAATCTTGACTTTGTGGCCAAATGGCAGTTTGCACCTGCTAGTGAGTTATCACTAGGCTACCGTGTGGGGAAAACGGCTTTTTCTAATACTGTAACTGGAAATTATCTAGACGGATTACATCGTGTGAATGATGCTGTAGGACCTGAGACATTGAGTTTAAGAGTGAGGTGGTTTTTGGATTTTAATGGATTGAATAAGAGATAGTGTAGGCTTCCCTAGAAATAGGACAGTTATTAATTAGAAAATTCTAATTTTAATATTAAACTGTCATTATGAAGAAAAGCAGATTTACTGAGAGTCAAATTGTCAAGGCTCTCAAAGAAAATGAGCAAGGTAGATCCGTA
>CALKZS010000023.1 GCA_938002835.1 uncultured Dokdonia sp. | reverse complement strand
ATAAAATAAATCAACTTACAAGCTTACTTTGATTATAAAAAATGAGTTTTAATTAACTAAAAAAGTAAAAATCTGACTTATTTTTCAATAAAAAACAAGTAACAAAGATATAAAATACTTGATAATCAAATAATTATCTTGCTTTCTTATATCGAACTCACGTAATATTAAGTTTCTTTTTTTTGCAAGTTTGGAGTAAAATTCTTCTCCAATATTTTCATCATTAGCCATAGGGTCTTTTAAAAAGGGATAACGTATAAAATCTACTTTTTTACCTGTAGTATTTAACCAAAACTGAATGCATAATTGAATTCCTATACTTATACTTATCTTCATTTTAGTCAATATTATTACTAACCCCTAGGCTAGGTTTAGTTCGGGAATTAAAAGGAGTAAACTTTCGGTTAGAGACTTGACCAAAACTTGTCATTTTTGTTTTATTTCTTGCCTTCAATTAACCCTTTATCCATTACATAACATTCTCAATTCATTGGAGTATCATCAGTATATTGATGGGTTTAGTACTATTAGTTGAACTCAACAGAAATACCTATTATTAGAATTCACAATATTAAAAAAGAGGGTTTGTTATTAACAAGATGACATTGCATACAAACCTTGAGGGGTAGTTGTTATAGGTTGTTTTTACGCTTTCGCGAAAGCGTACTTATTATAAAACATTGTGGTTAATCGTCATAATGAGCTGAGCAAATACTATGTAAGGTGTGCGGAATAATTACGACCTTCCATAAGCTAAGAAAAAAGATCTAAAATTATTTTAAAAAAGTTTATGAAATCTAAGGGATATATATTGATGTGTTTTGTTTTTATACTCACGAGCGCCACAAAAATCTGGGCGCAGCATCGCACAAATGCTAATGATCAAGATAAAGAACTGGGCAAAGTGAGTTGGTATAGAGATTATGAGACGGCGCTAGCTGTATCTAAGAAGACCAATAAACCTGTGCTTATTCTTTTTCAAGAAGTGCCTGGTTGTGCTACCTGTAGAAATTATGGACACAATGTATTGAGTAATCCTTTAATGACTGAGGCGATAGAAAATGAGTTTATCCCTCTAGCAATTTTTAATAATAAAGGCGGAAAGGACAAGAAAATCCTAGATTTATATAATGAACCTACTTGGAATAATCCCGTAGTGCGCATTGTAAATGAAAGTGGTGATAATCTGGTAAAACGGCTTGCCAGCGATTATTCTGCTCAAGGATTATATACTTCTATGGTGACAGCGCTGGGAGATTGTGGGAAAGAGATCCCAGAATATATGAAAATACTGGGCGATGAGCTTGCCACTTCTAGTAGAGGCGCTTCTAAAGATGTATATTATAGTATGTATTGTTTCTGGACGGGTGAAAAAACTCTAGGGAGTCAAGAAGGTGTTCTCAACACAGAAGCGGGTTTTATGAAAGGTAAAGAAGTCGTAAAAGTAACGTATAATCCTAGAGAGGTTTCTGAAGAGGATTTATCCATTTTTGCAAATAAAAACCAGATGAGACTTATCACAAAAGATAACTCTTATAGATCTTCTCCTAGAGATGAAGATTATTACTTGCAGCATACACCTTTTAAATATTTACCTTTAACGCCCTTGCAACGCACTAAGATTAATGCTGCTTTAGGGAAGGGACAAAAGGCAGAGAAGTATCTAAGTCCAAAGCAAAGAGAGTGGCTCAACTCAAAAACACTAGCAACCTCTAAGACACGTTATAATTTGAAGTTTGAAGATGCGTGGAATGTACTTGCAGAGGGTAAATAGTGGTGTTTAGTTTATAAAAGCATAAAGAAAAGGAGATTTATTTTGAGAATCTCCTTTTCTTTATGCTTAATTATTTTTTAAAAAGATAAACTCACCGCCTTCGTGGTTTGAGTTTTTTATCACTTCAAATTGAGGATTGTTATCTGTATTGGCCATCACAGCCTCTCTAATATCATTATAAAGTTCGCCAGCCCTTAAATAAGGTTTGCTGTTTTCTTCTAGGTTTTTGACCAAGTATTTTACAAATATGCTTTTATCAGGAACCGTCTTGTTTAAACCACTGGTCATTGCTTTTCTCGATTTTTTACTCAGTAGTTTTTCAGTAATTATTTCTTCTTTTGGTTTTAAACTACGTTGTTTATATTCAAATATAGAACCGCTAAAGCAAGCATCACTTATGAGTAAGGTGTGTTGTGATTTAAAAGCAGTAATATAATCTCTTACATCACCATTAGAAATCCAGTTGTTTTTTTTAGTAGCATTAGCATCTACAGGTAACCAATAGCCCTTATTTAGATTTTTATCAAAAAAACCGTGACCCGCATAAAAAATAAGAAGGTTGTCTTGTGCTGTGATTGTCGTTGTTAATGAGTCTAAAGTGTTTATAATATCAGATCGAGTGGCGTCTTTAAGGTGCACAATATTCTCTTCTTTAAAATTATAACTATCTAATAAGACACCTTTCAATTTTTGTGCGTCAGATATTGGGGAATTTAATTTACCCACATCATCATTATAATTTTCATTAGAAATTAAAAGCGCTTTATAATTAAATTTTGAAACCTTTTTTCCAACTGAAGTGGATTTAGGTTTTGCTCCTCTTTTAGGTTCTTTTTGTACGTTTGCATACTGTTCTGTAGACTTTAATAAATCTCCATCTTTAAAAAGTTCTTGTTTTTTAATACTACCATCTAGGTTATAACTAATTCTTTCTTTATCAGTTTTGCTGTTTTTAATGTGGTATATAATAGCTAGTTTACCATTAGAAGTATGGTATTCTTTATGAGTATATGTATAATTGTCTTTATACTCTCTTTCCCATTTTAGGGTTCCATCTTCTTTTTTTTCTTCTGCGTGTCCAAAAAGCTGATTGTTTTTATAATTCTCGGTTACATATGAATAGGTATGATATGTTGGGTAATATTTTCGAGCCCACCATTTTCCTGTTTTTTGGTCATTTAGATAATATTCAACACGTGTGGGTTTTCCTTCTTTGTCAAAACTTTCCCATTTTCCTGTTTTTTTACCTAGTTTATAGTGTGCTATGTATATAGTAACTCCTTTGTCATTAAAGGTTTCCCATTTTCCATCTTGTTCACCACTAACAAAAACACCTATTGTTTGTGTTTTTCCGTTTTGATGATAGGTGGTGTAGGTACCATAATTTTTTCCATTTTTATATGTGGTAGTTTTTATGACACGTCCTCTATAATCATAATCAATACTTTTACCATCTTTTTTTCCTTCTTTAAAGATTATATCTGAGTAATTACCTCTACTGTCAGCAATTTTATAATGACCATTTAATGGGTTACCGTTTTTGTCTTTATAGAAAGTGTCTTTACCAAAGTGTTGGATTTGAATATCAGTTTCTAGCACTAAATTTTGTGAAAACGAACTGCTCACACACAAAAAAAGTGTTAGAAGAATGAGATTTATTTTCATACTAATGAATTGCTTTTTATAACTTCAAATGTAGTACTTATTAAACGTATTAATTAGCCTCATTGTTATGGCCAGGTTTTATAAAAGTTTCATTGAAAATAATTTTTCGCGAAAGCATAAAAGAAAACTACGCTTCTAAGATCTCCATCAGTTTTGAAGCTCCTTGCATTTTTGCGTGATCAAAGGCTGTGTTTCCTTTATCATCTTTATGAGTAATATCTGCACCGTTCTCGACAAGAAGTTGAGCGATTTCGGCTTGTGCAAAGGTAGCGGCATAAATAAGTGCTGTTGCATTATTGTGATTTACAGCATTTACGTTTGCCTTATGCTCAATAAGTAACTTTGCAATGACTGCATACCCCTTAAAACAAACTCCCATTAATGCGGTGTTACCAGAACCGTCTTTTGCATTTACATCTGGACTGTGCTTGAGTAAAGCTTCGGTAATATCAAGATTTCCATAATAAGT
Organism: uncultured Dokdonia sp.; assembly: GCA_938002835.1. GTDB lineage: Bacteria > Bacteroidota > Bacteroidia > Flavobacteriales > Flavobacteriaceae > Dokdonia. The sequence continues at coordinate 2,139 of CALKZS010000023.1, read as the reverse complement.
AGATAATAATAATGGAGTAGACCCACGCTGATCTTTAATATTTACCAATTCTGGATGTGCTGTTATGATAGCTTTTACCATTTCAAAATCTCCGCTACGTATCGCATCAAAAAGTTTATCATTCATAATCTCAATATTATTATGGCTAGTGATATGCACACTAACATAAGAAGACCTAAAGATAAAAACAAAAGGTTAATCATTGTCTTTACTTTAGATTTATTTAATCCCATTTACTAGCTTTACCTAACAACTCACATTTTATGTCTCAAACATTATACATCTTTGATATAGATGGCACACTCACAGATAGCATTCCTACCTATTTAAAAGTGATTACAGAGGTAATGCAAGAAGAAGGTCTTTCAAATATTGATACAGATTATGACAATTATTTACATCATACAGATCGATATGCGATAGCATATAACTGGCATCGTAATTTTAATGAAACTCCTAATGAAGAAATTCATAAAAGCTTTGACAAAAAACTAAGAGATGCGCTTATGCAAGAACCGCCAGTGGTGGAGATTGCTGGAGCAAAAAAAGTGCTAGAGACCTTACAGAAGAGAAATATTCCTTTTGCTTTTGGCACGGGAGCATATCCTCACGCCACTGCTGTAAAGATGAAGGCTTGCAACCTTCCTTTTCCAGAAGAGGTACTTGCTACTTCATTTACCAGTATATCACGAGCAGGTTTTGTAAAGCAAGCTATAAAAAAAGCAAGTGATTTTTATAAGATCGTTTCTTTTGACAAGATCGTTGCTGTGGGCGATGGCGTTTGGGATCTTAAAGCAGCGCAAGAACTAGATATTGACTTTATAGGAATAGGCCATAAAAACAAAGATAAAATGATAGCACTAGGTTGTAATAAATGGATTGCCACTATGGAAGATTTTTATCAATTTATTGATTAATTAGCAAAAAGAATGGCTGTTTGGATTCAAATAATAGGATTAAGGAGATTAGATTCAATTAAAAATGATAAAGAAAAAATACCTACAATACTAGATAAAATAAATTTTGACTTTGATTTTATAGATGTTGAATTAGAAAAATATTCAAATCTATAGCCTTTGAATATGGAATATTAGAACTATTATATTTTTTAGAATGGTTCTTTAGTTTCGAAGAAATAAAAAGTAATGAACACGATTTCAAGGAATTCAAAAAACTGATTCAAGACAATTCAAACCATAGAAAAGAAGAATTATTTGAACTTCAATCAAATCAATATTATATAGAAAAAACAAATTCTCAAGAAACTAAAAAAAACCAACTATGAAAACACTATTAGTACTTCTATTGATTTTTACAAGTGCGGGACTATATGCGCAAGACTATTACTTCCCAGAGCGCAATGCAAACTGGCAAGAACTTTCTATAAAAGATACTGGATGGAGTGCATCTGGAATAGAAGATGTAGTTGCTTTTGCAAAAGCAAATGAATATTCTGGATCGCGTGATTTGCGCATCGCTATTCTTGAAGGATTTAAACGTGAGCCTTTTCACGAGATTCTAGGAAACACCAAAAAACGTGGCGGTCCAGCAGGAATGATTTTAAAAAACGGAAAACTAGTAACTTCTTGGGGAGATACAAAACGTGTAGATATGACGTTTTCTGTCACAAAAAGTTTTTTATCTACTATGGCAGGCCTTGCTATAGACCAAAAACTCATTGCTAGTGTAGATGATAAAGTGGGAACCTACATTTGGGACAATACCTTTAAAGGCAAGCATAATAGCCAGATCACGTGGCGCCATTTGCTACAACAAAATTCTGCCTGGCAAGGTTCTCTTTGGGGAGGAAAAGACTGGGCCGATAGACCTCCAAGTTCTGGAGACCTAGACGACTGGCAATATGCTGCTCCCAAAACACCAGGAACCGTTATGGAATATAATGATGTACGTGTAAATGTGTTATCATATAGTTTACTAAACATCTGGAGAAAACCATTACCTCAGGTAATGCGAGAAGAATTGATGGATAAAATAGATGCTACAACTACTTGGAGATGGGAAGGATATAAAGATGCTTGGGTAGAAATAGATGGATTGCAAATGAAATCTGTTACCGGTGGCGGTCATAGTGGTGCTGGCATTTTTATTAGTGCAGAAGATATGGCACGTTTTGGTCTT
>CALKZS010000022.1 GCA_938002835.1 uncultured Dokdonia sp. | reverse complement strand
CATCATAACTCGGTGGCAAAAGACTCAACTGAGACTGATTGTTGGTCTTCCATACAGGATTAGATTTCATAACTATAAGATACGAAATACTAAAAATAATCCAAAATAAAAGAAGCTGCCTTTTTAGACAGCCTCTTTTTATGATTCTCTAGTTTCAAATTAGTGTTCAAATACCCCAAAGAAAATAGGTATAGATATATATAGGATTGTTAATATACCAAGGAGACTAATGATCCAATTGTATTTTTTTCCTATCAATCTAGATAAACCATATATAGAAAATGTAAAGATTGTTAAAATAAAAGGGATCCATAAAGTTTCATTTTTTATAATATGGAATTTTCCGTAGTCTGCTTTATATAAGTGTATTGTAGCTATAAAACATATAAATGAAACAATAATTAAATTCCATTTGGCACTTTGTATCACCTCCTTTACTGTAGGCATTATCTAATTACTTTTATGTTTGTAAAATAAATATTGAGACTATCACCTTTGTCTTTATGCTCTGTTGCTATATTTATACCTTGATAAGTTTGATATCCCTCGAATGTGGTATTCATAGTTGGTTCAGGACTATTGTTGTTTCTAAAAACCCATTCGGTAATCATATAATTATCATCATAATAAAAGTCATAGGCGTCTCCAGGAGTGTATCCTCCTTTGTCATCATATACGATTGTTAACTTATGAGCAGGTTTTTCTAGTAACGGACTAATAACATCTTTTTGAGTAGTAATTGTGGTTCCTTCATCCCATAAAAGTTGATAAGAAGTGAGAAGCCAGAATTTGTCATTAATGAAACCTTTATCTGCTTGCTTGCTAATACTATCAAGATCTGCCGATCTCTTATAAGTAACAGTGTCTTTTGCAGAAGACATTTTTATATAGTCTGTCTGAGGTTTCCAAGACCAAGAACGTTGTGCAACTCTTTCCCCATTACGTTCTACATTAAACGTAAAATCTATTTTTTTTACCTTCTCCCAATGTTCAAAACCATTTGCGTATGCGATTTTTTCTGCTTCTGTAGTGGGAGTAAATTGTTTTTCAACAGTTTTTTCTTCAGTAAGAGAGTAGTTTACAGGAGTGCTTTTTTTATCTTTCTTACAGCTTGCAATAGTTAGTGAGATAATAAAAATGATATATATTTTCTTCATAATGTGACTTTGTTTTTTTTGTTCACATCAAAAGTACTCAAAAAAAATCTCGCACATTTCTGTGCGAGATTTTCATAGCAATTATAATTTTATTTATTTTACGACTAAGATGTTATCTGTAGCTGTTTTGTTGAGTGGGCAGAAATACACATACTCTCCTTTTGTAAGTTTCGTTACGTTTGAAGTTCCTGTTGTATTATTTGCTATTGCTTTTGTTACATAAGCAGTTTTGATGTGATTTTCAGAATTACTAATGTCTTCTCCTTTTTTTACTAATACAAATCCTACATCTGTACCTACATTATTGTTTGCGATAGAAAAAGTATAACTCCCCTCTTTTACAACTACTTTCTTTTGAGTAAACTCTCCTTTAGTTTGTTCAAGACTAATAACCTTTGTTTCTTTATTCATTTTGTCTTGTGCCTGAGCAGAAAATGCTACAGAAAATACTAATAAGAATAACGCGATTGTTTTTTTCATTTTATTTTTTTTTAAAAGATAATTTTATAAGAGCTTTGACGAGCTATATGTTTTATACTTACAAGCAATATTTTATTCTTTTAATACTTAGTGATTAATTAACTTTTTTTACTTTCTTGAGATCTAAAAACACCTTGTGTTACGTATATACTTTAAATATATAAAAGGAAGATTTTTTAAATGTTTGGAATTTTCATTTAAAATTCAACTAAGTAGCCATTAAAATTCCTATTTAATTCCCCCATTGAACAAGACAACAACTCAAGAGAAATCTTGAGTTGTTGTCGTTTTAAGATAATTTTTATTCATTTCTCAAAAGAGTATATATCTTAATTCTGTCTTGTAATTGCTGTAGACCAACTTTCAAATTTACTTTCAAAGCGAGTAATAGCTTTTTCCATTAAGTAAATATCGTTAGTATTTTTTTTAGAGATATTTTTTAATCTATTGTAGGTGTTTTTTAAAATAAAAATATGATTACATATTATATGTTGAAAAGCTACCTTTTTTATATAGTCATTTGTAACAGTTGCTTGAGCAATAGAAAAAGGTAATGATAATGAGGCTTGTATTATTTGTTCAGTTAGATGTCTTTCTTCTGGGTATTTTGAGCTTTTAGTTGATTGATTATGAATATTTTGAGTGAGTTTTCGCGAAAGCGTAAACAATTCTATAGCACTTTTGTATATAGAGGTCTTTTCTATAGAAAATATTGGTTTTGCTTTATGAGACATCATATCTTTCATCAATATAAATTTACAATGTGTAATTGAAACGCTTCTTTTAATTTTAAAGTTAAAATTTTTTATACTTTAAAATTTAATTATTTTTGAAGTTTAACTTTAAAAAATATGGTTGATTTTATTAATAATGCTATTTTAAGGTGTTTGCAAGAAAATGCAAGGCAATCTGCAACTGCTATAGGAAAACAAGTGGGTATTTCTTCTCCTGCAGTTTCTGAGCGCATTAGAAAAATGGAAGATACTGGAGTGATAGAAAAATATAGTACAGTAGTTGCTCCTGAAGCTTTAGGTCATCAATTAAAAGCCATAGTGACTTTAAAAGCATTTATGGGGAAGCTTAAGCCTTTTTTGGAAAATGTAAAAAAATGGGATGAAGTGATTAATTGCTATAGAATAACAGGAGATGAAAACATTGTAATGGAAGTTATTTTAAGAGATCAAAAGCATCTAGAAGAGTTTATCGATCTTGTAATTGCTTATGGAGAGTCTAAAACTCAAATTGTACTATCACAAGTGGTATCTCATAATCCTGTTTTACAGATTGTTTAGAGTTCCTGCCAGATTGTAATATTTTTATTTTAGAATTTTTTTGAGGGATTGATTTGAGTTTTATCTGTTATAATATATGAAGGATATATAAATGTATCTTCTTCTGGTAATTGATCTACTGGAAGTTTATGATAATTAAATAATCCCCAAGGATCTATAGTTGCTTCTTTTTCGTCAAAAGTAGAAACCCATTCTGCAAATAATAATCTAAAAGCTAAGATTGATTTATGAAGTAGTTCTAAGTACTCTAAATCTTTAAAGCCATTTAATGCTAACCCATTGATATTAACAAGAATATCTCGGGCATATTTTCTGATAAGTGTAGCGCTTTCCATTTTAATATCATACATAGTGGCACAATGTGCTCTTGCTATTTTTACAGGAATAAGAATAGCGTTTTCCATCATATCTTCAATATATTGATTGATATTTTCATTTTGTTGTAATGATAAAGATGATCTATCAGAAAGTTCAATATATTCTATGATACATTCTACTAGATTTAAAATGTTTTCACCTTGAGCAAATACAGGAAGTAATCTCCATTCATCTAGACTATTTTCTTTATTATTATCAAGGTTATGTAACATAGTATATATTAAATAATTAAGGTTAGAGTAATGTACTTCTTCTTATTATTAAGAAAAATTATAACAACAAATTTAAATTTTAATTCAAATCACAATTTTTTAGGCAACGATAAGATTTCCAAAAACCGATAATGTGAATTTATTGATCGACAAAGTGTTTTAAAACAGTTATTTGATTATGTTTTTGATAATATTTGTTTTTTATGATAGTAGATTTATTTGATTTTTAATAGTTAGAAGTTTACTATAAAACAATGACTCCCATCACTCCTAGCTGATACTTATGTTGTGTAAAACAACGTTTTTCATCATATTAACAAAGCGTTAAAAAAATGAATTATTTTGTTCAGTTTATAGGCTATTATCTGATATAAACTTTACTATTTTTGTTTATGCAAAATAATGTACTCATTTTAGACTTCGGGTCTCAGTATACACAATTAATTGCGCGGAGAGTGCGAGAATTAAATATCTATTGCGAGATAAAGCCTTATAATAATCCTCCAGAGGATTTATCTTCATATAAAGCAGTTATTTTATCTGGTTCGCCTCATTCTGTAAGAGCAGAAGATGCACCACATCCAGATTTATCTGAAATAAAAGGGAAAAAACCACTTCTGGGAGTGTGTTATGGAGCGCAATATCTTGCTCACTTTTATGATGGAGAAGTAGGGCAAAGTAATACTAGAGAATATGGTAGGGCAAATCTCTCTATGGTAGCAGGAGATGAGACCTTTTTTAAAGGAGTTTCTGAGGGAAGTCAGGTGTGGATGAGTCATAGCGATACGATTAAAAAATTACCACCAGAGGCAACTTGTATCGCATCGACTCACGATGTAGAAAATGCGGGATATAAAATAAATGGAGAAGTAACGTATGGTATACAATTTCATCCAGAAGTATATCACTCTACAGATGGGAAACAAATTTTAGAGAATTTTCTAGTAAAGATAGCAGGAGTGTCTCAAACCTGGACACCAGATGCTTTTGTAGATACTACAGTTAAAAGACTCCAGGATCAAATAGGAGATGATCGCGTTATTCTTGGACTTTCTGGAGGTGTAGATAGCACCGTTGCAGCAACATTATTACATAAAGCTATTGGTAAAAACCTATATTGCATTTTTGTAAATAACGGTTTACTTCGCAAAGATGAATTTACAGAAGTACTTAAACAATATGAAGGAATGGGGCTCAATGTAAAAGGAGTTGATGCTTCGGCACGTTTCTTGGATGCCTTACAAGGAGAAAGTGACCCAGAAAGAAAACGAAAAGCAATAGGTCGTGTTTTTGTAGAGGTTTTTGATGATGAAAGTAAACTAGTAGAAAATGCAAAATGGCTTGGACAAGGTACTATTTATCCTGACGTTATAGAATCTGTTAGTGCTACAGGAGGTCCTAGTGCAACTATAAAGTCTCATCATAATGTAGGAGGACTTCCAGATTATATGAAACTAAAAGTAGTAGAGCCTTTAAGAATGTTATTTAAAGATGAAGTAAGACGTGTAGGAGCAAGTATGGGATTATCAAAAGAGCTTTTGGGAAGACATCCATTTCCTGGTCCAGGACTTGCTATTAGAATTTTAGGTGATATCACACCAGAAAAAGTAAGTATTTTACAAGAAGTAGATCATATTTTTATAAATGGTCTTAGAGAATGGGGACTTTATGATAAAGTATGGCAAGCTGGAGCAATGTTGCTTCCAGTAAATTCAGTAGGAGTAATGGGAGATGAGCGTACTTATGAAAAATGTGTAGCTTTGAGAGCTGTAGAAAGTACCGATGGTATGACCGCAGATTGGGTAAATCTTCCGTACGAATTTTTACAAAAAGTATCTAATGATATAATTAATAAGGTAAAAGGCGTTAATAGAGTAGTATATGATATCAGTTCTAAACCTCCCGCTACTATTGAGTGGGAATAAACTAACTATATGAAAAAATATATAACTGTAATTTTTGTTTTATTTTTTGCTTTCGCGAAAGCGTCTATAAACACATCTTCTTCTTTAACTTTGAGTGTTGCATTTCAAGATCAACAATATGTGTCTCATACAGTCGAAAAAGGAGAAACCGTATACAGCATTGCAAAAAAATATGGAGTTGAAGAATCTGCAATCACAAAATTGAATCCAGATGCAAGAGAATCAATTTATGAAGGACTCATACTTATTGTTCCTGCTAGTGCAAGTACACAACCTACAGTAGATAATACAACTACAGTAACTCAAGAAGTTCCGACTTCTGGACCAGTTATAGATGAAACAAGTCTCACATTTAAAACATATAAAGCAAAGCGTAAGGATAACCTATACAGACTTTCAAAAAAATATGGAGTACCTCAAGAGGCTATAAAGAAATATAATAAACACCTTTATAGCGAGCCTTTACGAAAAGGAGATAAAATTAGAATTCCTACAAATTATAGTGAAGTTTTGTCTAGAACACCCCTTGTTACTCTTACAGGCGGAGGACAACTAAAAAAAGGTCATATTGCTCATACTGTTATTGCAAAAGAAACTAAATACGGTATTGCAAGAAAATATGGAATCTCTATTGTTGATTTAGAAGATCTTAACCCTATAGTTAAAGATGGTCTTAAAGAAGGTGCAGTCATTCAAGTTCCACAAAAATCATATTCTGACAGTGCGATTATAGATAATAATAAATATGCTTTTTATGAAGTCGAAAAAGGGGATACAATGTACAGTTTATTGCGTCATTTTAATGTTGAGGCAGATGATCTTTTAGAACTCAATCCAGCATTAGAGAATGGACTTAAAGAGGGTATGATTCTTAAAGTACCTAAAGGAACTCTAGGATCTCATAATCCTCAACCAGATTTTGGAATTAATACTCAAAATACAGGTGTTATTTCTTCAGGTCAAGTAAAAGGAAGTTTGTTAGATAGTATTTCTAATTTTTCTATAAAACGTATCGCAGTAATGCTTCCTTTTGGAACAGAAAGAGTTGAAGGTGATAATGTAGATGCAAATGAAAAACTCCTTAAAAATGATCGTATTTTAAGACTGTCATTAGATCTTTATAGTGGAATTTTACTAGCAATAGAAGATGCAAAATCTAATGGTATTTCGGTTATAGTAGATACCTATGATACTAAATATAATCACTCTGATGGCGAAGCAACAAATGCTCGTAGGGTAGAGAATATTATACAATCTAATGATTTCCAAAATACCCAAGCGGTTATTGGGCCTCTGTTAGGGTTAAATATTAATAGAGCTTCTACACTTTTAAATACATATAATATTCCTATTATTTCTCCTATGTCTAGTAATGTAGAACAGCGATCAAATGTATTTATATCAAAGCCAAGTGATGATCAATTAAGGCAAAGAATGCTATCATTTATGGAAATTAATGGTGTAGAGAAAAACATAATTATTATTTCAGATGTAAAAAATGAAGAAAATAAAATCAAATTACAAGCTATTTTTCCTTCTGCAACAATAATATTACCTAAGTCTAGTAAAAAGGGATACTATCTATCTGCTGGAGATATTGCAAAGCATCTTTCAAAAGAGGTAGAAAACTGGGTAATACTAGAGACAAATGACGTGCCTATTATAAGTAATGTAACAACTAGTCTTAACGCTCAGGTAAGTGAAAAAAAAATAACTTTATTGACTACTAATAGAGGTAATGCTTATGATAGTGATCAAATAAAGCATAGACATTTAAGTAATCTTAATTTTCATTTTCCTTCAGTAAGTAAAGAACTTGCATATTCAGTAAATTCAAAATTTGCAGATACATATGAAGAAAAGTATGGTATAAGTCCAAGTGATTATGCCGTAAGAGGCTATGACTTAATGTACGATACCTTATTAAGGTTATCATACCAGCCAGATTTGTATGAGGCTACTACAGGAGGAATAGAGACAAGTTATATAGAAAATAAATTTAGATATGATAATGGTATAAATGCTGGTTTTGTAAATGATGCAATATATCTTTTAAAATATACTAAAGATTTAAAGTTAGAAGAAGTTCCTTTTATGATAGAACAACATATAGAGATAGAGGAAACTGAAAAAGACTAATTACAAGGTTACTTACTTTTTTAAAAATTAAACTTAAAAAATATTAAAATGAAAAAAATAATATTTCTATTATTACTAAGTATTACAGGAATAACTTTAGCACAAGAAAAAACATATCACCAGCAGGTTTTAGAATATTTTGTTATAAATGGTACAGCAAATCAGTATTCTAATGCAACTGTAGGGCTTTTCGATTTGTTAAAAAAACAATATGCCGCTAGTAATGTCCCAGAAACCGTATGGGCAGAGTTAGAAGGAGAGATGCCAAAAGCAGTAGATCGTATTCTTAATATGTTAGTTTCTGCTTATAGAGGTAGTTACAGTAAAGAGAACATACAAGAGATGTCTGCTTTTTATAGTACAGCAACAGGTAGACAAATCTTAACAGATAGATCTGGAATGACAGCAGAGCAACAAAATGAAGCAGCAGCTTTTTATAATACAGCAACAGGTCAAACCATATTAGACTCAGAAGAAACAATAGGAAAAAACATTAGTGAGATATCAGAAATATGGAGTAGAGATCTCTATAGAATGATGGTTGATAAGTTAGCCGAAAAAGGATATACTATATAATAGTAAGTCGCGCTAGATATTCATAATGGTCACCCTCATAAATGAGCTCGCAATTGAGCTCATTTTTTTGTGCATACCAAGCAAGTCTCTCATAATCTAGATATAACCAATCAAAGGAGTTTCCCGTTTTTCCTTTATAAGACATAGAGAATGTCACTTCGCCATAATAATCACGATGTGTATCAAGCCAGAAACCACCATCTTCGTCTTCAAACATAAAGGCAATGTCAGAGCCATCTATTAAAATTTGACCTTCAGGATGTAATAGTGATTTGAGGTGTTTTAAATAAGTATTTACTTTAGAAACACGTTCAAAAATCCCTGTTCCATTCATTAATAATAAAAGAGTATCATATCTACCTTGATGTTCTAATAAAGAGGTGTGAAAAGCTTTTTTGAAAGAGTGATGTTTTTTTAGCAAAGTGACAGCGCCTTGAGAAATATCAATTGCTGTTACATCAAGACTTTTTTTTTGCAACCATATGCTGTGACTTCCAGCTCCAGATCCTATGTCTAAAATACTGCCCTTGCAAAGTTCTAATGCTTTTTGTTCTTGAAGAGGCATTTCTTCAAAATTTCTAAAGAGATAGGGTAAGGGTATGACATCATCTTCTGCAATAGAAGAGTGTACCACAATATCTTCAGAGTAGTTGTTATTTATATAATCGTGTAGCGCATTCCCAAAAATATCAATCTCTTCTGCCATATCATATACTATCTTTGTAAAATGGAAGATTTTCTTAAAGCACTCCCACAGCTAGCCAAAGATAAGCAGAATGAGAACAAAAAGTTCTTTGCAAAGCTTAAAGCAAAACCTCCTAAAAAGTTAGATTATATAATGCAAGAATTGCACGAAGAGACTTTTGATCGTGTAGACTGTTTAGAGTGTGCAAACTGTTGTAAAACGACAGGGCCTTTGTTTACAAACAAAGACATAGATCGTATTTCAAAGTTTTTTAAAATGAAATCGTATGATTTTATTCAGACCTATTTGCGTGTAGATGAAGATAAAGATTATGTATTACAACAAACGCCGTGTACTTTTTTAGGAGCAGATAATTATTGCTCAATCTATGAGGTTAGACCTAAAGCGTGTAGAGAGTTTCCGCATACAGATCGTAAAAAATTTCAGCAAATTTCAAAACTTACTTTAGAAAATGTAAAAATGTGTCCTGCAGCATTTGAGATTGTTGAAAATATGAAAAAACGCATCAAATTATAACTTCAAAATAAGTACATTTAAAACTGCGCTTTACAATTCTAAAAAAGAATAATGCAATCATATAAAGATAAATATGCAATCATATTGGGTGGAAGTTCTGGTTTAGGGCTAGCCACTGCTCAAAAATTAGCAAAAGAAGGAATGCATATTATCATTGTGCATCGTTCTAGACGTACTGTTATCAAAGCTTTTAATGAGGCAGTTTCTGTAATGGAAACACAAGGCACAAAAATATTGAGCTATAATACAGACGCCTTACGTCCAGAAAAAAGACAAGAAGTTGTTACTAATATTTTAGAAAAGATAGGAAAACACCAGGTAAAAGCATTGGTACATAGCGTTGCTAGAGGTAATCTTAAGCCTTTGTATGATAAAGATGGAACTGTGCTCAGTAATGATGATTTTATGCGTACGATAGATGCAATGTCGGTGAGCTATTATGATTGGGTATACGCTTTCGCGAAAGCGGAATTATTTACACCAAAAGCAAGAGCCATAGCATTTACTAGTGAAGGAAGCAGCAGAGCGTGGCCACAATATGGAGCAGTAGCAGCTGCCAAAGCCTCTTTAGAAAGTATCTCTCGAGGCATAGCTTTAGAATTTGCAGGAGTAGGAGTGACCTCAAATTGTATTCAAGCAGGAGTTACAGATACAGAAAGCTTGCGATTAATACCTGGAAGTGAACAAATGAAAGAACAGTCCATAAAAAGAAATCCATATAAGAGGCTAACAGAGCCTGAAGATGTAGGTAATGCTGTATATTTATTAATATGCGATGAAGCTGCCTGGATTAATGGTGCCGTAATTCCAGTAGATGGAGGAGAACATATTAGATGAAAAGCCAAGATATCATAGCAAAATTACCGTATACAAATCCCTTTTTATTTGTAGATGGTATTGACGAGGTGCAAAATGATTATATTTCTGGACACTATACATTTAAAGAAGATTCTTTTTTTTATGAAGGACATTTTAAAGATCACCCAGTAACACCAGGAGTTATATTAACAGAATGTATGGCGCAAATAGGTCTTGTGAGTTTAGGGATTTTTAAATTAAAAGATCAAGATATTTCTAATCTAACAGTAGCGTTTACAAATGCTGAGGTAGCATTCTTAAAACCAGTATTCCCCTCTCAAAAAGTAATAGTAACTTCTAAGGAGATTTTCTTTAGGTTTAATAAATTAAAATGTGACGTTGTTTTAAGAGATGAACAGAATGTAATTTGTGTAAAAGGGAGTCTTGCAGGAATTTTTAAAATACCTTAATGAAGCATAGAGTAGTGATTACTGGAATGGGGGTTTGTGCTCCTAATGGAATAGGGCTTGAAGATTTTAGTAACGCTATTTTTTCAGGAAAAAGTGGAGTGCGATTTCATCAGAAGCTCGCCGATTTAAACTTTGGTTGTCAGATTGCTGGTAAGCCAGAAATTCCGGAAGGAATGTTAGATCGTTATTTTACATCATTACAGTTAAGAGATTTACAAAGCTCTGGTATTGAGTATGGTATGATAGCAGGAGTAGATGCCTGGCGTGATGCTGGATTAGAACCCACAGAAAAAGACACTGTAGATTATAATAGTGGGATTGTTTTTGGAGTATCTCTATTAGGTGCAGAAAAATTTAGAAGTGCTATTTATCTCACAGATGAAGGAAAGGTAAAAAGACTAGGGAGTACTTCTGTAGTACAAACAATGGCAAGTGGTATTAGTGCTTATTTAGGAGGATATTTGGGTTGTGGTAATCAAGTAACCACAAATTCTAGTGCTTGTACTACAGGTTTAGAAAGTGTGTTAATGGGATATGAACGTGTGCGCAATGGTGATGCTATACGTATGCTGGTAGGCAGTTGTAATGATAGTGGCCCCTATATTTGGGGTGGTTTTGATGCAATGCGTGTCCTTACTAAAAAGTATAATGACGCTCCAGAAGCTGGAAGTAGACCTATGCAAGAAGATGCCAATGGTTTTGTACCTGGTAGCGGAGCAGGAGCACTTGTTTTAGAAACATTAGAGAGTGCAAAAGCTAGAGGTGCAAAAATATATGCAGAGGTTTTAGGAGGTGCTGTAAATAGTGGAGGACAACGTAAAGGAGGTACAATGACAGCACCTAATAGTGAAGCAGTACAGCGTTGTATACAAACAGCTGTCAAGAATAGTAACGTAAGTCCTCAACAAATAGACACTATTAATGGACACTTAACATCCACAGGAATGTGTCCTACAGAAATAAAAAACTGGAGTAAAGCGCTCGGATTAAAAGGAGATGATTTTCCCTATATTAATTCGCTCAAAAGTATGACAGGTCACTGTCTTGCAGCTTCTGGGAGTATAGAAACGGTCGCTACAATTTTAGAGTTAACCTACAATAAGGTATTTGGAAATATAAATGGATCTAACATACATCCAGATATTATAGATATTGTTAATCTTAACAAAATACCCCCAAAAACGATTGATTTTCCAGTGACTATTGCTGCAAAGGCTAGTTTTGGTTTTGGAGATGTAAATTGCTGTATGTTATTTAAAAAAATGTAATCAACTTAGTATGTTGCAACCTTTGATGAAACATAAATCACCCTTAAATAAATTAGATATGAATATAAAACACTACGAAGACTTAAAAGGAATTATAAAGATTTACTTACCAGAAGATGTTACGATAGATGATATTGAGTTAACTAGCCATTTAACACAAGAGCTCAACATTAATTCTGCAAATCTAGTCGATATAGTGTTAGATGTAGAAGATCATTTTGATATCACTATAGAAGATGATGAGATTGAAAAAATGGAAACTGTACAATCTGCCATAGCTATTATAGAATCAAAAGTAATTGCTAATTAGTCTCTATTACATAATCTTCATACAGATAACTCGCTCTTTTGTAAGTGATATTTTGAATACTATCAGTACGATAACTAGTACGCTTTCGCGGAAGCGTATAACCGTTAACAGTTGTCATTTCATCATTAATAACAAGACTATAATGATCTGGTGTTTGTACCCAATATCCTTTCCAGTCTAGTGTTTCTGGTGTATAATATAATGTCCAAGTATCCCAAGAATTTTCAAATGTTACTTGCAGTGTATGGCATTCTTCATTTTGAAAATTGGTAAGGCCTTTGTATTCTAATGTTGATTTTGGAGAGTCAAGTGTATAAGGAAGACCAATAACAAAGGTAGCAGCCTCTATAGTAGATTGTAATTGAGGTTTTGATGTGGTACTATCAATAATATTGTTTTTGTATTGGACTAAAAAAGCCTTTGTTTGTTGCAATTTATAAGTTGTACTGTCTTCTTTCCAAAGTATTTGTCTGTTTGCGCCTTTTTCAAAATTATACAGATGAGTCTCATTACGATGTTTTTCTGTAGATCCATCTTCTATAAACAGTTGGCAGGTTTTTTTATATTTCATTGTAGTGATAGAATCCCAAGAAGCTTTCTTCATAAGTTGAGCAAGAAAATCATTTCCAGTGTATTCAGGTTCTCTATCAGGAAGGATAAAGGCGATCACTTTAAATAAAATAAATCCTACTATAACAATACCTATTATATATGTGAGGAGGTCTGATTTATTGTTTTCTGCCATTTTTCATTTTTTTTGATAAATATACCATAATCGCAAAACATTTTTATAAATATCATTGCGATTGAGCAATTGCTCGTAACTTGTTAATTACTTATTTTTTTATAGGTTGACATTACCCTAATAGAGTTCTTATATTAGCCTTGCTACGATATACTATGGCTAAAGAAACACAATACAACGAAGATAATATACGATCACTAGACTGGAAAGAGCACATCCGTATGCGTCCTGGGATGTATATAGGAAAACTAGGAGACGGATCTAGTGCTGATGATGGAATTTATATTCTTGTAAAAGAAGTACTAGATAACTGTATTGACGAGTTTGTAATGGGAGCGGGTAAAACCATCGAGATTTCCATACAAGGAGAAAAAGTGATCGTGAGAGATTACGGTCGTGGGATTCCTCTTGGGAAAGTAGTCGATGTGGTTTCTAAGATGAACACAGGTGGTAAGTATGACTCACGTGCATTTAAAAAATCGGTAGGTCTTAATGGAGTTGGTACTAAAGCAGTAAATGCACTTTCTTCATATTTTAGAGTAGAGTCTACTAGAGATGGGAAATCTGCAAGTGCAGAGTTTGAGCGTGGTAACCTTACAGGTAAAGAAAACTTAGATGAGACTTCTAGACGTCGTGGTACTAAAGTGTCTTTTGTGCCAGATGTAGAGATATTTAAAAATTATAAATTTAGATCTGAGTATGTAAAACGTCTCATAAAAAACTATGTATATCTCAATCCAGGACTAACCATTATTTTTAATGGTGAAAAGTATTTTTCAGAAAATGGTCTTAAAGACCTTCTTTCAGAAAGTATTGCAGAGACTGATAGATTGTATGATATCATTCATCTTAAAGGAGAAGATATTGAGATTGCTATCACACACAGTAAAACACAATATTCTGAGGAGTATCACTCTTTTGTAAATGGTCAAAACACAACACAGGGCGGTACACATCAAGCTGCTTTTCGCGAAAGCATCGTAAAAACCGTTAGAGAGTTTTTTAATAAGAATTATGAAGCATCAGACATACGTAAGTCTATAGTATCTGCTATAAGTCTAAAGGTAATGGAGCCAGTTTTTGAATCACAAACAAAAACAAAACTGGGATCTACAGATATGGGAGGAGATTTACCTACTGTGCGTACTTATATAAATGAATTTGTAAAAACTGCCTTAGATAACTATTTACATAAAAACACACCTGTAGCAGATGCGCTACAACGTAAAATATTGCAAGCAGAAAGAGAGCGCAAAGATCTTTCTGGTATACGTAAGCTAGCAAAAGAACGTGCAAAAAAAGCAAGTCTTCATAATAAAAAATTGCGTGACTGCCGTATACACCTTACAGATAGTAAAAAGGCACGCAATCTGGAAACTACCTTGTTTATAACAGAGGGAGACTCTGCCTCAGGTTCTATTACAAAGTCTAGAGATGTAAATACACAGGCTGTTTTTAGCCTTAAAGGAAAACCTTTAAATAGCTATGGGCTCTCTAAGAAAATAGTATATGAAAATGAAGAGTTTAACCTCTTACAAGCAGCACTCAATATCGAAGAATCTATTGAAGATTTACGATATAATAACATAGTTATCGCAACAGATGCAGATGTAGATGGAATGCATATACGATTGCTGTTAATTACATTTTTCTTGCAATTTTTTCCTGAACTTATAAAGGAAGGTCACTTGTACATTCTTGAAACCCCTTTGTTTAGAGTGCGTAATAAAAAAGAAACTATTTATTGTTATAGTGACCAAGAGCGGGCAGATGCGATGGATAAATTAGGAGCAAAACCAGAAATCACACGATTTAAAGGATTAGGTGAAATCTCGCCAGATGAGTTTAAATACTTTATAGGAGATGATATACGACTGGCACCAGTAATGTTAGATAATGCCTTAATGATAGAAGATTTACTTTCTTTTTATATGGGTAAAAACACGCCAGATAGACAGAAGTTTATTATTAATAATTTGAAGGTAGAACTAGATAGGGTGGAAGAAGCATAATGTTAAGTAGTATGCGTTAGTAAAAGTATACTAACTTGGTAACTATTTATGAATTATTATCGTCTTAATATATACAACCTTAATACATATAAGATGATAAAGAGATTTATAATAATAACAGTATCTGGAATTGTGATGATGAGTTGTGGAACGGCAGTTAACACCTTATTAAAAATTAATACAGGAGAAGCAAAACAATTAGCAAAAAAAGTAATAATGAAGAGTCTTTAGATCTAGATATAGAAAATTTTAATCTTTCAAGCTATTTTAAGACCTACATAGATAGTGATCAAGGTTGTGCCTATTTTGAAAATATTAAACTTAAAAATGGGAAGCTTGAAAATATTAAAAGGGTCTACTGATGATACAATGAAATATATATTTATTTCAGATTTTTCAAAACATCAAGATAAAAAAGAAATAAAGGTATAAACTTATAAAGACAAGGAAATCATAAGTGTAGTTGTTGCACCTTGGGAAGAGTAGTGAAACCCATAAAATGACTATTGAGATAATGTGTATAATTAATGAGTGAAGAAATAAACGATCCTAACGAAGAAGAATTAGATCCAAATCTAGAATTAGATGCTACAGGAGACGGTAATGAAGAGACGATTACTAGAGTTTCTGGGATGTTTGAAGACTGGTTTTTAGACTATGCCTCTTATGTAATATTAGAAAGAGCTGTTCCTGCAATAGAAGATGGTTTTAAACCGGTGCAGCGACGTATTATGCACGCACTTAGAGAGTTAGATGATGGTCGTTATAATAAAGTGGCAAATGTAGTAGGTCATACAATGCAATATCATCCACACGGAGATGCAAGTATAGGTGATGCAATGGTGCAAATAGGTCAAAAAGATTTACTCATAGATACACAAGGTAACTGGGGAAATATTCACACAGGAGATCGTGCGGCAGCTTCAAGGTATATAGAAGCAAGACTCTCTAAGTTTGCTTTAGATGTTGTGTACAATCCCAAGATTACAGAATGGCAATCTTCATATGATGGTCGTAAAAAAGAGCCTATTAATTTACCAGTTATGTTTCCTATGCTACTTGCGCAAGGGGCGGAAGGTATTGCAGTAGGGCTAAGCACCAAAGTATTACCACACAATTTTATAGAATTAATAGATGCATCTATAAAGCACCTTAAAGAAAAAAGATTTACCCTTTACCCAGACTTTCCAACTGCTGGTATTGCAGATTTTTCTGATTATAAAGATGGTTTAAGAGGAGGTAAAGTGCGTTGTCGTGCTCGTATAAGTCAGCACGATAAAAATACACTAGTTGTTACAGAACTTCCTTTTGGGCAAACCACAACATCACTTATAGACTCTGTGCTTAAAGCAAATGATAAGGGGAAGATCAAGATTAAAAAGATAGAAGACAATACTTCTGCTACTGTAGAGATATTAATACATCTTCCCAATGGGATTTCTCCAGATAAGACTATAGATGCGCTATATGCATTTACAAACTGTGAGACGTCTATCTCTCCGCTGGGATGTGTTATAGAAGACAATAAACCACTTTTTGTTGGCGTCTCTGAGATGTTAAGACGATCTACAGATCGTACCAAAGAGTTACTAAAGTCTGAATTAGAAATACAATTAGGAGAATATGAAAACCAATGGCATTACGCATCTTTAGAGCGTATTTTTATTGAAAATCGTATTTATAGAGACATAGAGGAGCAAGATACTTGGGATGGTGTTATTGAAGCTATTGATAAAGGACTTAAACCTTATATAAGTCATCTTAAAAGAGCAGTTACAGTAGAAGATATCACACGTCTTACAGAAATACGTATCAAACGTATATCTAAGTTTGATATAGATAAAGCTCAACAAAAAATAGATGCACTTGAAGAGCAAATAGCACAAACCAAATATCATTTAGACAATCTCACGCAGTATGCAATAGACTACTTCACACGTCTTAAAAAAGATTATGGTAAGGGAAAAGAGCGTAAGACAGAGATTAAAATATTTGATGATATACAAGCTGCAAAAGTAGTCTTACGCAATACTAAACTATTTGTAAATAGGGCAGAAGGTTTTATAGGTACATCTCTTAAAAAAGATGAGTACGTAGCAGATTGTTCAGATATAGATGATGTGATTGTTATCACAAAATCTGGAACAATGATGATTACAAAAGTAGATTCAAAAACATTTGTAGGTAAAGACATCATACACGTCGCTATCTTTAAGAAAAAGGACAAACGCACTACCTATAATATGATTTATAGAGCAGGAACAGGTATGCCTACCTATGTAAAGCGTTTTAATGTTACTTCAGTAACTCGAAATAAAGACTATCCATTAGTAGGAGATAAAAAAGGAGCGCAAGTTCTTTATTTTACGGCTAATGCTAATGGAGAGGCAGAGATTGTTACTGTTTATTTAAGAGCAGTAGCCTCTGTAAAGAAGCTTAGATTAGAAATAGATTTTGCCGATGTTCTTATAAAAGGAAGAGCCTCTAAAGGAAATACAGTAACTAAAAACGCTGTAAAATCTGTAGAGCTTAAAGAAAAAGGGTTATCTACTTTAAAGCCACGTAAAATCTGGTTTGATGAGACTGTACAACGTCTTAATTTAGATGAAAGGGGAGAATTGTTAGGGGAGTTTAGACCAGAAGATCGTTTGCTCATTATTAACCAGCACGGGAATGTGCGCACTATTATTCCTGAGGTAACACATCATTTTGATGACGATATGATTGTTTTAGAGAAGTGGAACCCTCAAAAACCTGTTACCGTCATTTATTGGGATGGAGCAAAAGAACGTTATTATGGTAAACGCTTTTTAATAGAAGCTCCAGACAAAGAAGAAACTTTCATTTCTGATCACGATAATAGTCAGCTAGAGTTAGTATCTACAGACTGGAGGCCTGTTGCCGAAATGATTTTTTATAAAGAACGAGGTAAAGACCAACGAGAGAATGAGCAAGTTTCTATGGAAGACTTTATTGCAGTAAAAGGTATATCGGCTATGGGAAATCAATTTTATACAGAAAAGCTTAAAGGGCTTAATTGGGCCAAATCACTTCCATATGAAGAGCCTGTTATAGATGTACCAGAAGAAAAAAAATCTTCAGATAAAAGTATTTTAGAGAAAGAGGTCTCTGATACGGAAGAAACAACATCTGCTTCAGATAAAAAACAATCGAGTGATCATAAAGATGATCTAGATAATGACGATGAAGGACAGATAACACTTTTTTAAAAAAAGAATCACAGAGTCTTCAGGGTATCCTATCATTCACAGGCTTTCCGTATATTTGAGAGAGCTCTTATGCTTCTTCTGTGAAAATCAATTTTGTTAAGACATATAAAGGAAAATTACTATGCTTTATAGTTATTTTATGTGGATACGCTTTCGCGAAAGCGCAATCTTGTGCAACCTTAATATCTCCAGCAGTTAATGAAACGGGAGTATCTATTCTTACAGATATAAGTTTTGATCAAATTCCCGATGCAGTAAACTATTTTGTAGACCTAGGAACAACGCCTGGTGGAACAGATATATTAAACAATTTTAGCGTTCCTGCAACTGCTGTTTTTACACCACCTCAAGGACTTCCAGAAAATCAAATTATATATATAACCATAAGGGGCTTTTTTGATAATGGTACTACAATGGCTTGTGATGAACAATCATTTACTACAGAAGATAATATATTACCACCTGAGTGTACATTTGTACAATCACCGCTAGATGGTACTATTAATGTTCTAATAAATACAGATATAAGTTGGGCATATGCACCTAGAGCAACAGGGTATCTAGTAACCATAGGTACAACTTCTGGAGCAAGTGATATTTTAAATAGGGCAAATGCTGGGAATAATTTGTTTTTTAATATTCCCTTCGATTTAGATCCTAATACAACTTATTATGTGACTATTATCCCGTTTAATGAGAATGGAGAACGAACAGACTGTATGGAAACACAGTTTACTACCCAAATAGTAAATACAGAGGTTCCAGAATGTACGCAACTTATCACGCCATCAGATGGGCAAATAGGAGTAGCGCTTACTCCTATTTTAGAGTGGGAAGTTGTAGACAATGTAGATGGATATCTCATTAAAGTAGGTTCTTTTTCTGGAGGAGATGATGTGCTAGCAAACACTAATATTGGTTTAACAACCTCTACAACTGTTCTAGACTTTATGGAGGGCACTACTTATTATGTGACTATCACACCATTTAATGCTGCTGGAGAATCTGAAAACTGTATAGAGACTACTTTTACAACCACTTTGGGATGTGGTCCTTATTTTGATCCATTTACAGGAGAAACAATAGATTTAAATCCTGTGATAGATTTAGAAGATGATTATTTTCGTTGTGATACAGAACCACCTTTAAACCTTTCATTACCCTCTTCATACACTACAATTATGTGGTATGATATTACAGAAAATCCAGAGGTTTTATTGAGTGAAAATATGAATATAACACTTCCAGATGCAGGAGAGTATAGAGTTAATGTTACAGATGAGATTCAGGTAGATGCAGGTTTTATAAGCTGTACAAGTTCGCATACATTTACTGTAAATGTTTCCCAAGCTCCTCGCATAGAAAACCTAGTAATACAAAACTTAGGGGTATCATCATCTGTATTAGTGCAAACTAGTACTATTGGAAATTATGAGTATTCTAGTGTAAGTGCAAATGGTCCTTATCAAGATGACCCGTTATTAACTAATATAGATGTTACTAATATTGCTGTTTTTGTGAGAGATAAAGATGGCTGTGGTATTGATGAGAGACGATTGCAGGCAGATCCCGGTTTTCCTAAATATTTTACGCCTAATGGAGATGGTATAAATGACTATTGGCAAGTAAGAGGTACTGTTGTTAATGGAGAAACAATTACATCAATTTCTATATTTGATAGATATGGTAAAACAATAACTACAATCCCCCCAACAGGATTAGGTTGGGATGGAAGTTATAATGGCACTATTTTAATAAATGGAAGTTTTTGGTATCAAGCAAACACAGTAAGTGGAAAAGCGTTAATAGGTCATTTTGCTTTGAAGAAATCTAAAAAATTATAAATAATTTTAGTTTGAATTATGGTATTACTTAGATTCAAGTAATAAACGCAACAGTTTGAATAGACAACTAGAAGCTCACAAAATAATCGTGAAAACAGGAGCTATAATCGATGCTAGTGTTATTGATACTCCCTTAAAACCTAAAGAAAAGACAACTCATAAAGTAACAGAGGACAGAAAAGATGAAGAAGAGATTGTTGTTATTAAAGGCTGTAGTTTATACTAGCTATGTTATTAGCTCTAAATAATTATCTTTAATCTTCAGGAAGTTTTCTATTGCCTTTGTACTGAGTATCATCTCTTTAAAAGCATTTGCTTTATTGTTCATTTTTTTAAGCCTCTCTTTAACCTTATACCAATTCAAATAATTTTGAAGATATTTTGTAGAGACTCCCAAAAAAGTATTCTCTATCCATCTCTTTAGCTTGTTATGGGTAGCATTTACGTGCTGGATATGGTAGAGACCTTTTACTCTTTGTTTTTTACTAACATTTATAGGATGAAATTCTACTTCAGCATCCTTTGCAAAGCCTTTATAGCTATGATGAGAGTCACTACATAATATAGTTTTGTCTTTATCTATACGATGACCTATTACTCTTTCTAAATCAGATTTTTTAATACGTCCAAGGGTAGCAACACTTATATCTAT
>CALKZS010000021.1 GCA_938002835.1 uncultured Dokdonia sp. | reverse complement strand
GCTTAAAATGAAGTACATAGAAAGCAAAGAATCTAAAGTTGAACAACAAAATGCAATTGAATTATTGGAAGAATGGACTCCGTTTATACACACCATAACAAGCGATAATGGAAAAGAGCTTGTTAATTATAAAGAAATTGCTGAGCAACTTAATATTGATTTCTTCTTTGCTAAACCCTATCATAGCTAGCAAAGAGGAGCTAATGAAAATTTAAATGGATTAGTCAGACAATATTTTTCAAAAAAAACTAACTTTGATCTCATTCAAGAAAATCAAGTCAAAAAAGTCGAAAAAATACTAAACAATAGACCTAGAAAGAGGTATAATTACTTATTACCAAATGAAGTATTTGTTAACGCAATTAACAACAACGGAGTTGTTGCGGTTATGACTTGAATCCACCTCATAATTATTTTAAACTTCTCTAAAAATACGAGAAGAAAATTAATCAAATAAATGTGTTATTAATTAAAAACCTCACTTATCTTTGCGGTGTCTCATAGGGGTGCTCTATGATTAAAGATTTGAAGAATGATGATTAGAGATTTTTGAAGTTTCAAAAATCTAAAAATCTAAAAACCCACAATCATTAATTATATAGCTGAGATTATACCCGTTGAACCTAGAACAGGTAATGCTGTTTAGGAATATAGAGTCTTCATTATAACGTGCGAGCTTTGCTCAATTATTAATGAACTTTGTTTTGAGCAATCGTTTTACAAACATTATATGTGATGTATGTAAAAGATAACACTCTTCAATGTGTGCATATCGCACAGGTATACTTATATAAATCATTTAGAATGTGTGCCCTTAGTATTCTTAACTAACATCATTACGGATGAAAAAGATCCTATTAAGTATTGCAGTGTTAACAGGTATAACTGTAACTGCACAAAAAACAACGGTAATTGATACTACCAAGGTAGAGTCTTTAGACGAAGTATTAGTAAATTCTATACGTGTTAAAGCAGATTCTCCTATTACCCACTCTAACCTTGATGCAAAAGATCTCGAAAAGCGCAACTTAGGGCAAGATATTGCTACACAACTTAACTTTTTACCTGGTGTTGTGACAACATCTGATGCGGGTGCAGGAATAGGGTATACAGGTTTTAGAGTGCGTGGCACAGGAAATCAAGGAATTAATGTAACCATTAACGGTATTCCATATAACGACTCAGAAAGTCTTACTTCATTTTTTGTAAATCTTCAAGATTTTACATCATCTATAGAAAGTTTACAATTACAGCGCGGTGTAGGTTCTTCTACTAATGGTTCTGGGGCGTTTGGAGCAAGTCTTAATATTCTCACAGATGCTATTTCTAATGAGGCCTATGGAGAGACTTCACACTCTTTTGGTTCATTTGGAACAAGACGTCACAATGTAAAGTTCAGTACAGGTTTATTAAATGATCATATTGAGATTTCAGGAAGATTATCTCAAATAAAATCTGATGGTTATGTAGATCGTGCAACATCAGATCTTAGGTCATACTTTTTACAAGCTGCTTATAAAGACGATAACACACTTATAAAAGCCATTAATTTTGCGGGGGCCGAAGTAACCTATCAATCTTGGTTTGGACTAGATCCAGATACATTAGAAGAAGATCGTAGGTTTAATCCTGCGGGACAATTTACCGATGAGAATGGTAACATACGTTTTCATAATAATCAGGTAGATGATTACAAACAAGATCACTACCAGCTACACTGGAATCAAAAATACAATAGTAACTGGAGCTCTACAGCAAGTTTTAACTATACGTATGGAAGAGGTTTTTTTGAAGAGTATAAAGAAGATGAAGATCTTGATTTTTATAGCATCACAGGACCTACTATTAATGGAGAGCAAATCACAACTTCAGATATTATACGCCGTCGCTGGTTAGATAATGATTTTTATGTCTTAAATACTTCTGTAAACTACAAAAAAGATAATGTAAATATAATTGCGGGAGCGCTAGGAAGTATATACAGAGGAGATCACTTTGGAGAAGTCATCTGGTCTCGTTTTGCTGGTGACTCTGAGATAGGAGACAACTACTATTTTGGAACAGGAAATAAAGATGAAGCTTCTATTTTTGCAAAACTGGACTACAAATTCAATGATAGGTTTCAATTCTATGTAGACTTACAAGGACGTTTTATATCATATAATACAGATGGTCAAAGTTCTGATGTTGTAGATTTTATTGTAGATGAAAACTACAACTTCTTTAATCCAAAGCTTGGGGTTACTTATAAGCTAAATGATGAAAGTCAGTTTTATGGTTCTTTTGCGCGTGCAAATAGAGAACCTAACCGCGGCGATTTTGAATCTGGAACTCCTAAACCTGAAGAGCTTAATGACTTTGAGCTAGGATGGAGATATAATACTAATAAAATAGCCTTAAGCGTTAACGGATATTATTTAGATTTTGAAGGACAGCTTGTTCCTACTGGTGCCTTAGATAATTCTGGCGCACCTATACGTATAAACAGTAATAGTTTTAGAGCAGGTATAGAAATAGATGCAGCTGTAAAAGTAAATGATGTACTTACAATACAACCCAATGTAGCTATAAGTACCAATAAAAACAAAGATTTCTTATTTAGACTTGATGGTGAGGTAACTAATTTAGGCAACACAGACATCGCACTTTCTCCTAACTTTGTAGGTAGCAATATGATTACTTACAGACCTATTAATAATTTTAGTATAACTTTTTTATCTAAGATCGTAGGAGATCAATTTTTAGGAAATTTAGAAAGTGATATAACTAAACTTGATGGGTACTTTACAAATGATCTTAGTATACAATATGAAATCACTAATGTTCCTTATTTTAAATCCATTTTATTAAATGGTCTTATAAACAACATTTTTGATGCTCAGTATAGCTCAAACGGATTCTCTTTTACTTTTGATGACGATTTTTCTGTACCAGGAGAAGTGACTACTATAGAGGGCGTAGGTTTTTATCCTCAAGCAGGAATTAACTTTTTACTAGGAGCTACTTTTAAATTTTAAATTTAGTGGTCTGTTGTAGAGTAACAGCCGTCTCTTGAGGCGGCTCTTTTAGTTAAAAACTGTAATGTTACTACCAGAGATACTTACCTGATAGGGTAACATTGTATATTCTAATGCCTCACCATTTGCTTGTCCTGTAAATAGATTATAAGAATGTGCGTCTTCACATTGACACACTACATTAATACCATCTATAACCATTGTCGAGCAATCATTTGGTGTATGATTAGGGTCTGTAGCTTCCCAAGCGAGAATACCACTCCCAGTATTAATCACAAAAAAACCTCTCAAGCCACCATTAGCTACATATATAGGGTTACTAGGGATCTCAAGATCTAATACTTGAATCGCACTTAGCTGTAAGTTAAAATTTATGTCTAACAAAAAAGGATTTCGTTGGTTATCATCATCTGTATTAGAACAGCTAGAGGTGATCACTAATATAGAAACAAATAAGTATATGTATCGCATTATTTTGAGGGGTTTATACGCTTTCGCGAAAGCTTAAATACCATTTAACATATCGCAAGGTACTATAAAACGAGTAATCATTTAAAATATTTTGTATATTCGTATATATTGTCCCGTCTAGGGGCTTTTTTTATGTTTATCCTAAAGTTAAACATCTAATTTAACAATTTATTCAATAAAACCGCAGCTAGTTATGAGCAAGGTAAACTATTATACTCCAGAAGGACTTAGAAAACTTAAAGACGAATTAAACCAACTACGTGATGTCGAGCGACCTAAAGCTTCTCAAGCGATTGCCGAGGCACGTGACAAAGGCGATCTTTCTGAAAATGCAGAATATGATGCTGCAAAAGAAGCACAAGGAATGCTTGAAATGCGCATCTCACAAATGGAAGCACTGGTTTCTAATGCACGTATTATAGATGAGTCCCAGCTAGACACCTCAAAAGTACTGGTACACTCTACTGTAAAGATCAAAAACCAAACTAACGGAATGGAGATGACCTACAAACTTGTAGCGCAAAATGAAGCCGATATCAAAAAAGGCTTGATCTCTGTAGACTCTCCTATAGGCAAAGGACTTCTTGGAAAAAAAGAAGGAGATACTGCAGAAATACAAGTACCTAGTGGTATTATGAAGTTTGATGTAGTTTCTATTACCAGAGATTAAGGTTGACGCTAAAACCGAACTTGGATATTCAAAATATTAACTAACCCTTTTTTCGATTTCAATTTTCACACTATGTCATCTATATTCACAAAAATCATAAACAGGGAGATTCCAGGTCACATTGTAGCAGAAGACGATCAGCACATTGCTATTCTGGATATTAACCCTAATGCAAAAGGACATACACTTTGTATTCCTAAAAGAGAGGTAAATAAACTATTTGATCTGGAAGAGCAAGAATATCTTAACTTAATGTCTTTTTCTCGCAAAGTGGCTATTGCATTAGAAAAAACAGTGCCTTGTAAACGTATAGGTTTGTCTGTAATAGGACTAGAAGTACCTCACGTGCACGTGCACCTTATCCCGTTACAGGATATGGAAGATATACGTTTTGATAAAAAAGTGCGTTTAGATAATGAGGGGCTTAGGGAACTTTTAACCACTATTAAAAATAATTTATAAACCTATAGAAAACAGCAAAGTTCTAAAATTTAATTATTTAAGGCGTCTTTTTATTTTGTTTCTTATTTATTTTTTCACATCTCTATAAGATTATTAATTTAAAGATGGATTCAAGTCATAACCGCAACAACTCCGTTGTTGTTGATTGTGTTAACAAATACTTCATTTGTCGTTAAGTAATTATACCTCTTTCTAGGTCTATTGTTTAGTTTTTTTCGACTTGATTTTCTTGAATGAGATCAAAGTTAGTTTTTTTTAGAAAATATTGTCTGACTAATCCATTTAAATTTTCATTAGCTCCTCTTTGCCAGCTATGATAGTATTACAAAGGTTTTTATATCCCCTGTAAAGATTTCTTTCTTATTTTTCTCAATATGCCTTGATTCACACTTCCTTTGAGCTGGTTCTGCCTTGTATAAACCACTACGACCCTCTGA
>CALKZS010000020.1 GCA_938002835.1 uncultured Dokdonia sp. | reverse complement strand
AAAAAAAATACATATCTAAATTAGAACTTAGCTCTAATAATCTATAAGCATTGGGTAATTAGGCTTATAAGACTCATAAAAGCCAAAAGCATATTCTTCACTATATTTTTTTGCCCATTCTGGGTAATAATAGGTAACTGTAAGAATCTCGCTATTTAAGGTGTATTTTGCAAATGGTTTTCCTACTTCAGGAACGTTTTTTATTCCAAAATCATCATAAAAACCTGCATCAAAAACACAATCACCATCAGGAGACCAGATAAGCTCTACTTCATTTTTATTGATGATTTTAGTAGGGAAGGTATAGATACATTGACCGTGTATATAAAAACTGATTTGAGTCATAGAAATACCAATATCATTCCAACGACTAAAAATAGAAAGATTTTCAAGATCTACAATATAACCACTAAAGACAAATCCATATTTTTTGTTATTATTTACATCTAAAAATTCTGTTACATACCAATATCCATCAATAGTTACATACTCTTCTTCTTCAACAGACATCTCAATATCTGTTTTTTCATAAATGGTAATTTCTTCGCCATAATCAAATTTTCCTATAGGCTCTCCACCTGGAGTATCTCTAATGATCAACCCGTTTTCTGCAAAAACGCGATAGGTAGAAGGTGTATTTTTACTATACTCTTCGTCTTCATTAACAAATTTGTTTATTCCATTCCATTTATATATTTGGTCACAGTTTACAACAATATCATTAACACCATTTGTTTTTGTTTTTAATACACCAGCTCGATTTATTGTGAGATTATTTGTCTCGACCTTTGCACCAGTATATTCTCTTTCATTATATGAGAATGTAAAACTTAAAAATTCGAACCCCTTTCTATATTCATCATAGTAAGCTTCAAGTCTGTCTACATTGCCATCTCCATCAAAATCAAAATCAATATGCTCCCAAATTTCTGCATAGGAAGGGTTTTGATTTTGAACATCTGAAGTAATTTCTTTTAATGCCTTTAGTGCGACAATAGAATCTAAAGACATTCTTTTCAATTTATAACCATCTAGTTTATAAACTTCTTGTTTGTCATTACAGGTAAAACGCTCAGATTTTCTGTAAAAGGGTGCTTGCTTAGTATCTATTGTAAAGTTAAGTGTGTCATTTTTGGTTTCTATAACAATTCCATCCCATTCATTACCAACTTCTTTAGTTTGATAAAATTGTTTACCATCAAAAGTCATCATAAAATAAGAACTTCCTGTGTGTTTAAGATAGCCTTCATTTATTCCAGTAGAGTGACACCCTTTACGATGTTCTAATAAAATATCTAAAGCTCCATCATTATTAAAATCTCCTTGTAAATGGATTTTTAAATTAAATTTTGCAGAAAATGGGATAACTATGTTTTTATGTCCATTTATGTTTGCTATTAATTGATTAATACAGATATTTTCATTATCACTTTGTAATTCATAAGTAATATCAACCTCTATATGCTTGACGGGTTGCACATCTTTATCTTTTTTACAAGAAATGAGTTGAAGTATTATTACTAGAAATAAAAATTGCTTCATTAGTTATGATTTCAGACATAAGTTGTATTACTTATCTTATGATCAAAAATATAGTCTATACTACCATAATCAAAATTTTTTTAGATGTTCTTCCTCTGCAATTAGTTGCAAAATAGTATTTACAGAAGGCTCTAGGCAAACTCCATAACTCTGCTTTTTGAGATCTTCCTGAGTAATTGCGTATTTTGATTTTTCAAATTTCAATAGGTGATTTTTATTCAACTGTTGTGCTTTGAGTATTTGCATATACTTGTACCTCATCTAACACTCTCAATAAGTTGCCACTCCATAATTGAGCAATCTGAGCTTCTGTATAACCGCGACGCACAAGCTCTATAGTTACATTCATTGTCTCTGAAGCATCTTTCCAACCTTCGATGCCACCACCGCCATCAAAATCTGAAGAAATCCCTACGTGGTCTAATCCTATTTTCTCAACTAGATAATCTATATGATCTACAAAGTCTGAAACACTTACAGCAGGAGGGAGGTCTTTTGTGACATCTAGCTTTTCTTGAATTATAGGTGCTAGAGTATCTCTTTGTTTTAAATAAGCAGTCCTTTCTTCATCAGAAAGAGCACGCACTTCATCTCTTTCTAACCAGGTGAGACCAAGAGAATCTGCTATAGATTTTGCAATTTTTAATTCTGCATCATATCTATTTTCAAACTTCTCTGTATTGAGATAGCTTTTAAAAGCTACTGTTTGTACAACACCTCCATTTTCTTTCATCCATTGTAATTGCTCATCGTCTAGATTGCGACTATGACCACATAATGCTCTTGCAGATGAGTGAGAAGCTATGATAGGAGTTTTTGTAAGTTCAATCATTTGTCGCATTGCCTCCTTGCTAGGATGAGATACATCTATCATCATTCCCACACGATTCATCTCGGCAATAACTTGCTTGCCAAGAGCGCTCAATCCATTATGAAGCCATTTGCTATCTTTCTCACCTGTATTACTATCACTTAGCTGGCTGTGTCCGTTATGAGCTAGTGACATATATCTAGCTCCCATTTTGTAAAATTTTTCTACATTAGAAAGATCTGTTCCTATAGGATATCCATTTTCAATACCTATCATCGCTACTTTCTTGCCAGACTTCCAGATATTTATTGCCTCTTGAGAAGAAGTTGCTAGTTGTATTTGATCTGGAGCAATCTCTTCACATAGCTTATGAATTGCATCAAATTTTGATAGAGCATTCTCATAAGCAGCTTTATAACCTTCTTTATTGAGTTCACCTTGTCCGGTATATACAACAAACCACGGTACATCAAGACCACCTTCATTCATTTTTGGTAGGTTTACTTGAGAAGTTAGTTTTTGAGTATAATTAATGGAGTCTGTAAAGTTTTTTACATTAATATCGCAATGCGTGTCTAGCGTCATTACATTAGCGTGAATCTTCTTTGCCATTGCAAGCAGGTCTGCTTCATTCGTAATTTCTATACTCTCTGGAGTATTTTCTGGACTTAGTTTTTTTTTATTATCGTTACAAGCAATTAATAATAGAAAGCTTATGCATAAAGTATAGGTGTATTTCATAATAGCATCAGATTAGATTGATGCAATAAAAGTATGGAAAAGGGAAGGGATAGCGCTTTCGCGAAAGCAAAAAAAAAGAAAAATCCCTAGCACATATAGTAACTAGGGATTTACAAACTAACCAACCAAAAAATCTTTATTTCTTATCCTCTGCGGCTTTTGCTAGATGTGTTTCTAGAAGTAGTACTTTTAGAAGAAGCTTTTCTTGAGCTATTGCTACGAGTGTTTGATGCTTTATTTGAGCTTCTTTTGTTTGTAGTCGTAGCACGTTTAGTTGTACTAAGTGCTTTACGACTATTTGAGTTGCTAGCGATTGCTTTTGACACTCTGTTAGATGTTGTGCGTGAAACAGGTCGTGTAGTTTGCGTTCTACTAGTTGTTGCTCTATTATTTCTACCAGTTGTAGTTCTTGTCGTTGCTCTTCTGTTTGAAGCTGTACCTCTAGAAGTTGTTCTTGAGTTATTAGCTGCTGTTGTACGTCTATTTGTATTTGCTCTATTAGTAGCTGTACGTCTGTCTCTGTTATTATTAGAAGCTACACGACTATTTCTATTGTTTACAAAACGAGCGTTGTTACGATTTACATTACCACGACGACCATTGTTGTGAGCTATACGACCATTATTAGGACGTCTAAAGTCTCTACAAGCATTTACATATCCTCTTCCTCTGTTGTATCCACGATTATAGTTGTTTCTATGGTAAACGTAGCTATAGCGTATAGGAGCATAAGAACGTCTGTATGGTGTTGTATATACTAGACATCTATTAATAATAGGTCTGTAGTAGTAGTTATGGAAAGGGTGAAATACATAGCTTCTATTGTATCTATTGATAAATCCAGTGTAGTGTGAAAACACTCCGTAATTGTTATAGTATACCTGTAAACCTCCTACACGGTTAATACGGTTGTTTCTGTAGTATATATTTACATCACCAGCTTGTGCTATACGACCGTAATCGTCATAGTATATAGGGGTGTTTTCTATCTGAATTACTGCCCCATACTCATCATACTGTACGTATGCATCATAATCAAACCCAGTGTTAAAACTAATTCCTACAGGTCCTGCGTTTACTGAAAGACTTACTCCTTCTACAAGTTCTGGGATGTAGAAATCAAATTCTCCATCTGGAAAAACTGAAAATTCAATTCCGTTTTCTAAGAAGATATATTTGCTACCGTCGTATACATTGTTACGTACTGTTGTAGAAGTTTCTTCTGCTGCATAGCTGCTACCTAAGGTAAGCATTGCTATAAAAAGGAAAGCAAGATGTTTCATAATATTCGTTTTTTGATGTTTAATAAATTTGTGATGTTTTTCAATCACAATTAACTATAAACAAGTAGCGTGCCAAAAAAATATTTCAAATAAATTCTCTCGTATTACTTAAGGCTTATTTGTGCGATCTATTCCTTATAGTATATATAGTAATAACTAGAAAAACAGAAAAAATATCGCTAATTTTATTAGCAATAGCAAAAATATACCTAACTATAAAATACTATAAATAACTTTAATTAAACATTGTAAATATTTGATTTTAAAATACTTGAAAAAATAAATTATTGCACTATAAAGAATTTCTATGGCGCGCGTTCGATCTTGCGATTATAAAGAAATGATGTTGTGATGTAAATAAATAGTATAGTAACCGACCTATCGTTTAATAAAGAAAATGTTATGAAATATATCGCGTTATTTTTTTTCATTATTACATCTCAACTATCTTTAAATGCACAAAATAAACCTGTAGTGATAGAACTTTATACCTCACAAGGGTGTAGTAGTTGTCCTCCAGCAGATGCTTTACTAGAAGATGTACATAATACATATGGAGATGATGTTATTGTTCTTTCATATCACGTTGATTATTGGAATTACATTGGATGGGAAGATCCTTTTAGTTCTAAAGAAATGACTCAAAGACAATATAATTTTGCATCTTCTATTAACTCTCGTAATGTATACACACCTCAAGCGGTTATTAATGGGAAGACACATTTTACAGGATCTAATAAAACTAAAATGGAGCAATCTATAGCGTACTATAAGAATAAAGATGCTTCTGGGTATGTACATATTGTTTCTGCAACAAAAAATGAAAGAGATGTTCAGATACAACTCCATACAGAAGGAATATCAGATGAGGCAACTATTACCGCAGCAGTTACTGTAAAGAACAGAACCACCGCAATCTCTAGGGGAGAAAACAGAAGTAGAACCTTAACAAACACTCATATTGTAGCAGGTGTACGTGATACAAATAACGGAGATTACTCTAAAAATATCTCTATCACAATTGCAGATTGGGTAAAAGAAACAGATATACTAGAAGCAGTAGTTTATGTAAAATCCCCTAAAAAAGGAATTATCACCGCTACAAGAACAACCATACATTGATATAGATTGTTTTGAATACTTTAACCATCGGCGCTAGTGCACAGGTGGTTTTTTGTATATCCACAATAAGATTAATATTGAAATAGCGCTACAACTTGCAAACCCTATAAAGAGTGGGAGAGTAGTATGCTCTACAAATCTACCTATAAATGTACTTATGGGTACAGCCATTAAAGTAGAGATTAAGCCTGTAATGGCTGCTCCTATACCTGCAATATGCCCTACAGGCTGCATCGCAAGTGCTCGAAGATTACCAAACAAAAATCCAATACAGAAAAATTGTGATGCAAAGAAGAGTAGTAATATATAGATAGGAGGTCTCGCTACTCCAGAATACAATAGTATGTATAGACTAGAGGTGATAAAAAAACCAATAAGTGCCAACTTTACAAGCTTTTTCATCCCAAACCTCATTACAAATGATCCATTTAAAAAAGTTGCAGTACCAATAGAAATGGCTAACCCTGCAAAAATAAATGGAAACTCTTCTTTAAGACCGTATTGTTTTTCAAAAATATGCTGAGAAGCACTGAGGTATACTAAGAAAGAACCTATAACAAATCCTTGAATGATCGTATATCCTAAGGTATCTCTATATTTTACGGTCTCTATAAAACCATTGAGAATACGCTTTATAGAATATGGGATTACTTTATCAGGTATTAAGGTTTCTTTTTGTCGCTTCCAAAACCAGATAACTACCAATATTGCAATCAGTACTTGAATGAGAAAAATGGCTTTCCAATTAAGGGAATCTAGAATTATTTTTCCTATTGCAGGAGCAACAATGGGAACTAATAAAAACACCACAGTAACAAAAGACATAATACGAGCCATATGATCTCCCGTAAAAAGATCTCTTATAATAGCAATAGAAACAGTGCGTGGCGCAGAAAGCCCTATGCCTTGCAGTATTCTACCTGCAATCATTACTTCCAGACTTTGGCTATATATACACAAGAAACTAGCAGCAATAAAGATTGCAAATCCTATGTATACCGATAGTTTTCTTCCTTTTGCATCTGCAAGCGGTCCAAAAATTAATGGTCCTATTCCTAAGCCCAAAAAGATCATTGTAATAAGCAATTGGTTGTCTGCTGCAGTGTTTGTATGTATTGTTTCTCCTATGATATCTAGAGCTGGCAAGACGGCATCTATAGCAAGTGCTGTGACAGACATTAATGCCGCCATCAATGTGATAAATTCAAACTGTGATCTTCTTGATTTTTGCATACAGCAAAAGTACAATTACCATAGTGTGTAAAAGCTTATGTTGCTGCAAACTTTTTTAAAACAATAACATTCTATATCTTTAGTTACAAACTAACAGACCGACTCCTATTATCTCACTATATCTTTGTATTATGAAAGCATATTCTTTTTTTATCGCGATAGCCTTTGTGCTGTGTAGTTGTTCTGGAAGCAAAACGGTAACTGAACAAGACATAAACAATCTCAATAATGTACAGGAACTACTGGGTACAAAGCAGTTTTCTCTTGAAGCACAATGGGCATATCCTTTAACTATAGGTAGTCTTAGCCAGCTTACAAATGCTGGACTCATAGGGAATGGCAATACTGCGGGGAGTATCAATCTACAAGGGAATCCTAATTTTATGCATATTAAAAATGACAGCATTCATATGTACTTACCGTATTATGGTGAGCGTAGAGTAGGAGGTGGCTACAATTCCAATAGTGCTGTCGAGGCGAAAAATGTAATGCGCAATTATGAAATAAAAGATCATTCTAAGAAAAATGCCAAAGTGATCACTTTTGATGTATCTCAACAAACCGAAACTTACAATGTCACCATCACTACGTTTTCTAACAAAAGCTCAAGTATTGTTGTAAACAGTAATCAGCGAGCGAGTATACGGTATAAAGGAACTGTAGGCACAACGAGTGAGTTGTAGTAGTTTGAGTGCGCTTTTGCAAAAACGTGCATACGACTCAGAAAAGTCTTTTATTGTCTAATCATCTATTTACATACTTTCTAATCCCAATAAACACGAAAATCATTGCAGTGTATCCTATAAAAAACGGAATAACCATTTCTCTAAGTCCAAGAGCAAGCAAAATACCTATAAGTAATAGTTGAAAGCCTAACCCAAATGTAGAAAGCGCAGTCATTAATCCCGAGGTGAGTGTTTTTCCCCTAGGAGCAGTAGGGTCTAGACGATAAATAATAGCATCAAAAGTGCCGTAAAGAATTTTATACAACTTAAACAATTTGTTTACAGTAGACTGCTTATCTATCTGTAAAGCAGCAGGTACTTTATTTTCAAATATCTGACTAGTTACATCTCCGCGTACTTGATTTCTTAAAATCACATAGTAGTAATTATAAAGTGTACCTTGTAATTGCATTCCAAAAAAAGCAAGCAATGCCCATACCCAAAAGCCTTCTGTAATGAGACAAATGACACCAAACAGTAGAGCATTTAATATAATATCTGCTATAGAATCAAAGTAGCGACCCGTCAAACTGGGTTGGTTTTTTATTCTTGCGAGTTCGCCATCGGCAGCATCTAAGGTTGATTTTACTATTAATAAAAGTAAACCCGACCAGTAATATCCATAATAAATACTTGCTATGGCGAGTAATCCAGCGACTATAAACATACAGGTAACGTGTATGGCAGTTACTTTTGTATGTTTAAATGCCTTAGCTATTTGCTTTGCCACTGGCCGTCCATAATCTGAAAGGTCTGTAAAGATATACTGCGTGGGGAGTTTTGACATCTATAGGTTTTGATACATATATCTTAGATACTGTGCATAGTCTCTTTACTTTTTTTAAGAGTGTAAAAAGTGCTCAGAACCTTATAATCTATGTATGGCAAAGGTATTGTAAATGAGAGATGAATACTATAAAAATAGGTGTTGTTCTGAATACGCTTTCGCGAAAGCGTATGTATGCCCATTTTTTTTCATTTGTACATAGTGACTCACACAGGATAAAGAGGTATAGAACCGCTAATTTTGAAAATGTAAAATAATACATTACTTTTAGCTATATACGTATAAATACGTTTGTTATGAAAAAATTGAAAATATATTCTTTAGTGATTACAGGTTTTTTATCGTTTTATTTAATGAGCTGTGGTAATGACGATAGAAGCGGAGCTGCTAATGACGATGATGGTGCTCAGGTCATTGTACCAGAAGAAGACAGGCTACCGCAATTTTTTATAAACACCAATGGTGAAACTATAATCGATGAGCCCAAGATAGATGCACAATTTACCATTATAGAAGCAGGAATAGAAACCTATAGCGGTAATATGGGTATTGAGATTAGAGGATCTTCTTCACAACAATTTCCTAAGAAATCGTATGGTTTTGAAACTCGTGATGATGCAAATGAAGATCTAGATGTTTCGCTATTGGGCTTTCCTGAAGAAGAAGATTGGATTTTATATGCGCCGTATAGTGATAAATCATTATTGCGCAATCATTTAATCTACGAGCTGTCTAATGATATGGGGCGTTATGCAAGCAGAACGAGATTAACAGAGGTTTTTATAAATGATACTTATGTAGGTGTGTATGTTTTTATGGAAAAATTAAAACGTGATGATAACCGTATTGATATAAACAACTTAAAAGACGACGAAAACACCGGAGAAGATCTAACTGGTGGCTATATTTTAAAATTAGACAAAGCAGATGGACCTAATGAAGCCTTTTATTCTGACACGAACTCTATAACGTCACAAGTATTACCTCCAGATGCAACTTCTGGACAGCAAATCCATTTTTTATATGACGATCCAGATCAAGAAGATATAACACCAGAGCAAAAGGAGTATATCACAAATTATATGAATGATTTTGAAGCAGCACTGGCTGCCGATACCTTTACAGATCCAGATGTAGGATATCAAGCTTATATAGATACAGAAAGCTTTATTGATTTTTTCTTATTAAATGAGCTGTCTAACAATGTAGATGGGTATAGAATAAGCACTTGGCTTACTAAAGACAAGAATGAGAAATTAAAAATGGGACCTATTTGGGATTTTAATTTGGCTTTTGGAAATGCAAATTATTGTGATGGAGGTGCTACAAACGTTTGGACCTATCGTTTTAATGAACGTTGTTCTAATGATGTATGGCAAGTGCCATTCTGGTGGGAACGCCTTATGGAGGATCCTGCTTTTGTAATTCAATTAAAAAACCGTTGGACTGCACTAAGAGCAAGCACATTTTCTGAGAGCTTTATGTTACAAAAGATTGATAGCTATGTAGCAGAGCTAAACACTGCGGGAGCTATAGATAACAATTTTGACACCTGGAATGTCTTAGGAACTTTTGTATGGCCTAATAATTTTATAGGATCTACCTATGATTCTGAAGTAGAATATCTTAAAAACTGGATAAGTGAACGCCTAGAATGGATGGATACAGCAGTAAGTAATTTATAAGTAGACTACTTTAAATTATGAAGATCAAGAAGACACTGCTTATTTCTAGTATATTGGGATTTCTTATAGGTTGTGTTTTGGAGTTTTGCTACTTATTAATAGACATATCTGAAACTATAGGTATATGCGATGATTGTAACTTTACACCGTTTTGGACAGTAATTACAACAGTAGATATTATAAATATTTTTCAAATAGGCTTTATAGGATTTTGTATTGGGCTATTAATTTATTATCTAGTAAGATGGATCCAAAGGTTTAAAAATTATATCTCTGTAACAATCACTTTCTAAAGAGTTTTGTATGATTTAAGATAGAAAGGCATAAGTATTGAAATATTCTATTTGACATAATATAAATTATAGTACAAATATCTCATTTCAGTATTATCTAGGGTTTTCGCTATTTGATAGCTATAATTAGACGCTATGTAAAATTGCCGACGTGCAATTGCGCAATGATTGCTTAGTGTAATTTAATTGCAGAAAAAGCAATAAATTCCACACACAATTTGTCATCGCTTGCAGCCGCACACAAAGCATATTTTGTTCTTGCTTTAAATACTCGCGTATTCTGTACAATTGTGCTAGAAAGGTTTTTTAAGAGTATTATGGACAGGCTTGCCGTAAGAGTAAAAAAATTAATCCAACACTGTAGCCAACATAAATTTCTTTACACTTACTCTGTAGTTCTTTTGTTTGATGCTATCTAAAGTACAGACTATATTATGTCAAATAGGAATGATTAATGCTAGCGCACCGTCTCGCACATAAAAACAAATTCATCCTCAGGATAAATTTGTTTTAGTCGTATGTCAAATAGAAATTACTAATCTCAAATTTAGCAAGTTCAGGAATTGCCGATGTGAAAATCTTGATTTCCCAATTACTTAAATGCGGCATCATAGATATGTCATTCTCAAAGAAGATTCTGCCGTCTAGTTTTGATAAGATTTCTGCTGGAATTAAATAGAAAGCTCTTGGTTCATTCTCAATAACCAAAACCAATACTAGAAAATGATTTGAAGTGAGTTCTCCAAAATCTTGTTTTTGAATTTTAATAATTAGATGTATTGCGTGTTTTAACCAAATTTTTCTAAGCCAAAGTACTCAGTCTATTTATTTTTCAGCTTTTCAGCAACAGCATCATAATACTCTTGGCTGACAACTGCTGTCCACTCTGTAGGTATTTTTCCACTATAAAGAGCCAAATAAGTGACATCGTTATCTTTTGATGATGGGTGCCAATGCTCAGTATTTCTTGGACATTTAATAATATCTCCTGTTTTCATTAGGTAAGGTTCTTTCCCTTTTTCTTGATAATACCCTATACCCTCAACTATAATCAATACTTGAGGCGTACCGTGCTTATGCCAATCTAATGTAGAATTTGCCTTAAAAGTGGCTTTTACAACATTATAAGATAAATCCTCCTCATCTTGTAAAATTCTATTCAACCAAGCTTCCCCTATATAATGTGTATTGGGCGCTTTAAAACCTTCATCAAAATATGATGATACTGCATAATCAGATTCTTGTGCAATTGTACCAATTGAAACTATTAGAATTAAAATCAATACTATTTTCTTCATTACTTTAAACTTAATTTAATTTTTTTTTATTGATCCAATCGTACATCAAGCGCATCTCCTTACCCACAATTTTAAAAATTAATAATCTTTAAAATCGTGTTGTACCAATCCAAATTTTCAATTAGAAATAGGCGCATTCATACAATGCTCTGGTATGCCATACCCATTTACTAATGTTTTTATATGAGGTCTCAATTCTGTTGAGAGACGCTCTACACGCTGTCGTAATGCTTTTGATTTAGTACCACTTATATATCCTTGTTCTAGATACCAAGAAGCATCATTGCGTAACTCATTTAACGCATACAGTGTTCCTAATTTTTTAAATAAACTTCTATACTTTTCATCTTCGATAGTATCTGTAAAGTTTGTAAAAGTAGTATAAGCTAACTCGATACTGTATGCTTTTCCTAAGGCCAATAAATGTGTTTGTACTTTTAAAAACGCTTGATAGGAAGGAACTCCCTTTTTAATATATCCTCTAATGCGCATTGCGATTGTATAGGTGAGCCTTCTTGTGCGGTAATCAAATGCGTGTTTATGAAATTTATCACTATATAAATGCTCCTTATCTACATTGTTAGTATATAGAGGATTTATAGTACTTAAGGTATCTGTAAGTCGTGACCCTACCAATTTTAACACAGATGCAAAACCAGCACTATTTAATTCTGATTTAAATTCTGATAATACACCCTTTGCTGCTAATTGCAGTAACACGTGATTATCTCCTTCAAAAGTGGTAAAAATATCGACATCACCTTTAAGGTCTGCAATTTGATTTTCTATTAAATATCCTTTTCCGCCGCAGGCTTCTCTACATTCTTGTATGGTGCTATTTGCATACCAGGTGATTATAGATTTTAGACCCGCTACTTGAGTTTCGATTTTTCGCTTGTCAGGGGTGTTTTTATCACTATACTGCCTCATCATATGAGTTAAGGTAACGTCATATACATACGAAGTTGCAACCGCAGGTATTAATCGCAATTGATGTGAAGGATAGTCCATTAATAGATCTTCTTGCATCTTGATACTATCATTAAACTGTCTTCTTTGTAACGCGTGTTTTATGGCAATTGTTAAGGCTTTTTTTGCTCCGCCTAGTCCAGCACGAGCAACACATATTCTACCTCCTACCAGTGTTCCTAACATTGTAAAAAACCGCTTATTAGGATTTTTTATATCAGAATGATACTCGCCGTTTGCATTAATATCTCCATATTTATTTAATAAATTTTCTCTAGGAACACGTACTTGATGAAACCATATTTTGCCATTGTCTACACCATTAAGACCCAATTTATAGCCATTATCTTCAATAGTGACACCAGGCATTAATTGATGTTGATTATCCCTAACAGGAACCAGAATTGCGTGTACACCTTCGTTCTTTCCATTAACGATTAGTTGTGCAAAAACAGATGCCATTTTAGAATGTAAGGCATTACCAATATATTCTTTGTTATCATTTTTTCCTGGTGTGTGTATGATGATACTATCTGTTTGTTTATCATAAGTAGCAGTAGTTTTAACACCTCTTACATTAGAACCGTGACCTGTTTCGGTCATTGCAAAACATCCCAATAACGCTGTCTTTCCTGCATCTGTGAGATATTGGTCGTGATGTTTTTTTGTTCCTAATTTTTCTATACTTCCGCCAAAAAGACCAAACTGAACTCCAAATTTTACAGCAAGACTGCCATCTATGTACATTAAATTTTCAAAAATAGCTGCATATCCAGGCATATCTCCCGTACCGCCATAGGCTTCTGGATATGCCATTGCTCCATACCCTTTTTGTGCTAAGAATTCTACTTGCTTTAATACGTGTGCTCTAAACTCTTCTTTAGTTCTTTTGATACTCCAGTCAAAAATGGGATCTTTTAAAACTTCTCTAAATTTATCAACCACAGAGGCGTGCTCTACTTTAAGGATGGTATCAATAGCTATAGCCTCATAATAATTAGATGTAGCGTTTTCTACTACTTCTACATCAAACAAGTGTTTATAATGATTGGGCTGTATCCCAAGGTTTATTTCTATATCTTTTAAATGATCATTAAAAGGACATTGCTCGTGATAAGAACAAACCAATTTCTGACAAAACACCGTAAGCGGATACACTTCACTTTCTACAAGCTTTACGGTAGCATTTGATATGGTCTTTTTCCATTTTTTAAGCTCCTCATCAGAAGGAGGAATCTCAGGCCGTAACCAGTTTAATAACGTACTTTGATCTTCTTTAGTGAGAGTGTCATCTCCTTCTATTGCAGTTTTTATGACCGAGATTTCAGAATACGATAACAAATCGTCAGACCAGATTACATAAAAGAAAGGAATGTATTGAGAAACTCCTTGGGTATAGCTTATTGTGTTCATAGAATGAAAATACAATAAATTCTTAAGAATAAATCAAATAGCTAATCACTCATATATAAAATAGTAGTTATATTAATTAGTCTTATTTGTTTTATGCTTTCGCGAAAGCGGATACCACTCCCAAAAAATGTTTATCAAAAATGAATGATTGCTACGTATGATTTTAGATAATCATTGGGAATTAATATCTCTAATACTATCTTAATTATATGTAACCATTTGTTTTTAACATTTTATAAGATAAAACATTTTTATATTTGCAACTAAGTTGCATTAACAACATTGTGTAGTATCGAAATATCTATAAAATGAAAAAAATAGTCTTTGTTATCATCTTTGTCTTGAATATACCTTTAACGACATATTCTAATACAAAACATCCTATAAAGCTAACTTCTTCTGAAATAAAATATATTCCTGAAACAAAAAATATAAGAATTGAATGTAAAGTTTTTATTGATGATTTTGCACCCGTGATAAGCTCAACGCTTTTAAAGTCTATTGCTCAAAAAAAACTTACTCAGGAAGACTTAGCTAACATTGAAAACTATTTCTTAGAAAAGTATAAAATAATTCTTAATGGTAAGTCATTACCTTGGAATATACATTCATACCATATTGAACATAATATCTTAACGCTGGTTGTTTGTAATTTTAATATAAATCTTAAAAAGGATGACCATCTTAAGATTGAAAACGAAATGCTTTTTGAAGTTTTTGGAGAAGTACAATCTAATTGGATGACGATAAGCTTTCCCCCCTACTTTAATAATCACAATTTTGAGAGTAAACTAGATGATCCTATATACTCTAATACCTTATAATTTAATATTATCACAAGTCATTATGAATAATTTCACTACTTTTTTTGTTAATGGATGGGAACATATTGTTGATATTAAGGCATATGATCACTTATTATTTGTAATGACCTTATGCGCTGCATTTAAGTTCACACAGTGGCGACAAGTATTAGTCATTATTACTGCATTTACCATTGGTCATAGTGGAACCCTTATTTTAAGTGCATTAGATATTATTCCCACTAACCCAACATTGATTGATTTATTAATCCCCTTTACTATAATGATAACTGCTATTGCAAATATTATTTACTATGAAAAAGAGGGGATGTTTTCTGATGTAAAAATTAAATATGCCATAGCATTAATTTTTGGGTTAATTCACGGTTTAGCATTTGCTAGTAACTTTAAGTTTATGCTCTTTAGTGATACTATTATTATGCCACTATTTTCATTTAATCTTGGTATTGAAGTAGGACAACTTTTTATTGTGTTTTTGTTTATGATTATACTATGGTTTTATACTAAAGTACTAAAAGGGAAGCACCTCAAATGGAATTTATTTGTATCTGGTGCTGGTTTTGGTATTGCAGCTACTATTTTCTTAAATGCGCTTTAATTATTAGTTAATCATATTTGTTTTATGCTTTGGCGAAAGCGTAAAAGCTATTAAAAAACCTCTTTTAGTAATTTTTGTAAACTTTCCCAAGATTTTTGGTTAGCATCGTCATTATAAGCTAATGGTAAATTAAATTTCTCACCATTTGCATCTGCTTCTTTTGAGGTATAACTATGCTTTACACCAGGATATGCAATATATTCATAAGTAGCTCCTATAGAATCTAATGCAGTTTTAAATGCCACAATAGATTCTCTACTCACAAAAGGATCATCAGCACCGTTACAAACTAATACACGAGCTTTCAAGTTTTTATTAGGCATTACAGGTAAGTCTACCCCGCTATGAAAAGCCGCAACAGCATCTAGATCTGCACCATTGTTTGCCATAGTTAATGCCACACTACCTCCAAAACAATATCCTATGGCAGCTAATTTTTCTTTGTCTACAGATTCGTGTTGTTGTAATACATCCATTGCTGCATTA
Organism: uncultured Dokdonia sp.; assembly: GCA_938002835.1. Taxonomy (GTDB): domain Bacteria; phylum Bacteroidota; class Bacteroidia; order Flavobacteriales; family Flavobacteriaceae; genus Dokdonia. Next base: position 1,000 of record CALKZS010000020.1, on the reverse strand, counting down.
AAACGTGCTGTAGCTTCTGGTAAATTACCCATTACACTCATCGCAAATTTACCAGCATCGTCTGGATGATTTGCTTGTTTTCCATCACCATACATATCTACAGCAATGGCAGTATATCCAAGTTCTGCAAGCATATCTGCTCGTTTTCTCACATATGAATTATGTCCCCACCATTCGTGTACAATAAGTACCCCGGGACGTTTTCCTTTTATATTTTCATCATACGCTATATAACCTTTTAAATTTGTAGAGTCTGAAGTATAAGTTATTTCGGCACCTTTTATTTTTACAACAGGTGCTTCTGGTATAGAAGCTGCCTCAGGTTCAGTTTTTGTAGCATCTTTTTGCTTGCAAGATGCAGTACATATAAGAGCAACTAATAAAATTTGAATTACAGTTTTCATATGGCTTGGTTTTATCATATAAATATAGTGATTTCCTAAATTTTAGATATGGCAAAAATCATACACTAATATATCATTAAAACAGCTTAATTTTAAAGTGATATTTATGTTTTGTGTATGTAATTTATAAACAGAAAGTGTTTGCTATAAAAGACAGGATAGAAAATAAATTTTTAAAGTATGAATAATTAGCTATGCTATACAGGTATAGATGGTTAGTGTTAAAAATGATATTATGAGTTATTCAAAGCGTAGCTAAAAATTATAAAATTAAAAGACATCTCTCTTCTAATTATTTATTTCATAACACAGCCATCCGAAAGTTTTGTGATATATGTCTTAAATTATCTTGACCCGCAGTAAACAGGTTATTATTTTAAATTTAGCTAGAAAATAAGTCTGTTTGAAAGACAACCTTTGTTTGTGGTTTTCCTCGAACCCTTTTAGCCCCTTCTCCTACGTGATTGCAGGCGTAGTCTAATGTGAGGTAAAAACTCAAACAGATTCTAATTTTTTCTACAAAATTAGAGAATGCATATTTTTTCTTAGCTACGGTTCTTTCGATGAGCTGAAGCAATAGGTAGGATATTAACGCA
>CALKZS010000019.1 GCA_938002835.1 uncultured Dokdonia sp. | reverse complement strand
GATTAACGGCTTATTCATTTCTTGATAAAAAGCCTAGTATTAAAATTCAAGAATTTTTACCTAATACCGCTATAAGTTAAATCGAACTCACGTTAATTAGGTAAAAGGTATATCGAATTACTATTCGATTCTATAAGTCTCTTTTGTAAAAATGATCTAATGTCCAGAGTTGTTTGATTTTTGATTAATAAGAATGAAATATTTTACTATTTGTAAAGTTTGTTTGTTTAAATGTCAAATATACTTTACATTTTGTAAAGCAACAAATTTTAGTTATTACTAATTGTAAAAACCTATTTTTGCATTATGTCAAGACATATATCTAGTTTACAAAACCCAACTATAAAAAGGTTATTACAACTTCAAGAAAAATCTAGAGCACGTAAGAAGGAAGGAGGCTTTATTATAGAAGGAATACGAGAGATTGAACTAGCTTTGGCAGGAGGTTATGATATTACAGAAGTATATTATAATGAATCTTTACTATCAGAAGAAGAAGTTACTAGACTTGTTTCGGGCTCTCATATTTCTTGCACCTCACTATCTGTAGAAGTATACCAAAAAGTAGCATATAGAGCAGGAACTGAAGGTGTGATCGCTTTCGCGAAAGCGAGACTGACACAATTAACAGAGCTCATTTTACCAGAAAACCCACTTATTCTAGTAGCCGAAGCTCCAGAAAAACCGGGAAATATAGGAGCATTATTACGCACAGCAGATGCTGCTGCGGTAGATGCAGTGATTATTGCAAATTCGCGTACAGATTTATACAATCCTAATATCATTAGATCTAGTGTAGGGTGTGTGTTTACCACTCAAGTAGCAACTGCTTCAAGTGAAGAGGTAATTGCATTTTTGACATCTAAAAAGATACATATATATAGTGCAATCTTACAGGATGCTGTAGGATATGATATACAAGATTATACATCAGGAAGTGCTATTGTAGTGGGAACAGAAGCTACGGGGCTTACAGAAGAATGGCGTACCGTAGGAACAAATATAAAAATACCTATGCGTGGTACAATAGATTCTATGAACGTTTCTGTAGCTGCAGGAATTCTTGTTTTTGAAGCAAGAAGACAACGCGGTTAAGATTACTCTATAACTTCTATTTTCATATATACATTTGCATATGGCCACTCACTTCCGTCTACTTCTAGTTTGTTTATTTCATCTACTACATCCATTCCCTTTGTGACACGACCAAAAACCGTGTGATCTCCATCTAGATGATGAGCACCGCGTTGAGGTTGTACCATAAAGAACTCAAAAGGAGCAGTGGCATTGCTTATATTTTGCTCAGTATATTTTGCAGAGGAAAATGAACCTCTCACGTGTTTATGTTTAGGACTTGCTTCATTAGGAATAAGATATTTTCCGAAACTAGCTCTATTCTTTCCAGTAGTCTCTGTGTCATTATTTCCTCCTTGTACCACAAAATTAGGAGAAACTCTGTGAAACTGTGTAGTGTTAAAATATTCATTCTTTACAAGCATTATAAAATTTGCTCTGTGTAAAGGAGTGTCTTCAAAAAGTGTAATTTCAATCTCTCCAAAACGTGTTGTAATCTTTACTTTGGTCTCAGGATTATCTTTACCGTATTGAGTAAAAAAGGCTATCACCTCAGATTGATGCTTTATCGTAGGGTTTTTAGGAGTACCTTTTACTAAAGATAGGTCTTTTATGACCTCTGGCCGTTTTGTGATAATGGTATCTTTTTCAATCACAGTTTGCGTGATTGTTTTATCTGTAGATTTCTTATCTTGACAGCTTATGCTTGTAAAAATAAGCAGTAGTAATCCAATAGAAATACGCATAGATGAAGTTTCAGTCTTTTTTAGAATTAGTTTCAAAAATAAGAAATCTACCACTTCCAGGTCGAGAGGTGCAGTTAGAAATGGCTCCTTTAGAGCGTTTAAAAAAATTAACTATTGCAGAAATAGATAAGTTACATCCTAGACAAGCAGCAGTAATGGCTTTGTTTTATCCAGATATTAATGAAGAAACACATATCATTCTCATTTTAAGAAAGAGGTATAAAGGTGTACATTCTAATCAAGTAGGTTTTCCAGGAGGAAAAGTAGAGGAGGCAGATCGTGATCTAGAGCATACTGCTTTACGAGAGACAGAAGAAGAGGTAGGAGTATCTCAAAAGGATGTTACGGTGTTTAAAAAACTTACTAATATATATATCCCTCCAAGTAATTTTTGGGTGCAATCCTTTATAGGATATACTACTCATTATCCAGATTTTGTACCTCAAGAGAGCGAAGTAGAAGCATTGATAGAAGTTCCATTGGCTCAATTACTAACAAAAGATTTAAAAACAACAACGATTATAACTAATTCATATATGAATCAAGTAGAAGTTCCTTCATATACTTTAGGTGGACATATTGTTTGGGGAGCTACTGCAATGATGCTTAGTGAAGTACGGTCTATTTTTATCAATTCTTTAAGAAAATAGTTCTTTTTGTATCTTTGAGGGCTGTTGTTACTTCTCATAGTTATTAGAACTCTCATAAGAAATAAACAACAATCAACCAACCATAAAACTATCAATGGGATTATTTAAAAGAAATCCATTTGGACATATACTTTTCTTAAAACGCTGGCTTATACGTATTGCGGGAGCATTAACACATAGACGTTACCAAGGATTTAATGAGTTATATATAGAAGGTTCTGAAATCTTGAAAAAGCTTCCAGACACTAATGTACTCTTTGTTTCTAACCACCAGACTTATTTTGCAGATGTGGTATCTATGTTTCACGTTTTTAATGCTACTCTTAGTGGTCGTGTAGATTCTATAAAAAACATAGGATATTTGTGGGATCCTAAGTTAAATTTATATTATGTAGCTGCTGGCGAAACAATGAAAGCGGGACTCTTACCTAGAATACTCGCATATGCAGGAGCGATTACAGTAAGTCGTACCTGGAGAGAAAAAGGGAAAGAAATAGAAAGAAAGGTAAACTTTAAAGACACAGAAAATATTGGTATAGCTCTTGATGATGGCTGGGTAATAACATTCCCTCAAGGAACGACAAAACCCTGGAAACCTATTCGTAAGGGAACTGCCCATATTATAAAAAATTATAAACCTATAGTTGTACCTATTGTTATAGATGGTTTTAGAAGAAGCTTTGATAAAAAGGGGCTTCGTATAAAAAAAAGAGGGATTCTACAATCTTTTGAAATTAAAGAACCTCTTGATATTGATTATGAAAATGACTCTGTAGAAAAAATAGTAGAACAACTAGAATATGCTATTGAACAACACCCTTCTTTCTTAAAAGTAATTCCTACCGAAGAAATAGAGGCCGAAGAGAAGTTAAATGAAAGCCGAAAGTGGGAATATTAACATTGTCACGCTTTCGCGAAAGCAAAAAAGTAACAGTAATTAAACCATTGCTTTTTGTGTAGAAACTTGTTTTCCCTAAATCAAATTTCTAATTTTTTAAGCTCGTCATAGTTAGCTTTTAGTTTTTGAAGTAATCTTCCATATATTAATCTGTAGATTAATAATAATATTCCAATAGCTATTCCTAAGAAAACAAGAAGCAATAATACAGTTACTAAAAGGTTTTCTATATGTAATATATCTGGATTTGTATATTCTATAAATATAAAGGCCATAAATGTCACAATAAATAAAAATGCGATATTAAACCAGATGTAATATTTAACTGTTTTTCTGGTATTTAGAATGTTGAGCATTAGTTTTTTAGGAGAATCTGTGCTTTCTATCTTTTTATAACTCTTATAAAACCAAGCTATAAAAAATAATAAAGCAGCAAAGTGTATAAGAGAGAATGTATATTCTAGAGAACCTCCTACAGTATCTTGTATATCTGATGTTTGACTACTGGAAAGGTTAATTCCAAATGTTAATAATATCCAAAAAGCAAACTCTGCAATGCTTATAAATAAAATCCACTTTACGATGGAAGAAGATTTCTTTAAAAGCATAGGATAAATATCTTCTTTAGAAAGCTTAGGCAAGTTACTGTCTTGCTTTTGCCAGTCTTTTTTTAATAGTTCTAATTCGTCTACCATAATTTATGGATTTAATATTTTTTTGAGCTTTGTTTTCACTCTATTCATCTTTACACGCGCATTTACTTCTGTAATACCTAGTGTTTCAGAAATTTCTTTATAATTTTTATCTTCTAAGTACAGAAACACAAGTGCTTTATCTATATCATTGAGCTCTTTTACAGCACTGTACATTAGTTTTAATTGTTGTTCTACAGTATCATCATATTCTTCACTAGATATACGAAACATAACCGAGTCATAGTCTTGCGTTTTAATAGAACGTTTAGATTTACGATATAAGGTTATTGCTGTATTTAACCCTACACGATACATCCACGTACTAAATTTTGAGTCACCCCTAAACTTAGGAAACGCTCGCCACAACTGTATTGTGATTTCTTGAAAGAGATCATTATGCTGGTCTTGATTGTTGGTGTACAATCTGCATATCTTGTGTACGATATTCTGGTTTTCTTCCAGAAGTGTTACAAATTTATCTTCGGTTGTTTTGTTCAATTGGTTGATTGCTTGATGTTACATTAGTAGTCTTTTTCTGTAGAGTGTTACAGTTTATTTAAAAAAAGTGTTCTATGTTATTACGCTTTCGCGAAAGCGAACTAATATTGAAGACTTACCCTTTTTCACACAGTGTTTAAATTAACAAAATGTTTTTCAAAAGGGCTAGCCCTTTTGAAAAAATCGTTTAAAAGTTCGTTCGGGCTCTTCCTGTCAAGTGATTTATGCGGGTGATATTGATTATAATC
>CALKZS010000018.1 GCA_938002835.1 uncultured Dokdonia sp. | reverse complement strand
TTGGTAATTTGCACAACCAGGCGCTGCGATACTAGCATCTGTAATTTCTGAGTCTGAAGCATCTACATTAGTCCCTGTAAGTGGGTTATCTTCAAATACACTACCTACAGTTAAAGCAATAGCTCCTGCAGGCTCATCATTCACCACTTGTGCATATCCCATATGAGAAAGTAGTGCTAAAATCATTAATAACGTAATTTTTTTCATCGCAGTTTTCTTAATTCTAGAATTATCCAGTTTGTTAATAGATGTCAAAAGTATATGTATAAGATTAACGTATCAACCACATAAAGATGTGGCTAGTATGATGAGACATTTAAAAACTGCAAATCGCATTTAGATATAAGAATAAAAAACATAACCCTCTGATACTATATAGTATCAGAGGGTTTATTTAGTATTGTATTGTATATTATTACAACCTATCCACCAAAGTCATCAAAACGGATATTCTCATCTGGAATTCCAAAATCTTCTCCCATTTTTTGCACTGCATTGTTCATAAGAGGAGGTCCACAGAAATATAACTCAATATCTTCTGGAGTTTCGTGTTTACTTAAGTATTGATCGATTACAACTTGGTGAATAAATCCAACAAATCCATCTCCTTCACCATCTGTAGAATCTTTTACCTTCCAGTTATCTTCTTCCATAGGTTCTGAAAGCGCCAAGTAAAATTTAAAGTTAGGAAAGTCTCTCTCTAGTGCACGGAAATGCTCTAAATAAAATAACTCACGCTTAGAACGCCCTCCATACCAATAGGTCACTGTACGTCCAGTCTTTAATGTTTTAAATAAATGGTATAAGTGAGAACGCATAGGTGCCATTCCTGCTCCACCTCCTACATAAAGCATTTCTGCTTCAGACTCATTAATAAAGAACTCTCCATAAGGACCAGATATAATTACCTTATCTCCTGGTTTTTGTGCAAAAATATATGAAGAAGCAACTCCAGGGTTTACATCCATCCATTGGTTCTTAGCTCTATCCCAAGGCGGTGTTGCAATACGCACATTAAGCATTATCTCACGACCTTCTGCTGGGAAAGAAGCCATAGAATATGCACGCTCTACCGTTTCATTATTTTTCATTGAGAGTGGCCATAATCCAAACTTATCCCACTCTGCTTGAAACTTGTCTGGAGTATCGTGCTCTTCTGGATGCGCTGTGATATCTATATCTTGATACTTAATCTCACATTCTGGAATCTCTATCTGGATATACCCTCCAGCTTTATATCCCATATCTTCAGGAATCTCAACAACAAACTCTTTAATAAAAGAGGCCACGTTATAGTTACGTACTACAGTTGCTTCCCATTTCTTAATTCCAAAAACTTCTTCTGGAATAGTAATATTCATATTTTGTTTTACCTTTACTTGACACGCAAGACGTGCTCCGTGAGCAAGTTCTTTACGAGAAAAGTGCGGTGTTTCTGTAGGTAATGCTTCTCCACCTCCTTCAAGAACGTGACACTCACATTGTATACAAGTACCACCACCACCACAAGCAGATGGTAAGAAGATCTTGTTATTTCCTAAGGTAGACAGTAAAGTTCCTCCAGAGGCAACCTCTACTTCTTTTTCTCCATTAATTGTAATCTTTACCGGACCTGAAGGAGATAGTTTTTGCTTTGTAAAAAGCAACAACCCTACAAGTAATAATGTAAGTACTAAAAAGGCAGCTATTGTAGCGATTACAACGCCAGACATTGATGCAGCTAGTATCATAAATTAGTTTTCTTTTTCATTTGTAGTAGAAACTACAGTAGTTGCAGTTTCATTAATTTCTTCTTGTGCAGGAGTCTTAATAGCCACGGCTGTTTCTTCTTCCTCTTCTTCTCCACCAGTAAGCATTCCTCCAAAGCTCATAAAACCTATGGCCATTAACCCTGTGATAATAAAGGTGATTCCTAAACCACGTAATGGTGCCGGAACATTTGAGTAACGTATTTTTTCACGTATTGCGGCAATGGCCAAAATAGCAAGAAACCATCCTATACCAGATCCTATACCATAGGTGGTTGCAAGACCTAATGTTTGGATATCTCTAGATTGCATAAATAATGATCCTCCTAAGATTGCACAGTTTACTGCGATAAGTGGTAAAAAAATACCTAATGAGTTGTATAATGATGGAGAGAATTTCTCTACCACAATTTCTACTAGTTGTACCATTGTTGCTATGGTTGCAATAAATAGAATGAATGATAAGAAACTCAAGTCATATCCTGAGTATCCTTCTCCATTACTACTTCCATCTATCCAAGCTAGTGCTCCATCTCTTAGTATATATTGATCTAAAAGCCAGTTAATAGGCACTGTTACTGCTAGTACAAATATTACTGCAGCTCCAAGACCTACCGCTGTACTTACTTTTTTAGACACGGCAAGGTATGAACACATTCCTAAGAAGGTAGCAAATACCATATTGTCTATAAAAATGGATTTAAAGAATAATTCTAAATGTTCCATAATTGTGTGTTGTTAAGATACGCTTTCGCGAAAGCGTTATTATTTTTTTAAAACTAGTTTTCTTCTACTAATGCAGGGTTTTTAGAACGCTGTACCCATATAATGAGTCCAACCACTATAAGTGCCATAGGTGATAACAGCATAAACCCGTTGTTTTCATACCCTATAGAATATAAACCTGTCTTTTCGATAGGATCTCCTAATACTTTAAAACCTAGTAACGTTCCAGAACCTAATAGCTCTCTAAAGAAACCTACGATAATAAGTATCACACCATATCCTAATGCATTTCCTATTCCGTCAAGGAAAGATTTATAAGGGCCATTACCTAAAGCAAAGGCTTCAAAACGTCCCATAATGATACAGTTTGTAATTATTAATCCTACAAATACAGAAAGCTCTTTACTTAAGCTATATGCATAAGCCTTAAGTACTTGATCAACAATAATTACAAGTGTTGCTACAACGATAAGTTGTACAATAATTCTAATTTTTGAAGGAATGATATTTCGCATAAGCGAGATCACAACGTTACCTATACCTAGTACAAAAAGTACTGATACTGCCATCACGATAGATGCTTTAAGTTGTGCTGTAATGGCAAGTGCAGAACAGATACCTAATACCTGTATTGTAATTGGGTTATCGTCTGATAGTGGATCAAGTATTAATTTTTGATCTTTTTTTGATAGTAATCCCATAATTATTTCAGTTTTTGAATATGAGGAATATATGACTTTAGTGTGCTTTTAATCATAGCCGTCACACCATCTCCTGTGATAGTTGCTCCTGCCATAGCATCTACTTCGTTATCATCTTTTGTTAAGTTCTTAGGATCGTTGTTTCCTTTAGCAACTGTAATTCCAGCATATTTACCATTGTTCATAATGCTCTCCCCAATAAAGTCGTCCATAAAGTAACGCTCTTTAATGTTTGCTCCTAGTCCTGGTGTTTCACCTTTGTGATCAAAAGTTGCTCCTTGAACTACGAGTTGATCATCTAAGGCTACATAGCCCCAGATCGCATCCCAAAGACCTTTACCATACATAGGGATCACATAGAATTTCTTCCCATCGCGCTCTCCTACGTATAAAGGCATTTTACGTGTACTTTTTGCAAGCTTACTTTCTTTTTTCATATCTACCTTGAAAGCTTCATCGCTTTGCGCGATTTTACCTCCTTGGATAATGTATGTTTCTTTGATGTATTTTGTAAACTCTTCTTCTACCTTATCTGTAGGAATAAAGTTTACAGAACCTGTATCATCTCCGTTCTCGTTTACGCCCATTGCATACAGAATATTCTGTTGCTTTTCAAAGCGCTCGTTTTCTTTAATAGCTGGTTTTAATCCTGTAGCAAGTGCTGCAAGAATACCTCCTACAACAATAACCATTATTGTTGCAAAACCTATTGTATATCCGTTTCCGTCTGTATTTGCCATTACTAAGCTGTTTTTACTTTTAGACGCTTCATTCTTTTCTTTACGTTGCCTTGCACCACGTAGTGATCAATGGTAGGTGCAAATACATTCATAAGAAGTATTGCAAGCATCACACCTTCTGGATAAGCTGGGTTAAACACACGTATCATCACAGATATAAATCCTGCTAAGAATCCATATACCCATTTCCCTTTATTAGTTTGTGAGGCTGTTACAGGATCTGTTGCCATATATACAGTACCAAAGGCAAAGCCCCCTATGATTAAGTGCTGCCAGAATTCTGTATTCATCAAGCTATAAAATTTACTTGAACTATCAATCCATCCTGAGCTAATAACACCATTAAAGACAAGTCCCATCGCAAGACCACCAAGTGCCATCGATAGCATTATTCTCCAACTTCCAATTTTAGAAAAAATCAAAAATAATCCTCCTAATAAAATAAGAATTGTAGATGTTTCTCCTACAGACCCAGGAATAAACCCTAAGAACATATCCATCACATCGTATCCTACTTCTTTATTTTGAGCAAGACTACCTAGTATGGTTTCTCCAGAAATTGCATCTAACTTTTCTCCTGCAACTATTGCTAGATCACGATCAACTGCTCCTTCAACCCATACTTTATCTCCAGACATCCAGGTAGGATATGCAAAGAATAAGAAAGCACGTATGGTAAGTGCTGGGTTCAAAATATTCATTCCCGTACCTCCAAATACTTCTTTACCTATTACTACTCCAAATATGACAGCTACAGATAACATCCATAATGGTGTATCTACAGGCACAATAAGTGGGACTAACATTCCTGTTACTAGATATCCTTCTTCTACTTCGTGTCCTTTAATTACTGCAAAAATAAATTCTACAAGAAGTCCTACTCCATAGGAAATTACTACTAGTGGCAATACTTTCCAAGCTCCTATCGAAAAATTATCTAAGTTCCAGAAAGTCCCATCAAAAAAACCAGTAGCTTTATACTCAGCCGCTTTTCCTATAGCATCAAAAACTGCATAATTGTGTTGATATCCTGCATTAAAAATACCGAAGATTAAACAAGGCACTAGTGCCATAATCACGGTATTCATTGTTCGTTTTAAATCATCTACCGCTCTTACGTGACTACCATTATGAGTTGTCTCATTAGGTGCATATAAAAACGTATGTATCGCATTAAAAGCAGGGGCCATCTTTTTGCCCTCATACTTCATTTTAAGCTTATGTAAACTTTCTTTCATTCCCATAACTTATCCTATTTCTTTATACATCAAGTCCAACCCTTTTCTTATGATCTCTTGGTGTGGTTGTTTTGAAACACATATAAACTCTGTCAATGCAAAGTCTTCTGGTGCTACTTCATACATACCAAGTGCTTCCATCTCATCTAGATCTTGTACCATACACGCTTTTAAAATTTGCATAGGGTAAATATCTAATGGAAATACTTCTTCATAATTACCTGTGACAACAAAAGCACGGTGTTCTCCATTTGTATTTGTATCGAGGTTATATTTTTTCTTAGGCTGTAACCAAGAGAATGTTAATGCTCTTGATGGTGATATTTTATTAAATACTGGCTTATTCCAACCAAAAAACTCATAATCATCACCTTCAGGAATCACAATAAACTCTGTATGATAAAACCCTAAAGCTCCATCTGGTGCTACTTTATGACCAGAGAGTACATTACCAGAGATAAAACGATTATTATCTCCATCTATGCCTGCATCATATGCAAATGTAGATACCTCTGCTCCTATCATAGTACGGTAATACTTAGGTGCTTTTACAGAAGCTCCCGAAACAGAAATAATACGTTGCCCATTAAATGTTCCAGAAAGTAATAGCTCTCCTATCACTATAAGATCTTGTGCTCCTACTGTCCAGACAACTTCTCCTTTATTAATAGGGTTTGTTTTATTGATTAAGGTCCCTACATTTCCTGACGGATGTGGCCCTTTTACTGTATGAACAGTTACATCAGACAGGTTTGAAAATATTGAAGCACTTGTCCCTTTAGAGATATGCACACCTCCTGTTGTTAGTTTTGCTAATGCAGAAACAGCTGCTTGCAGGGCTTGTTCTTTTCCTGCCAGCACAAAATCAAGATCTGCCGCTAGTGGCCCTGTATTTACTCCAGAAACAAATATTGCTTTAGGAGTACTATCAGGATTTGCAATTACATCATAAGGACGTTGCTTTACAAATGGCCACACACCACCTTCTAGTAATCTCGCCTTTATCTCATTTGCAGATGCAGAAGTAGCTAAAGCCCCTAAGTTACGAGTACCTCCCGTATAGTCTGCCTCTATTACAATTTCTGTAATCACACGACGAGCACCACGCTTGATCTCTGTAATTTTACCAGCAACTGGGGATACAAATTTGATTTCTTCTTTTGACTTTGAGTAGAAAATCTCATCTCCTGCCTGTAAAGCTGCTCCTTCTTTTACAACTAGTTTAGGAGTCACGAGATGAAAATCTGAAGGTCTAATTGTGATGGTACGCGATCTAGGCCCTTCAGAAATTACTTTTTCTGCTTCGCCTACTAATCGGATATCAAGACCTTTTTTGATTCTGATGTCTTTTGACATATGTCAGTAGATTTTATGTTATCTAAAATCCTCTTAATTTGAGGTGTGCAAATTTACAACATAGAAGGCTCTTTTCCGAGCCTCCAAAAGGGAAAGTATTATTTATAATGTTTCTAAATAATAAGTATTCAAAACCTTTAAACAAACACTTCAAAAAAGTATTTCAAAATAGCAGGAGGAGTACTGATTTAACACAGTATTATGAAAAATGTTGAACTTTCAACACATTACACTTTTTTACATCATCAAACACGAAGTCATATCTTCATATAATTGCTTTTATGCTTTCGCGAAAGCGCACCACATAAATCATCTCCTTTCTAACACCATCATTTCTATCAGTAGAGATCACAAACCCTTTAAGGCAAACAATTTTTCGGCATTAGTTTTGTTTATCTTTATCATCTATTTATTTATTATGAAGTATTTGTTTTCTGTTTTTTTTCTGTGCATTACCATATGTAACACTGCTCAAGTTGTTGAAGAAACACCAGAACCTGCATATATAAAAACGATACAATTTATAAGTGGGTCTGAAGATCTAGGGAAGCTACCTATCTTTCAGTTAGGTAATGCTGTTCAGATTTCTTTTGATGATATTATAGGTGATGAACGTGACTACTTTTATAAAATCACCCATCACAATGCAGACTGGACACCTAGCAATCTTAAGAAGTCTGAATACCTAAGAGGTATGGATAATGTGCGTATCTTAAATTTTGAAAATTCTGTAGCAACACTTCAATTATATACCCATTACCAGCTTGGCATCCCTAATAATTTTACAAAAGGACTTTTAAAAACAGGTAATTATTTACTGAGTATATATGATGAAGATGAAGAACTTGTGTTCTCAAGAAAATTTATGATTTTTAGCCCTACTTTTAATGTAGGTGCTCAAGTAAAAAGAAGTCGCGACCTCAAACACATTAACACAAAACAAACAATGCGCTTTTTTATAGATACTGGCGAGCAAATCATTATCAACCCTAAGGTAAATTTGCATACCGTTATTATTCAAAATAATAATTTAAAAAATAGCCTTTTAGGGATACAACCTCAATATACCATTGGTTCAAAACTGGAATATAGATATGATCAAGAAACTGCTTTTTGGGCTGGTAATGAGTACTTAAATTTTGAAAACAAAGATGTTCGTTCGGCAAATAATGCCATACGAAGTGTAGAGTTTAAAAGCTTATATCATAATTACCTTTATACAGATCTACCTCGTTATGATAAACCATATACTTATAATCCAGATATAAATGGTAACTTTTTAATAAACTCTATACAAGCCAGAACTGTTACTACAGAAGCAGAATATGTCTGGATACATTTCTCACTAGCATATCCTAAATTACAAGAAGATCAATCTATACATATTTATGGTAATTTTAATAACTACACCATAAATGACGATACTAAACTCACGTACAATCCTAAATCTCGTCGTTATGAACTACCTTATTTATTAAAACAAGGTTTTTATAATTACAAATATATTATTGTAAATGAGGATGGTAGCATAGATGATCAAAATAACATAAGTGGTAACTTCTGGCAAACTGAAAACGAATATCAATTTCTAGTGTATTACCGTCGTCCTGGTGGTCGTTTTGATGAGTTACTGGGATACGGACAAGCAAATTCCTCTAACATAACCAACTAACATTTCTGTTGATATAGTTGTTGTACATATGCTTTTGCGAAAACGTAAAACCTACTATATTTATAACGTGAAAGAAACTAACATCAAGTCTACAAGTCGCAAGGCGATGAATTATCGCGGTATAGAATGCCTTAACTGTGGACACCCGCTAGACCTCACAGATCGTTATTGTGCATATTGTGGCCAATTAAACACTACAAAAAGACTATCGCTTTTAGATTTTATAAACGAATTTGTACTAAGTGTTTTTACATACGATTCTAGATTTAGATTTACTTTAAAAGATCTCCTTTTTAAACCTGGTACGATCACAAAAAACTATGTTACTGGAAAACGTATTAAATATGCAAATCCTTTTCGGTTTTTTCTAAGTGCTTCTATTTTATATTTTCTACTAATTGCCGCTATAAGTCTATTTAAAGACTCAAATGAAATCAGTTTTGAAGAAAATAAAATGAATATAAATGGTGAAGAGATTGTTATTTCTGATATAAACCAAGATAGTATTCCAGAAGTAAATTTAAGCCCCCTCAAAGAGATTGAGCATCTTCACCAATCTTCTGAAGACCTCACTGCTCTTGAAAAAGAAATTAATGATGCTATTAAAGAAGGTGTTGCCAATAGAAAAAACAAAGAGGAAGAAAAAAGCACCTATACATACAAGCCTGAAGAAAATTTTAAAAAAAGAAATTTTATAGATGAAACCATAGCAAAAGGGGTGTTTTTTAATAAATTTTATGATGCAACGGGTATAAAAAACCCAACAAAAGCATTAGATAGTCTTCATTATGAAAAATCAAAGATTAACCTCTGGTTGTATTCAAAAAACAAAGATATAGATCGTGTTAAAGAAAATCCTATTGCTTTTACAAACTACTTAGCATCAAAAACACCTTTTTTTATGTTTTTCTTTGCTCCTTTCTTTGCTTTATTCTTTTGGGCTATTTACTCAAAGAAGCGTGCAAACTATATGGAACATCTTGTTTTTATATTTCATATTTTTAGTTGGATTTTTATTGTACTTCTTATAACCTTACCTATAGAGTTTATTTTTAATACAGATGGAATTATAGCAACAATTTTAGTTACTTTAGTCGGTCCTTTTTACTTTTATAAGGCTTTAAGGAATTTTTATAAACAACGCAGGCTCATTACATTAATAAAATTTGTATTTTTAAACTTTATATTTTTTATAGGAACATCAATTTTTGCTATTTTCTTTTTTGCGATAACCGCAATTTTATTCTAGTGTAATGGTACAACAAGTTACAAGAGGTATTAAAATAACGGTAGAAACTACCTTTGAAGGCACATTTTATAAAAATCATAAAATGCACTTTGCTTTTGGGTATAATGTAACTATAGAAAATCAAAGTAAAGATAGTGTACAACTTATGGCACGTCACTGGAAAATAACAGACGCCCTTAATATTCCAGAAACAGTAGATGGTGAGGGTGTTATAGGTAAGAAACCTGTTTTAAAACCTGGAGAATCTCACACCTATAGTTCTGGATGTTTACTTACATCTCCTTTTGGCGCAATGGAAGGTTTTTATCAAATGATTAATTTTACAACCACCCGCAAGTTTAAAGTTAAGATACCTACATTCAAGCTGAGTGCACCCTTTGCGTTGAATTAGCCAAACTTTTTTTTTCTGAAGATTCTCTTTTTTCTAATTGCAATACAAAAGTCTTTCCATCTTGCTCTATAGTGCAAAACACGCAATTACTATCGTACACAAATTTATATGGAAGACTAACAGAAAAGTTTTCTGGTAATTGAGTAACGCCTTCAAAATCTAATATACCAGTATCTGTATATCTTCTTACAACAGCCTTTTTATTAGAAATAATTTCAAGGTGAAACCAGGCACTACTTCCTATTCCATCTAAAAATTGAGCATCCTCAGGCACAGTTACAGCTTCTACTTTACTATGCATATTTACAGGCACTCGCTTATCGAAATAGTTTGTTAAGTTTTCGCGCAAAGCGGTAGAGTTATAAATAGATATTTCTCCATTATAAACTTCATAAACTCCTTTTTCTGAAGCACTTTTTTCTACATTTCCAACCGTGCTAGGGGTAAATCTTTTGTTCCACTTGAGGTGTTTGACAATACTCTCTTCTTCTGTAGATGCTAGTATTGTTTCTGTAACAAAACGCGCACAATTACTTCCTATACTTCCAAACGCTTTATATGGTATACTACCCTGTCCTTGAAGTTGCGCTATATATGCACTTGCTTTTTCATAATCTATAGACTCACAAAGTGAAGCCACGAGCCTTCCCGATCCGTGTGTTTTTTCAGGATGCGCATCTAGCCATAATAAAAACTCATCAAGATTGTCTAACACACCCTCTTTAAATATAGCCTTCACAGGAACTTCTAGCTCTACATCTGTATTTGCACCACGCACGCGACCTTTCCCTTTTGGTGTAATATATCTACCAAAATCAAAGTATTGCGCCTTTCCTGTTTTATTTTCTATGAGAACTAAGGCTGCGTGACCTGCCTTAATATGAGTTCTAGTGCCTATACCCACAAGTGGTAAAATCTTGCACATTAACTCGTCTGACATTTTTACAAATGTATCTGGAAAAGCAAGAACAATTATTTTACCTGTATGTTTCAAACTGTTACCATTTCAAAATCAGTGTGATGCTCTTCTTGTTTTATTAGATCGTGATATGCCATTACACAAGATGTAACTGTTTTTTCTACTTGAGTTACACTTACTGTTTTTAATAAACCTCGATCTATTTGTAAATCTATTTTAGAATTTCCTTCTCCTGCTTCTTTGTGAAAGTTAATTAAACTTTGAGCACTCCAATCTGTTTCTTTAGAAAAAGCAGCAAACCAAGCACGTCTTTTTTCTTTCATCTGAGAGTCATATAGTGTAGAAGAAGACCATATCTTTGGCTCATTTCCAAGTACTGAAATATGTGTTTGATAACCGTCCCAAACAAGCTCTGTCGCTTTAAGGTTACTACTCCAATCTATTGCTATAATAGTAAAAGGCTCTACACCTTCAAGATTAAACGTTTCAATAGATTTTGAAAGATCATTAGCCTTTAAGAGTTCTTTTACCACAACACCTCTACTCATTCTGTAATCTTGTACTTTTACGTGGTTTTGAAAACCACCATTAAGTAAACAAATCATTCTATTTTTGTCTGAAATTCCTATCCAAGTACCTCCAGCCACAGCATCTTTAGGAAAAAGCATTTTAACACCATCAATGTCATAAAAATTAGGGACTATAGTGGTTCTTCCCACTGCTTCATCTCTATTTGAGGTTAGAATAAATGTATTGTCTTTTTTAGGTATATAGGTTACTGTACACATTAAAAATTATGTCGATTTATAAAAGTGCAACTTACGAAAAAGATAATTTCTATTTATAATTTTCTTATCACTTCGATTGATCTAATTATAAAATATATCTACTAGTATATTTCTCGGGTATTAAAAATAATAACGCTAATCTATAGATTTTTCTTAATAAAAGTAACGTCGTCTTTTTTTGTGCCATATACAATATAGTAATCCCTCTTAAAAAGCCGAAGGATATACTTAAAAACTTTTATTTTTAACAACATTTCTAGATCTCATTATCTACTAAAAAATAGTGTAAAGAATATATATACGCTTTCGCAAAAGCATATTATATGTTACACCTTTCCTAAATACATTTATAGTCATTTTTAGAATTTGTACCTTCGTTTCCACAAACACATTAAAAGAAACAACCACACTATGGGAAAAGGTTTTTTTCAAGTACCAATCGCTGTAAACGAAGAAGTAAAATCGTATGCACCAGGCTCTCCAGAACGCGAGGCAGTTGCTGCAGCATATAAAGAATTATTTAACACGCACACAGATGTACCTATGTACATTAACGGTAAAGAAGTACGTACTAATGACACCCGTACAATGTCTCCTCCTCACGACCACAAACACATTGTAGGAGCATATCACCTTGCCGAAAAGACACATATTGACCAAGCTATTTCTGGAGCTCTTGAAGCGAGGACAGCTTGGGCAGAGTTACCTTGGGAACAACGTGCAGGTATTTTCTTAAAAGCAGCAGAACTTATTGCTGGTCCTTACCGTGCAAAGATTAATGCTGCAACAATGATTGCACAATCTAAAACTGTACATCAAGCAGAAATAGACGCTTCTTGTGAGCTTATAGACTTCTTACGTTTTAACGTACAGTTTATGACAGACATATATAATGAGCAACCAGAAAGCACATCTGGCGCTTGGAATAGATTAGAATACAGACCTCTTGAAGGTTTTATCTATGCAATTACTCCTTTTAACTTTACTGCGATTGCAGCAAACTTACCAGCTGCTTGTGCACTAATGGGTAATGTTGTTGTATGGAAACCATCAGATAGTCAAATGCTTTCTGCTAAGATTATTTTAGATATTTTTCGTGAAGCTGGCGTACCAGATGGCGTTATACAAGTAGTACACGGAGATCCAGAAATGATTACTGATACTGTGCTGGCTAGTCCAGATTTTTCTGGATTACACTTTACAGGTTCTACACACGTGTTTAAAGATATTTGGAAAAAAATAGGAGAAAACATACACAACTACAAAACATACCCACGTATTGTAGGTGAAACTGGCGGTAAAGATTTTATCATCGCACATCCAAGTGCTCCAGCAAAACAAGTAGCAACAGCAATCTCACGTGGTGCTTTTGAGTTTCAAGGACAAAAATGTAGTGCTGCAAGTCGTGCATACATACCAGCCTCTCTTTGGGAAGATGTGAAAAAGTATGTTATAGAAGATGTTAACTCCTTTAAAATGGGATCTCCAGAAGATATGAGCAACTTCATAACAGCTGTGATACACGAAGGTTCTTTTGATAAACTTGCAACATACATTGACCAAGCAAAAAAAGATACCAATGCAGAAATTATTGTGGGTGGTGGTTACGATAAAAGCAAAGGGTATTTTATTGAACCTACTGTGATTGTAACATCAGATCCTAAGTATACGACTATGTGTACAGAGCTTTTTGGCCCTGTAATTACCATTTTTGTTTATGAAGATGCAGACTGGAGTAAAACATTACAACTCGTAGACCAAACTAGTGAATATGCACTTACAGGCGCTGTACTTTCTACAGATCGTTATGCCGTGCAAGAAGCTACCAAAGCATTAAAAAATGCAGCAGGTAACTTCTATATTAATGACAAACCTACAGGAGCTGTAGTAGGACAACAACCTTTTGGTGGTGCTCGCGCTTCTGGAACAAATGACAAAGCAGGATCTGCCCTAAATCTACTTCGATGGGTAAGCCCTCGTATGATTAAAGAAACTTTTGTCACTCCAACAGACTATCGCTATCCTTTTTTAGGAGAGAATTAATATCTTCTTAGAAAAATGTAAACACGTTAAAAAGCTCTCATTGTTGGGAGCTTTTTTTATGGTATATTATATGCTTTTGCGAAAGCAAAAAATAACAGTTGCAGTTTTATTTAAATTATGGAAACATCTACGCTCTTATCATCTCATCTAAAACAATATCTAAATGGGGCAAACCTCACGGGGGTTTATCTCAAAGAATTACTAGATGATATTACCCACAAAGAAGCTACCTATCAAATAGAACATCTAAATACGATTGCATTGCTCACTTTCCATATCAATTACTATATAGAAGCATTGATAAAAGTTCTACAAGGAGGTCCTTTAGAAGCAAAAGACAGTTTATCCTTTACGATGAAACCTCTAAAAGATGAAGAAGAATGGGTTACTCTCAGACAAAACATTTATGAAAACATAATCTTATTTTCAGATCTTGTTAAGACATTATCTCAAGAAAATTTAAAACAAGTTTTTGTAAAAGATATGTATGGAACCTATGAGAGAAACATTCAAGGTTTATTAGAACACTCCCATTATCATATGGGTCAGATAGCGATACTTAAAAAATTAATCCATTCTAAGGTATAAAAAAACTCTTGATAATGACATCAAGAGTTTTTTTAGTAGTTTGCTTGTTTATGCTTTTTCCATTTCAAAATCTTCCATAAACTTGGTGGTATAGTTACCAGAAATATAATCTGGATGATCCATTAACTGTCTATGAAAAGGTATGGTAGTCTTGATTCCTTCTATGACAAACTCATCAAGAGCTCTTTTCATTTTATTGATAGCCTCCTCACGTGTTTGCGCAGTGGTAATTAACTTTGCGATCATAGAGTCATAGTTAGGTGGTATCATATACCCACTATATACGTGTGTATCTATACGCACACCGTGTCCTCCTGGAGCGTGTAAGTTTGTGATACGACCTGGTGAAGGGCGGAAATTATTATAAGGATCTTCTGCATTAATACGACATTCTATAGAGTGTAATTGCGGGTAATAATTCTTTCCAGAAACAGGCACCCCCGCAGCAACTAGTATTTGCTCACGTATCAAATCATAATCTACTACTTGCTCAGTAATAGGATGCTCTACTTGTATACGAGTGTTCATCTCCATAAAATAGAAGTTGCGATGCTTGTCTACAAGAAACTCTACAGTACCTGCTCCTTCATACTTTATAAATTCAGCTGCTTTTACTGCAGCTGCTCCCATACGCTCACGAAGGTCATCTGTCATAAATGGAGATGGAGTCTCTTCTGTTAATTTTTGATGGCGACGCTGTACAGAGCAATCTCTTTCAGAAAGGTGACACGCTTTACCAGTACTATCTCCTATAATTTGGATTTCAATATGTCTAGGCTCTTCTATGAGCTTTTCCATATACATCCCATCATTTCCAAAAGCAGCTGCACTTTCTTGCCTTGCTCCTTCCCAAGCCTTAAGTAGATCTTCTTCTTTCCAGACAGCACGCATACCTTTACCACCACCTCCGGCAGTTGCTTTAAGCATTACTGGATATCCAGTTTCAAGAGCGAGTTTTTTACATTCTTCAAAATCTGCTATAATACCATCAGAACCAGGAACGCAAGGAACACCGGCAGCTTTCATTGTTTCTTTTGCAGTAGCTTTATCTCCCATTTTTGAGATCATCTCTGCACTAGCTCCAATAAACTTAATATCGTGTTCTTCACATATTTTTGAAAACTTAGCGTTTTCTGATAAGAAACCATATCCTGGATGTATTGCATCTGCATTTGTAATCTCTGCTGCGGCAATCACATTAGACATCTTTAAGTAAGACTCACTACTAGGTGCTGGTCCTATGCATACAGCTTCATCTGCAAATTTTACGTGTAGACTTTCTTCATCTGCCTTAGAATATACGGCCACCGTTTTAATGCCCATTTCCTTACAAGTACGTATTACTCGAAGAGCAATCTCTCCTCGGTTTGCTATTAGTATCTTTTTAAACATAATTAATACATTGCGTTTATAAAATGACGTGGTACTTTTTATGCTTTCGCGAAAGCGTACAAAACACCCATATCATTTGTTATAATACCCGTAAGGGACTAAGATGGGTCTACTAAAAATAATGGTTGATCAAACTCTACTGGAGATGAATCGTCTACCAAAATCTTTACAATAGTACCTGTCACTTCACTTTCTATCTCATTAAAAAGCTTCATTGCCTCGATAATACATAATACATCTCCCTCTGCTATTTGTTTTCCAACCTCTACAAAAGTAGGTTTATCTGGAGATGGTTTTCTATAAAAAGTGCCTATAATAGGTGACTTTACAGTGATATACTTTGAGTTATTATCTTCTGCTGGAGTAGCTGGAGCAACTGGACTTTCTGTCGCTGCAGGAGTTTGAGTTATAGGCTGAGCTGCTTGCATAGGTTGCATTGCAGGAAGTTGTTGTACAATTGTAGTACCACCTTTATCATCATCACCAGTTTTAATAGTAATTTTAACATCATCCATCTCTAGTTTTACTTCACTAGCGCCAGACTTTGCAACAAATCTGATAAGGTTTTGAATTTCTTTTAAATCCATAGTTTTCTGAATTAGTCAGTTTTAGGTTTAGTTGGAGTTATATGCCCATTTGAGGTAAATTGACCCCCAGGTAAAACCGCCACCAAAGGCAGCAAACACAATATTATCTCCTTTTTTTAGTTGTCTTTCATAATCACTCATAAGCAATGGTAATGTTGCAGATGTAGTGTTTCCATATTTATGGATATTAATGAGTACTTTATTCTCATCAAGTCCCATACGCCTAGAAGTAGCGTCAATAATACGTTTATTTGCTTGATGCGCAATAAGAAAATCCACATCTTCTCCTGTAAGATTATTACGTTTCATTATCTTATCACTTACATCTGCCATATTTGATACAGCATATTTAAATACTGTTTTTCCATCTTGAAAAACAGTATGTTTTTTATTATCTATTGTTTCTTGAGAGCTAGGCAGTATACTTCCTCCGGCATCTATTTTAAGAAAATCACGTCCTATGCCATCAGAACGCAAATACTCGTCTTTTAAACCTAATCCTTCTTCATTGGGTTCGAAAAGAACAGCGCCGCCTCCATCTCCAAAAATAATACAAGTAGTTCTATCTGTATAATCTATGATAGAAGACATTTTATCTGCTCCTATGAGTAACACTTTCTTATATCTTCCTGATTCTATATAACTGGCTGCTGTAGACATACCATATAAAAAACTTGAGCAAGCTGCACTTAAGTCATATGCAAATGCATTTATAGCTCCTATTTTTGATGCTGTATATACAGCTGTAGAGGCTACAGGC
This sequence comes from uncultured Dokdonia sp., assembly GCA_938002835.1. Lineage (GTDB taxonomy): Bacteria > Bacteroidota > Bacteroidia > Flavobacteriales > Flavobacteriaceae > Dokdonia. The sequence continues at coordinate 9,303 of CALKZS010000018.1, read as the reverse complement.
ATATCTGGTGTAGCAGTTGCTACAATAACCATATCTATTTCTGCTGGATCAAGTTGCTTCTTTTTTAATAAATCTTGCGCTGCTTTAATAGCAAGATATGAAGTGCCTTCTCCTTCTTTCTTGAGAATTCTGCGTTCTTTTATACCTGTGCGGGTGGTTATCCACTCGTCATTAGTATCTACCATTGTAGCTAATATATCATTAGTTAACACATAATCTGGTACATATGCGCCTACAGCGGTAATAGCTGCTGAGATTTTACTCATTTAATTCGATTAGGTTTTATACTAATTTGATCGATTTATATCCAAAACGATGGGAAAAGTACTAAAATTTGATCAAAAACGACTTAAAATTAACTTTTTTTACTAAAATTAAGGCATAAAAAACTCCCATTAAAAATGGGAGTTCTATCATTCATTAAGAATGAGACTTATGCCTCTACTTCTTCTGTCTTATCAATCACTACTTGACCTCTGTAATATAACTTTCCTTCAAACCAGTGTGCTCTGTGATAAAGGTGCGCTTCTCCTGTTGTAGGATCTACAGCTATTTGTGGTACAGCGGCTTTGTAATGTGTTCTTCTTTTATCTCTTCTAGTTTTTGAGATTTTTCTTTTAGGATGTGCCATTACGTACTCTTATTTATCTGTTAATAGTTTTTTTAGAGAGTTCCATCTAGGATCTGTCTCTTCTTTATCTTCTTTTTGTTCTTCCTTATTAGGAATACTTAACTCTTTTAACTTTTCTAGTATTTCTGATTTTAACGTACCGTCTTCTACTCCTGGATGCACCCTTTTATTAGGTGTAGACAACACAATAAGTTCATAAATATATTGAGCGACATTGATTTCAAACTCACCATAAGGTAAAATTAAAATATCTTCAAAGTCGTTATTATACTCCTGACCAAACTTTACCACTAAATCATAATTACCTTCTACAGGCTGATCGTATGGTTCATTAGTAATATCACAATTGACATTTACTGAGCCGGCAATTTTAAAATTAAACTCCATAAATGTAGACTTCTTAACTAATACAAGAGCTACTTTTACTGCTGTCTCATTAAAATCATCATATTCAAAAAGATCAAAGAACGTTTTATCAATAGTATACTCAAACGTATGTGTTCCTTCTTTTAAACCTACATATTGTATGTTGTATGGTTTTAATCCTTTCATCACATCATCCATTTGGAGCGTGCAAAGATACAGTTTTTTTTATATCACAAAAACTATGTAACTATTTATTTTGTGAATGGATTATTTAACTACTCTATAAATGCAAACTCTCTTGTTTCTACTTTTTTGCAGTATATCTTCCTGTACGTTCTCGCCCAGGCTTTCTAACACTAACTTTTAAGACATTTTCGGTAATCTCTTGATACTCTAATCGTTTATTAAAAATAGATACTGCTGCAAAAATAGCTCCTCTAAAAGAACCCTCATCTGCCTGAGACTTTCCTGCAATCTCATATGCTGTACCGTGATCTGGAGATGTACGTATTTTAGATAATCCTGCTGTATAATTAACTCCTTTACCAAAAGATAATGTTTTAAAAGGTATTAAGCCTTGATCGTGATAGGCTGCAAGAATAGCATCAAAGTTTTTATAATTACCACTCCCAAAAAAACTATCTGCCGCATAAGGACCATATACTAATTTACCTCCTTCTCTTATTTTATCTAAAGTTGGAATTAACACCTTATTATCTTCATCACCTATCACTCCATTATCTCCTACGTGCGGATTAATACCTAATAATGCGATCTTAGGTTTTGAAACACCAAAATCTTGTTTTAAAGCTTCATATAATGTATCTACCTTTTTTACAATCAATTCTGGAGTTATAGCACTCGCAATATCTTTTACTGCTACGTGATCTGTAAGTAAACCTACTTTTAAGGTATCGGTTATCATAAGCATCATTGCATCTCCTTCTAGTTCTTGCGCTAAATAATCTGTATGTCCTGGAAAAGAAAACTCATCACTTTGAATATTAGATTTATTTATTGGTGCTGTTACCAATACATCAATATCACCATTTTTTAAAGCTTTTGTTGCTGCCATAAATGATTTAAGTGCATATTTTCCTGAAACTTCGGTAGCCTCGCCCCAATCTATTTGCACGGGTTCTTTCCATAGATTAAAGACATTTATTTTACTTTCTACCGCTTTCGCGAAAGCGTCAATACCATAAAAATCACCTTGTAACCCAAGCTGCTTTTTTAAATACGAAAGTGTTTTTGCAGAAGCAAAAATGATAGGAGTACAAAAATCTAACATTAATTGCTCGCTAAATGTTTTAATCACAATCTCTGCTCCTATACCGTTGAGATCACCTATAGATATTCCCACTTTTACTTTTTGACCTTTCTTCATAAGATGCTTATTGTGTTTTGTATTTTTACAGCACAAAAGTAACCAAATTATACCCATTTATGTTTACAGGCATTATAGAAGATCTTGCAAAGGTTGTAGCGATAGAAAGAGAGGAAGAGAATGTACATTTTACAATAGAAAGCAACATTACAGATCAACTAAAAATAGATCAAAGTGTTGCCCATAATGGAGTCTGCCTCACTGTTGTAAACATACATAATAACCGTTATACCGTTACTGCTATTAAAGAAACTTTAGACAAGACCAATCTAAATGACTTAAAAATAGGAGATATTATAAACCTAGAACGTGCAATGCAACTAGGCGCTAGACTTGATGGACATATTGTACAGGGTCACGTCGATCAGGTTGGAGAATGTACAAATATTAAAAATGAAGATGGAAGTTGGAGATTTACCTTTAAATACAATACAGGTCTAGATAATGTAACAATAGAGAAAGGTTCTATCACTGTAAATGGAACTAGCCTCACTGTGGTAGATTCTTCAAAAGGTAGTTTTAGCGTTGCTATTATCCCATATACGTATGAACATACTGGTTTTAAAAATTTCAAGACAGGAACTAGAGTAAATCTAGAATTTGATGTAATAGGTAAATATGTAAAAAGATTAACTTTAGGTTATTGAGTAACTTTTTGTTTTCTCTTATTGTAAAAGAAATAAACACCTAAAGCAACTCCAGAAAAAACCAATACATAAATGTTCTCACCTATTGGCATAGGTAAACCAAAAGGTGGAGGCGACCCCGTCCTGTTTGGGGGAGGTGGAATTCTATCCTGTCCAATCATAGTTGTATAAGATAGCACAAAAAGTGTTATAATCAAGAAATTTCTGAGTTTGGGGCTCATAATACTTATTAATCTGTTATAATTTACTTTAAAGATTTGTCTATAAAAAATTAAAGTAAGTAAAATTATCTAGCAATAATACGTATTTTCTCATTAAACCTAATAAGTTATTATATTAATTACTATAAAAAACTATATACAAAACTACATTTTATCTGCATTTTCTCAAAAAAAACACCAATTATACAATTATACTAAATAAATATCGATTAAACGCAATTTTTAAACGACAAAATGCATTTTTGATAAAAATTTACTTATCTTCGAAATATGCGAAAAAATAATTTATTTTTACGAAATACAATTCAAGTAACTGATTATTAGGTAACATAACCCAATCAATTATCATAAACTTGCATATTACACTTAATGAAGTTTAGTGTAAACTATTATTTAAATTAACAAGTGTTTTAACAAAAAAGTTGATACTTACTTATTGTAGTTCATAAAGAACTTTATTAAACTTTTAAAGCATTTATTATCAAAACGATTGAGTTTTAATAATAAAAATAAAGAGATTTTTTAATCTCTCACTTATAACTTAACTCCCTACAGTTATAATAATATAGTAATTGAATACTTATTTAATGAAATAATTATGAAGAAAATACTACTCTTTCTTTCTCTATTGCTTTTTAATATAATTAATCTTTTTGCACAGTTAGATAGCGAACATTATTTACCACCTTTAAAACAGGTTTCGGCTGGTCAAGCAATAAATCAACAAGCTATTTATTTGTCTACACCTGCATCAGAAGGTACGTTTGATGTAGATGTTTACATAGGGACTAGTGGTACTGCTACGACATTTAGTCTGTCACACGGATCTCCAGTAATAATAGATGCATCAACAGTAGGGTTACCTTTGGCTAATTCTGATAACGGTATTACCTTAATTAATAATGCAAGTACGGGAACACCATTAACAACTGCTGGGTTACGCTTTGTTGCACCATTAGGAGGTAAGTTTTATGTAAACTATCGTGGCCGTTCAGGCGCACAAGCAGGTTCATTAACTACTAAAGGAAAAGCGGCTTTAGGAACAAATTTTAGATGGGGAGGTATAGCAAACAATGCTACTAATGCAAATTTAACTACTAGTTTAGGAATGATGGCGACAGATCCAGGAGTGACAACTGTTACTGTTTTTGGCTATGATCCAGGCTGTATTTTTAGAACACCAACTGGTATCCCTACAGCTTCACCAGATATATTAACTATTAATCTTAATCAATATGAAACATATGTTATAGAAGCACCTAAAAATGCCACTGCTGTAAATAATGATGGTTGGTTAGGAGCTACGATCTCCTCTAGCCAAAATATAGCTGTAAGTGTTGGTGGCTTAAATGTGGGAGTTGGACCAGGAGGCAGTCGTGACACTGGTATAGACCAAATTGCACCTACAAATATCATAGGAAGAGAATATGTATTTGTAAGAGGTAATGGAAACAATACTAATGAATCAGAGTTTGCGATTATTGTTGGTACTCAAGATGGAACTGATGTTTTTGCTGGAGGTGTATATGTAGACACAATTGACAATGGTGAATTTTTAGAGATCTCAAATTGGTCATCTGATGTCCCGGGCGCTAATATGTATATTGAAACGTCTAGAGATGCATATGCATTTCAATGCTTAGCAGGACAAAGCGGGAGGCAAACCCTAGGAATGAATTTTATAGCCCCAGTTAATTGCTTATTACCAGATATATTAGACGAAATTTCAGATATCAATCAAATTGCAGGGACGCCCTCTAATTTTTCTGCACTTACCATAATATCTTCAACTCTCACACCTGACGCAAGCATCACAATTACAGACTCTAACGGACCTGTAACTGTCCCTGCTTCTACAGCTGTTGTTGGCACTTCAGAATGGAAAAGTTTTTTCGTAAATGGGTTAGTTGGCGAAGTAGATGTAAATTCTGCAGGTCCCATCGCTGTTGGAACTTTTATGGGGTTGGGTACAAATGCAGGACTAGCAGGCTATTTTTCTGGTTTTGATACAGTACCAAGCGTTGTAATAGATATTACAGGAGGAGGTTGTTTTCCTGGATCTATATTAACAGAAACTACGGGTGGATTTTTTATGTGGGAATGGTTTAGAGATGATGTTGCTGTTTCTGATGGTGATCCAGATGGTAACCCCGCAACATTTGATCCTGCTTTAACTGGAGTTGGCGAGTATTTTGTGAGAGTTACTGATTTTGGTGGCTGTACTTATGATTCTTCTTCAGTTAGTTTTTATTCTTGTGATCCAGATATCCAGATTACCAAAGTTGATAATGTAGATCCAATCGACGCAGGTAGTAATGTTATATTTACTATTTCTGTAGAAAGCTTTTCTGTAAATCCGATTACTGGACTCGTTATTACAGATGTTTTGCCTTCAGAATTCGATTTAGTTACTGCTACTCCTGATACAGGAACAACTTGGACAGCTCCAGATTGGACTATTGGAGATATGAATCCTGGAGATACCTATGAGTTAATCATAGAAGCAAGAGCAGAAGACGATGCTTCAGGCACTGTTACTAATATCCTAACGTATAATTTTGATCAAATTGCTAGTGAAGTAAATAATGTAGTTGATGATCTAGAGGAGCCCGTAACTATAAATGCCTGTAATACCGCAGGTACTGCTACGGGTGATTTAGAGGTTTGTATCGATAGCCCAATAATGGATATTACACATACAACTACAATAGCTACAGGTATAGGTACGCCAAGTGGCTTACCTCTGGGATTAACAGCAAGTTGGAGTGCAGATGTTATAACAATTACGGGTACACCAACATTACCAGGGACTTTTAATTACGATATTCCATTAACCGGTGGCTGTAACACGGTAAGTGCTACAGGTACAATTATAGTAAATGACGTACCGATTGCATTACCTATAACCGGAAATACAGAAGTATGCCTAAATAGCACTACAGATCTAACCGAAGGTTCTACAGGAGGCACAATTACTTGGAGTTCGTCAAATACAGCAGTGGCTTCAGTAGATGGAAATGGTCTCGTAACACCTATAGCTACAGGAAATACAGATATTACATATACGATTACAGATGGTAATGATTGCTCAACAGAATCAGACATATTTACGGTCACTGTAAATGATGTACCTGTATTTAATTCTTTAACTACAAATACAGATGTTTGTGAAGGAGATGATGCTATATTTTCAATTTCAGGATCTCCCCTAGCAGAATTAATCTACAATTTAGATGGTAATTCAAATCAAGCAACAACATTAGATGCATCTGGAAATGTTGATATAACGATTTCTTCGGCTAGTGCAGATACCACTATAAATTTAGTATCACTGGAATTTACTGGAACAGGATGTATCATAAGTTTATCAAACACAGCAACAATAACAGTAATTCCAAGTCCTCAATTAAACACCTTTTCAGATATAGCAGAGTGTGCAGAAACACCTCTGCAAACGTTAAATGCAAATGATGCCATAACATTTGACCCTAACATAAACATAGTTTGGTATGATGCTTTAACAGGCGGCAATGTAGTATCTATTCCAGAGCATAATGTCGTAGGAGCAATTTCATATTATGCAGAAATTACGGATACTACAACTTCTTGTGTAAATCCAACAAGACAGGAAATAGTATTAAATATAGTAGAACCACCATTTCCCAATTTTACAGAAACTGTTTGTTCTAAAGAAACTTTAAATGTTAGCCTATCATCATTTTCTTCAACATATACAGTCGCATCATCAGATGAGCTAAACGTTCCAGCAGGCCCAAATCGCTTAACTCCAATGTCTACTAATATTACAGACACCTATACAAACACAACAGGAGTAGCCGTTACAATAACATATACAGTTACTATTGATGAGCCTGTTGCGTGCCAAGGAGAGGTTTTTGATATCGTTGTTACAATAAATCCAGAGCCAGTAGTTTCAAATACACTTAACAAAACAGTTTGTAGTGGTTCTGAAATAGGTGTTGAATTAGATGTTTTAGCTACAAGTATAGCGGCAGCTTCTTGGGAAATTATTAGTATCACTCCTCAAGCAGGCCTAAATGCAGATCTCTCCAATGCTACTGTAGGAACTGGTTTGTCAGAAGATGCAATTATTAAAGACATCTTTACAAATACAACTACTGGTGATCTAACGGTAGATTATGTTGTACAAGGAACTAGCATAACTGGTTGTGTTGGAGATCCAGAAACTATAATTGTCACAATTAACCCAGGACCTTCATCAGATATTGGTGCGTCTGTATCAGATTCAATCTGTTCAGATGCAATGTATACATTTACAGGAGGTACATCTACAGGTGGAGATATATTATGGAGTTCTAGTGGATCAGGTGCATTTAATAGTAATTCAATAGATAATCCAGTGTATACGCCAAGTAGTGCAGACGTATCTGCTGGAACAGTGACATTAACAAAACTAGTAACAGGATCTGGAAGTTGTGAGGGTGTAACAGTATCTGATGACTTTACTTTAACAATAAGCGAGGAACCTACAGTAGAAGCAGGTCCAACAACAACATTATGTTCAGGATTTGGAAATTATCAATTGATTGGTTCAAGTATTGGAGGAGGAGCAACAACAGGAACTTGGACAGTAACGACAGATCCAGGAGATGGAACAATAAGCTCAGCAATGGCAACTGCAAACCCTGATGTGGTAACTTTTAGTGCAACAATAGCGGGAACCTATGTCTTAACACTTACAACAGATTCATCTTCAGCTTGTACTGTATTGAGTGATACTGTAACAATAATAATTGATGAAGCTCCAACCTCAAATATTGGGGCTTCAACATCAGATTCAATCTGTTCTGATGAGATGTATACCTTTACAGGGAGTTCATCAACAGGGGGAAGTATTTTATGGACAACAAGTGGTTCTGGTACTTTTAATAATAACTCGATAGACAATCCAACATACACTCCAAGTAGTGGAGATATTTCTTCAGGAACTATAACATTAACTAAAGCAGTAACAGGATCAGGAAGTTGCTCAACAACAACAATATCTGATAATTTTATATTAACAATTAATCAAAACTCTATAGTAACTGCTGGAACTGATGCAATTCTATGTTCGGACAATGGACCATACACCCTAAGTGATTCTAGTATAAGTGGTGGAGCTAAAGAAGGACAATGGTCAATTACTACGAGTCCAGGAGGTGGAAATGGTGTATTAAGTGATACAGGAAGTACTACTACCCCAGAGACAGTAACTTTTACAGCAACCGAACCTGGTGCTTATATCTTAACATTAACTTCAGATTTTGTAGCACCTTGTACTGCAGCAATTGATACGGTAACCATCACTATAGAAGACGAACCTACAGTAGATGCAGGACCAGCAACAGCAAGTATTTGTTCTAATATGATGTTAACTATAACTAGTGGGACTTCTTCTAATGGAACTGTCAGTTGGTCTACTAGCGGAACCGGTACTTTTAATGATGTAAATGCTGAAAATCCTATATATACTCCTAGTGCAGTTGATATTGCAGCAACGACGGTAACATTAACAAAAACTGTTCTAGCTACAGGTGCTTGTGAAAACACAAAAGCAGATGATACAATTGTTCTAACTATCTCTGAAGAAACTTCTGTAGAAGCTGGAACAAATACTGCAATATGTTCAGATAATGGAGTGTATACATTATCAGATGCTTCTATTAGTGGTGGAGCAACAACTGGTACTTGGTCTATTACAACAAGCCCTGCTGGTGGAGATGGAACTCTTAGTTCTACTACTCCAACAGCAATTCCAGAAACAACCACATTTACTGCCACTATACCTGGGGACTACATACTAACATTAACTACAGATGCAACTGCGCCTTGTGCCCCTTCTACTGATACAGTAACCATTACAATAGAAGATGAACCAACAGTAGATGCAGGGCCAGCAACAGCAAGTATCTGTTCTGATATGATGTACACCGTAACTGGAGGAACTTCAACTAATGGAACAATCGCTTGGACAACCAGTGGATCGGGTACTTTCTCTGATGATACTATTGATAATCCTGTATATAC
>CALKZS010000017.1 GCA_938002835.1 uncultured Dokdonia sp. | reverse complement strand
CTTGATTATAGGCCGTAATCCAACGTACAATCGTTTGCCTACTAATGCCTAGATAATCAGCAGTCTCCTCTTGAGTTGAAAACCTTTTTGATTTTAATAAACGCAAACATTCTATCCGTTTCTCTGACTTTAAGTCCGTTTGCAGACCTTTTAATTTAATAAGCTCTTGATCGCTCTCTAAGACAACAAGTTTTGATGATTTTCCCATCCTCTAATATACAAAAAATAAGACTCGTATTATAATTAAATTGGTGTTACTAACCTTTTGCAACGGTTTCAAAAAATTAATAAGAAAATATAAAAGCAAATAGGTTTTTTAGAACTCAATTTAATAGTAAATTTATGACATAAAAAAAGGTGGAAATTCCACCTTTTTTTGCCCCAAATCTACCATAAACTTAACCTACTTATGCTATGGTGATGCTAATATAAGGGGGTTTATGGCGCAAAATATTTTTTTTAGATTAAAAACACTTTTTTTAGATCAAATACACAAAGAGTTCTTTGTTTTTAGGAAATATTAAGGTATTAGTAGGCCCTTACTTTATTTCCTTCTACATAATTTATAAATGCTTTGTTCACAACCCTATGACCTCCATCTGTAGGATAATCTCCAGTAAAGTACCAATCTCCTAGATTATCAGGACACGCTTTATGAAGGTTTTCTACAGTTTGATAGATAATATCTACTTCGGTAGTTACTGAGGTATCTGTTAAAAGTTCAGAAATCTTTTTTGAAATTTGTTTTTGTGTGAAAGGAGCATAAATTTCTTTTACATAATTTATGATATCTTTATCTTTATAAGACACTTGTTTTTTGCACTTTTTATAAACTTCTTGAACAAGGGTTTCCTTTCCATTATCTTTAAGAAGCGCTATGGCTGCTCTAAAAGCAATAAAATCTTCTAAACGTGCCATATCAATACCATAACAATCTGGATATCGTATTTGAGGAGCAGAAGAAACCACAATAATTTTTGATGGATTAAGACGCGCCATCATTTTGATGATACTTTTTTTAAGAGTAGTACCTCTTACAATACTATCATCTATAATAACAAGTTTATCTTCTGGTTTTATAACACCATAAGTTACATCATAAACGTGCGCAACAAGATCGTCTCGGCTACTATCCTCTGTAATAAATGTTCTTAATTTTGCGTCTTTTATAGCAATCTTTTCTGTGCGCAATCTTCTTGCTAGAATACGTTCTATAGAGGAAGCATCAAGGGTATCTTTATTTGCTAGAATTTCTTCTCCTTTTTGACGATTCAATTCATCTTGTGCAGCCTCTACCATACCATAAAAAGAAGTTTCTGCAGTATTTGGAATAAATGAAAAAACAGAGTTTTTTGTATCGTGATTTATACTTTCCAATACTTCGGGCATTAATAGACGGCCTAGCATTTTACGCTCCTTGTAAATTTCGGCATCAGAGCCTCTAGAAAAATAGATACGTTCAAAAGAACACGCTTTTCGCGCAAGCGGTGTTAAAATTTCCTTTATAGAGAGCGTGCCATTTTTCTTTATAATAACAGCAGACCCTGGGTCTAATTCTTTTACATCTTTAAAAGGAACGTTAAAAGCTGTTTGTATCACAGGGCGCTCACTGGCTACAACAGCAACCTCATCATTTTCATAATAATATGCTGGACGTATTCCTGCAGGATCTCTTAATACAAAGGCATCTCCGTGACCTAGAAGACCTGCCATAGCATAACCACCGTCCCAGTCTTTTGAGGCTCTTTTTAAGATTTTTGCTACTTTGAGACGCTCGGCTATTTGAGGTGAGGCTTGTTGTTTATTAAAACCTTCTTTTTTTAATTTTTTATATAGTTTTGAAACTTCATCATCTAGAAAATGACCTATTTTTTCCATTACTGTAATCGTGTCTGCACTTTCTTTAGGGTGCTGTCCTAATGAAACCAGTTTTTGAAACAACTCGCCTACATTAGTCATATTAAAATTACCAGCAACAATAAGGTTGCGATGCATCCAGTTGTTTTGACGTAAAAATGGATGTACACTCTCTACACTATTTTTTCCAAAAGTCCCATAACGCACGTGACCTAAAAGTAGTTCTCCTATGTATGGAACGTTTTTCTTTTGCCAGGCAACATCATCTTTTTTATCTGGATTTGCAGTCATAAGTTCGTTTATACGACCATTAATTTCTGCAAAAATATCTTGTATGGGTTGTTGTGCTGTAGACCTTTGTCTAGAGATATAACGCTCTCCAGGCTTTACATCAAGTTTAATGCTAGCAAAACCAGCTCCGTCTTGACCACGGTTGTGTTGCTTTTCCATCATTAGGTACATTTTATTTACCCCATAAAAGGCAGTACCATATTTTTCTTTATAAAATTCTAGTGGCTTTTTAAGTCGTATTACTGCAATACCACACTCGTGTTTAATAGCGTCACTCATAATGTATGTAAACAAAAGCGCCCCAAAAAGGGGCGCAGGTTTATTTGTTAATTTGTATGTCAAATTGCACAAGCTTTTCAAACTGATGCAAACGTTCTTTTAATTCTTCTGGTGTTACAGACTGTAATCGCTCTGTTCCAAATTTTTCTACTGTAAAAGATGCGAGACAAGAGCCATAAATAAGCGCTGTTTTTAAAGTCTCAAAAGAAACATCGCCAGCTTGGGCAATGTACCCTGCAAATCCTCCAGCAAAAGTGTCTCCGGCTCCTGTAGGGTCAAATACATCTGCTAGTGGTAATGCTGGCGCAAAGAAAACATTGTCGCCTTCAAAAAGAAGTGCTCCGTGCTCCCCTTTTTTAATTACTACATATTTAGGCCCCATTGTATGGATTTTCTTAGCTGCATTTACTAATGAGTATTCTCCACTTAATTGTCTAGCTTCTTCATCATTAATGGTGATAACATCTACCTTTTTCAAGGTGGTTTTAAGTTCGTCTAGAGCAATATCCATCCAGAAGTTCATTGTGTCTAGAATAACCAGCTTGGGCTTTTTAGACATCTGTTCAATCACACTAAGTTGTACTTGAGGTTGTAAATTTCCTAACATTACAATAGGAGCTTCTTTGTGAGAAGCAGGAACTTTAGGAGAAAAATCTGCTAGAACATTAAGTTCTGTAGCAAGTGTATCTCTAGAGTTCATATCATTATGATATTTACCACTCCAGAAAAAAGTTTTTCCACCTTTTACAATTTCTATTCCGTTAGTATTAATACCTCTCTCTGCAAGAAAATCTAGATAGTCTTGAGGAAAATCATCTCCTACTACGGCAACAATGGCTGGATCTACATTTTGAAATTGAGCTGCTGCAAGTCCTATATAAGGAGAAGCACCACCTATAATTTTATCTGTTTTTCCAAAAGGTGTTTCTATAGCATCAAATGCACAAGAACCAACAATAACCAATTTGCTCATTGAATTTTTTTTGCAAATATACGGTTTTGAAGAGATGAAATAACAATTATCAAAGAGGTGTTACGCTTTCGCGAAAAATAAAAACACGATACTTATTTCTTCTCTTTTACCACCTTCTCTGCCAGTAACAGCGCATTATAGGCATTGATTACTTTACCAGATTTTGACAGTTCTGAAAAAGAAATTGTTTTATTCTCTTCTTCAAACATCACTTCTACATCATATGGAGTTCCAGAATCCATTAGTATTTGTTTTACTTCTATAGCAGTAAGGCTAGGAAAATAAGATCTAATAAGACTAGCAATTCCTGTTACAATTGGAGCAGCATACGAAGTGCCACTAGATCTTTTGTACTTATTATCAGGAATTAGTGTATTTATTCTTGAGCCAGGAGCATAAATGTCTACACTATTTTTTCCATAGTTAGAGTTTTTATAGAGTATAGATTTTTTACCTTTTTGAGTAGCTTTTGTAACAGCACCTACAATTATAACATTATCGACTATCTCTTCTCCTTTATGATTAATATCATTAGGAAATCTTATCTTTTCATCAAGATTTAACCCTTCATTTCCAGCAGATTTAATGATTAAAACATCTTTTTTTTCAGCATATATTAGGGCTTTATCAACAAGCTTATCATTTATAGAAAAACTTTTAGTCTGGCTTATATTTATGACTTTCGCTCCATTATCTACTGCATATCTAATAGCTAAGGCTGTGTCTTTATCTGTCGGGTCACCTATACCTGTTATAACTAAAGGCATTATATAGAAATGCTTCTCATCACTTAATTCATTAAGCTTGTTATATAAAAGACCTAAAACGCCAGCTACTTTAGTACCGTGATCTATTTTAGATACATTCTTTGCTATGTATGGACTGCCATATTGAGTATCTTTACTATTAGAAAGATCATCACCTATAAACTCACGATTATCATAATCCAGATTCATACATATCTCTAAAGATTTTCTTTTAAAATCAAGATAATCCATAAATTTTTCATACTCATAACCCTGATTATATAGTGTTTTTACATAATCTATAGATTGTTGTATGATTGTGTCTTTAGAAGTAAGCTTACTTAGTTCATCTATGGTAAAACGTTCTTTGTTAAAAGTACTTTTTAAGGTGTCCATTGCCCATATGTATCCTGCCTCAGCATCTTCATAGGGTTTTATTTTCTTCTTTAAAGAAACTACAATGTTATCATAGGATTCTTTAACTTCCTCATAAGTAAATAGTGCTTTCTTTTTACTATGTAACTTGTTTAATTCTTTTTTAGAAAATTCACGAAGTATTCGAGTTTCTTCCATCAAGGTATAATGAAGGCTAGTTCCATCTATCTTATTGCCTATAAAATTCCACCCATATATATCATTAACATAATCATTCTTGTCATCGTCTAATTGATTGCAGGGGATTTCTCTACTGTTTTTCCATATAAGATCAATTAAGACTTCGTGTTTTCTATCGATATCTGTATCTAAAATAGCAATAGGTACTACCGCATTTGCTTGTAAGCCTTTTTCTTTTATGTAATGATAAGCCCCTTCGATATCAACACTGGGTTGAGTATTGGTAGTTTTTTTTACCCACCAACCTATTTGTTCAAAATTAATACTAGAAGTATTTTGAGACTGGATAAGCTGAGTGCCTAAAATCATAAGTAGTATGAATTGAATATATTTCAAGGGTGTTTATAGTTATAGCTTATTCTAAATAAATAGACTTTATAACTCTATTTATTTAGAATAAGGTTGTTTATTAAATTTTGGTTGTAGTTTATATTGGCTATGTTATTAGTTCTAAATAATTATCATTAATCTTCAGGAAGTTTTCTATTGCCCTTGTACTGAGTATCATCTCTTTAAAAGCATTTGCTTTATTGTTCATTTTTTTAAGCCTCTCTTTAACCTTATACCAATTCAAATAATTTTGAAGATATT
>CALKZS010000016.1 GCA_938002835.1 uncultured Dokdonia sp. | reverse complement strand
TATATAATCGTTCTTTTGGAAAAGGTTGTTTCTGTTTCTCATAAGCTATCTCTATACCTGCTTGATTTAAATAATATTCAAGACTTGGTTTACTATGGTCATAAAAATGTAAATATGGCTTTATACATTGCCAGTCGTGATTTATTCCTAATAGATATATTTCTGGACATTGTACATAAATACCTAATTGTAATGCTACAATTGAAACAGACCAAGGGCTCATAATTTCTTTGGTAAAATCTACAGGTAAATTATTTCCATATCCATACTTATATATATAGATCCTTCTATTTTTAAAACAATCTTTAGCTACTTCAATATCTCTTCGTTCTATTAAAACAGGAGTTTCTAGAGGTAACTTCTCGTCACATCTCATATACCATTTAGTAAGTACTTCTTTAGTTATGGGTGGATGTGATGCTGCAAAAATGTGAATACTAGGTTTTAAAATATCAATATCTGGATGCTCGTGAAAATTTCCTACTGTAATCACAAAGTCATTAGCATACTTTGTGATATCTATATCATTTATAGTCTCACTGCTTCCTAAAATTATAGCACGCTTATATCCTTTTACAAGTGCTTTTAAATCTACATTTTCAACTCTTACAAAGTGTTTAACAAATGGTTTTTTAAGTCTCTTGTATATCTTATGAATGGTTATTTTTTTTATTTTATCAAGAATCTCCATCTATAGATTTAAATTTAATAAATCGGGCAGGAACTCCGCCATATATACCATTTGCTTTTAAGTCTTTTGTAACAACAGCATTTGCCCCTATAACAACATTATCTTCTATTACTACCCCAGGATTTATTAACACATTAGCCCCTATCCATACTCCATTACCAATTGTGACATTTCCTTTATACGTTAACTTTGTTTGTTGTTTTGTATTAAAATCTTGATCAGCCTCATAAGAAAAAGTATAGATACGCACATTATGAGAAATAGCGCAATTATCTCCTATATAGACTATACAATCATTATATGCTTGAATTGTGCTATAATTACCTACATAACTATTATCACAAATGGTTATTTCTCCTTCTCCGTAGAAAGATACTCCTACTCCATTAAATTTAAACGATTTAGATAAAGAATACTTCTCTCTATAGCTATTATATACATTTTCCCAATGAGCATCTCTCGCTTCTTTATATATATAAGACTTAGTAGTACTTGATAGTCTACTAAATAAACTAACCGTTAATTTATCAAGTATCGCTTTAATCATATCTCAGTAATTTCCCAAGGTACTGGTAAAAAAATAGCACCTTCTCGGCTATCTCTTAACGAATCAACATCCTTAATTGTAAATGATAAAATATCTAATTCGTGCGCATTTTTATTGGTATCTTGATTAGCCAAACCAATACTAATGTAATACTTCCCGGGTTTTAATAATGGATTAGGTATCTTAATTGTACTTTCAAAACAACCTTTCTTAGCTACATAATATTCCTTATAATAATCAGATCGGTCTAAGAATAAAACGACTTCTCCAGTTTGGTCCTTAAAGACTAATGTCATATGACACTTTCGGATAATTTCATTAAATTTATATTTAATTTTTATCCAAAAATCTTCATTAGTATAAACATATGTTCTTCCTTTTTTATCGCTCGTAATAATGGACACTTCAGTAATAAAAAAAGGTTTTTTATTTTGAAAATCATTAATTTTTTTAACTGAAGAGGTTTCCTCACCAACAGATGAATTAAGGTAAAAATCTACAGCCTCTGTACTAGTCCCATCAAAAACACTCTTCCCATTTTGTAATACAATCCCACGAGTACATAAGCTCTTTACTGCTGCCATATTATGACTCACAAATAACACTGTTCTCCCATCACTATTAGAGATATCTTGCATCTTACCAATAGCTTTCTTTTGAAACTCTGCATCACCCACAGAAAGCACCTCATCTACAATTAAAATATCGGGTTCTAAATGAGCAGCCACTGCAAAAGCAAGTCTTACAGTCATCCCACTACTATATCTTTTTGTAGGTGTATCTATATATCGCTCACAACCCGAAAATGCGACAATCTCATCTATTTTAGAAGTAATCTCTGCCTTAGACATTCCTAAGATAGCACCGTTAATATAGATATTTTCTCGACCTGTAAGCTCTGGATGAAACCCTGTTCCTACTTCAAGAAGCGATGCGATTCTACCCTTTGATTTAATACTACCCGTTGTGGGTCCTGTGACTCTTGATAGTATTTTTAAAAGTGTAGATTTTCCAGCTCCATTTTTACCTATAATACCTACAATATCACCTTTTGCAACGTCAAAATTAATGTCTTTTAAAGCCCATACATACTCAGAATCACTTGATGTAGTTCTATCATTAAGAGCTCCTATTTTTAAATATGGATCATCTTTACCACGTATTTTATGCCACCATCTATTAAGATCGTGAGATAATGTACCAGTTCCCACAAGCCCTAAACGGTATTGCTTTGAAATGTTTTCTATTTTTAAAATAGTGTTGTTCATAAGTAAGCTTTCGCGAAAGCGTAAACGCAATATTACATCATACGGTATCTATAAAGTTACGTTCTGTTTTGTTAAACACAACGAGACCTACAAAAAATACAAAAAAGGAAAATACTATTACATATAATAGCATTATGATATTAAAGGTCTCTAGGCCAAAAAACATATTTCTAAATCCTTCTATTACTTGCGTTAAAGGATTATACTCAATAAATGGTGTCGCTATTTGCACCCACTCTTGATTACTATTTTTAATCTCGCCTAACGAATATGGAACCGCACTTATATACATCAATAATTGCACACCAAATCCCACTGCAACTGTAAGATCGCGATATTTAGTTGTCCAACTACTAATTATCATTCCTAGTCCTAGCCCCATCATTCCCATTGCTATAATTAAAATGGGGAGAAGTAGTATAAATATGCTAGGTATTCCTGCTTTGCCTTGACTTAGAAAATAAAAGTAAAAAAGCAAGAAAATCACAAATTGAATAAAGAACTTTAATACATTAGAAACCGTAATACTCATAGGAACAATAACTCTTGGGAAATAAACTTTTCCAAAAATTGCAGCATTTTTTTTAAAAGTATCACTAGTACCCACAAAACATTCCTTAAAGTAGTTCCAAATGGTAATTCCTCCCATATTAAATAAGAAAGCATTTACAGAACCTGTACCTAATGAGCCAAAACCATTAAAAACAAGTGTAAAAATAACCGAAGTAAATAGGGGTTGAATTACAAACCACAATGGTCCCAGAATAGTTTGCTTATATACGGTTACAATATCTCTACGTACTAATATCCATAATAAATCTCTATACCGCCAAATCTCTTTAAAATTAAGGTCTATTAACTTTCCTTTTGGAGTAATTTCAAAAAGCCATTCATCAGTCTCTCTATTTGTAATGTTGGACATTATTATTCTTTTGACCTTAATTTATTAAAAAGCCTTTTAAAGAAGCCTTGAGAGTCTTCGTCTTGATGATATCCATTATTATAATTTCCATAACCATAGCCGTAACCGTATCCATAACCATAACGACGTTTTTGTTGGAAATAATTAAGAACAAAGCTTATATGCTCTATTTCCTTTTTTTCATACTTCTCATTTACCAATGAGAGCATATCCTTTTTTGTATACCCTTGACGTACCACATACAAAGAAGCATCTGCATATGGCATTAACTCAAAAGCATCTGAAACTAGTCCTAAAGGAGGTGTGTCAAAAACGATATAATCATAATTTGCTTTTAGCTCCTCTATAAAATCAGACATTGTATCACCTATAATAAGTTCGGCAGGATTAGGCGGTATAGGTCCAGAAAGTATGACATCAAGATGAGAGATTCCAGAAGGTTGTTTTATTTCATCAAGAGATGCATCGCCTATTAAATAATTTACAACTCCCTTATCATTTTCAATTTCAAAATCGTCAAAAATTTTAGGCTTACGCAAATCAAACCCAACAAGTACTGTCTTCTTTTTACTTAACGCAAAAACTGAAGCTAGGTTCATAGAAGTAAATGTCTTTCCTTCACCACTCACACTGGAGGTCACTAACACGGTTTTTGCACCCGCTATATTTTGTTTTTTATATATAAATTGTAGACTAGACCTTATGCCTCTAAATGCTTCTGAAAGAGAAGATCTAGGGTAATCTCTAACTACAAGTACAGAGTTGTGTTTACTTTTACCTATAACTCCTAAAACTGGTATTGAAGAACGTTTTTTAACATCTTCGGGAGAACCTATTTTTGTATCAAAAAAGAACAAGACAAAAACAATTACTAACGGGATAATAATACCTATAAGTAATGCCAAAATGTAATTAAGTTCTGTTTTAGGTCCTATAGGGCCATTGCCTACGTCTTTTGCAGGGTCTATAATTAATATATCCGAAACATTTGATGCTCTTATAATAGAAGCTTCTCCTTTTTTCTCTAGATAAAGATTATATGCTTCTTGACTCAAGGTAAAACGTCTTTGTATCTCTGCGAGTTCTTGTTCTTCTTTTGGAAATTTTCTAAGTTGTGTTTCTGCCTGTGCAATAGACTGGTTTACACTATTTACTTGAGAATTAATAATTGCTTTAGAAGAAGTAATGTTTTCTAAAAGAATAGCTTTTTCTGTATCAATACGCCTATCAAGATCTCTAAACGCTGGGTTTCCTTCTTTTGCAGTATAGGCTAAGTTACTTCTCGCAACTGCAAGTTCTATTATTTTTGCTACACCCGCACTTATACTGCCTTCATCTATTAAAGCCACAGATGGTGCTGGCACATTTGTATAATCTGTACGTGTACGTAAGTAATTTTCAAGTTGATCATAATATATGATCTGTTGTTTTAATGCATCTTTCTTTGTATCGTAAGCTGTTAATTGACCACTTAGAACCTCACTTCCTCCACTTAAAACAACTCCTGAGTTTTTGTTTTGAAAATCATTGAGCTCTTCTAACACAGACTGTAAATCTTTATTGCGATCTGTAAGACTACTATCTATAAATTTAATTGTCTTTGTAGCAAATAAATTTTTACGTTCTAATTGATCTCTTATTAAAACATCTACAGAAGCATTAAGATAATCAATAAGTCTTTTTTTATTAGTCCCTGTAAGACTCAATTCTAATATAGATGATCCTGAAGGCTGTTGCAAAACACTTATGCCTTTATACTTCTTTACTACATTATCCAGATTATCTAATGTTATTAGATATTCAGTACCTGAAGGACTAATTATTGATGTAGGACGTATTGTTCCTTTTAAAAAAGATTCATCAATTTTATCTCCTAATTTATATGTTTTAGAAAAAGCTGCTTGAGGTGCATTTATCTTAAGTTTTTCTCCTGTTGTGTAATTTGTAAGTAATACTTCTCCTCCATTAAAAGAGATATCTACCTTAATAGTACCATCTCCTTGATCTGTAAATCGTATTTCTTTTTTTGATAATTGAGGTACTCCCCTTTCTAAATCAAGTGTAAATGGCGTATATCCATATACATCTTCTATGTGGTATTCCCCTTGTTTTTGATAATTAATATAATATTGAAGATAGTCTACTACTTTTTCTGTGTGCGTGCGTGATTTAAATAATATGATACTTGTTTGCACTTTATCTGTCGTTCCTCCCCAATTAAATACCAAACTTGTATTGCCTGTAAATAAAGGATTTTGATCATCTTTAATAGAGATGGTATTTGCCTCACTATAAATAGGTATTTGTCTTGCATTATATGATCTCGCAATCAAAAATGAGATTATTAGTACAATCAAAAACAACCACCAATAACTTAGTAAACGATATACAAAACCTTTAAAATCAAAAAAACCGCTTGAGTTTTGAGCTTCAAAATCTTCATCCATAGCGTTATCTTGTTACAAGTATTATTACAGTAGAAAGTGCTGTTACTAAACTTAGTATTGTGGTTAATGATTGTAAACCTGTAGTACCTGTTCCTATTGATTTTTGAGGTAATGGATTTATTACTACAGTATCATTAGGTTGTAAATAAAAATAAGGAGAGTTCATTGCATCAATGGTAGTTAGGTCTATATGATGTACCTTCTGTCCTCCAGGATATTGCCTAATTATTAAAACATCTGTTCTATCACCAGTTATGGGTATATCTCCTGCATTTGCAATAGCCTCTAGTACAGATAGTTTTTCAGTGAGTTCTGTATTAGTGCCTGGATTTGTAACTTCTCCTACAACTGTATAACGAATACCTGCAAGCTTTACTGTCACAAAAAGATCTGCCTCATCTTTTATATAATCTGCAAGCAACATTTTTTCTACAAGCAACCTTATCTCCTCTGTTGTTTTTCCTAACACATTAATTTCTCCTAACTCAGGAACTCTAATATTCCCGTGGTTATTTATGGCAAAACCATCGTAATAATAGCCTTCATCTAATCCTACAGATGACTCTCCAGACCTACTACTTGGGTTAAAAAAGTCTACTAATTGTTGATCTAATGCTTTTAGACGTATACTTAACACATCTCCTATTTGAACTCTATATGGTTGTTGTTGAAATTGTACTGATATAAGACTATCTGAAGTTGTATCTGTCTCACGTAGATATGTGATATCTTTTAAAGGAACACAGGAAGAAGTACTTACTATTATGATAAATAATAGTATGAGTGAAAAAAATTTCATTTCAGATAGGTTAAGGTACACAAATATAGGTCTTCAACAGTAAAAAAGAAATAATGCCTTACACTAAAACTTTTTTATACTAAAACTAGTAGCCTATACATTCTAAATGTAGATATCATTAATTCTTATAAAATACTCTCAAAATTCTCTTTATTTAACTGGTATTACGCAATCAGAGAAGTGTTTTTTCTCATTTTAACAAAAAACTGTTGATAAGTTCCTTTTTCTTAAAAAAAATAGCTTTTTTAATCGTTTTAGCCATTAAATATGTCAACTGTTATCTAATCGATTAATAAATCTAAGTA
>CALKZS010000015.1 GCA_938002835.1 uncultured Dokdonia sp. | reverse complement strand
CTGACACTATTAGAATGGTATGGCATCAACACGGAGAAACTACCGAATTCTCACCTATTATCATTAGTGATTCTAGTAAAATAGTGCTTGAAAGTATAGCTAATACTGATATTTTATTTAACACAAAAGAGATCGATTATTATCCTGATTTTAATAGCATTATTAAAAGTAGGCACTCTAAAAAAATGTTAGAAGGCACTTGGCTTAAGGATGACGCAGAAAATCTAAATGGATTTAGATTTGATGATAATGGAGTTTATATATTTGGAGAACCTGGCAATAAACTTGATACCTTAGGATTATCTCATAGTAAACAAACAAAATACATTATTGTTAACGATAGTATCACACTCTACAAAGAGTATTACTATGACATCGCTATTGGTGTTATACTTAATAACACCAATACAGAACTTACCATAAAATGGATGAAAAATAATATTGTAACTTATAAAAAACTAAAATAAAATTTTTGAAAATCACATTATACTCTAGAAACTCTTCAAAATGAAAACGATTTTATTTTTAATATGTGCTATATCATCTGTGTGCATAGCTGTTGCTCAAAATAATGATTGTCGCTTTTCTCCTTTTAATGTATATATCTGATAAAAGTGAAGAAAAATCTAATGTAAGAGAAAAACCTAATGGTGATATTATTTTAGAGCTAGATCTCCAGAATGATGATTTCCAATTACGTGTAGTAGATTATAAAGATGGGGGTTAAAAATAGACCATATTATTTCAGCTAATTATGGATATGAAATATCACAATTAGATGGATGGATACATCATTCTATTGTTGGGGTTTCTACTAGAAAAAATATTTCATTGTACGATACTCCTTCTGGGACTAAAACAACATCGACTATTGATGTAGAAACAGGTGTAGCTATAAAAAATGTTTGCTCAAACTGGATACATATTGAGTATAAAAATTTAAGTGGCTGGATACAATCAGAGTGGTTATGTGGTAATCCTGTCACTACTTGTCCATAACCAGATCACCCAAACTCCTTAAAAGCTTTTAAATAAGTCATATACAATTCAAACCCAGCGTTTTTTAAGCACATAATTAGAAAACAGTCAACTAATTATTCGATAGAATTTACAATAGTGTTAAAGAAATTATAGTAAAAACTATCTTACTGCGACGTCTTGTTAGTATCCAACTAAAAACTCTTACAAGTAGATTTAAAGAGGCTTTTCAGAAGGAGAAAACGCTTTTATTAGAAACCCTATTTAATCTTCCCAACCTCCGCTCCATCTTCCAGGGCCTGTTCTTCTCATTTTAGGCAGTCCCTTTCTATACATACTCTTAATATAACCATATATTCCTAAAGTAAGTACGAGTATAAAAAATAATAAAACAAGAGTTATTGCTAATGGTATCTCATTTCCATTAAAAAGTGCATAAATAAGTAACGCATCAAAACCAATCATTAAAAAAGGAATAAAAAAGTAAAACCCTACTACTTGGAGAATATGGTAAAACTTATCCATACTTTTATTTCTTATATATTGTATTTGCCCTACGAATAAAAAGGTCAATATAAAACAGAAAATAAACGACCCTGCTAGTTTAATATACATTGTAAATCCTTTAGTGATCACACTATCGTTTTCTTTATTGTAATTAACTTCATAAGTATCTCCTACTTCTAAACCCGAGGTTGAAAAATCTAATTCTTTCTCAACCTCTATGCCTTCTTTAGTTACAAAACGTACTGTAGGCGTGTGCATATCTGTATAAGTTCCATCATCAGAATCATAATGCTGCTCTGTTGTATAGCTTACTACTTTTGCAGTATAGTCATCCCCAGAAGTAAATGATGTAAACACTTCTTCTACACTAGACGTAAAGAATAACCAAGAAAAAATACAGAAAAGATTTATGCAAAAAATTACTGCTCCAAAATAACCAAACGCCATACAACCACTGTTTGGGTTAAATCTCTTTCTAAAGAGATAGGTTATATAAATATTTATCGCAATAAAAGATACAGTATATATAGGCTCTATTTGCATTACAAAATATGTTTCATTAGTATAAGCTACAATACTCAAAAGTAAACTTTTAAACTACAAACAACATAAATTACTAACTCATAAACGAGTATAATTATTTACATCATCACTAGTAGAAATAAAAGACTAACACATTTATAATTGTATTTTTGCTATACATATTGTGTTTACATTCTTCAAAAAAATAAGATAATGATTCCCATTTACCTAGGTTATACATTTACTATAGAACCACGAGATCCTGCTACCGAGATTTTAATTGCAGAGCTAGGTTATACTGGTTTTGAAAGTTTTACAGAGAATGAAGCAGGTGTTATTGCATATATTCAAAAAGGTGAAGCTTTTCCAGAAGGAAAACCTGTAGTATTTGGAGACTTACTTACAGACATTCATATCTTACAAAATCCAGATTTTACAATCACCTATAAAGCCGAAGAAATTGAGCAAGTAAACTGGAATGAAGAATGGGAAAAGAATTTTGACCCGATTGAAGTAGATGGAAAATGTGCCGTGAGAGCTCCTTTTCACACAAAAACAGATGTTACATATGATATTGTGATAGAACCCAAAATGTCTTTTGGCACGGGACATCACGAGACCACACATATGATGATCAAGCATCTTTTAAAGATGGATCTCGATGGTAAAAAAACCTTAGATATGGGTTGTGGTACAGGCGTACTTGCCATTCTAGCAGAGATGCGTGGAGCAAAACCTATAGATGCGATAGATATAGATAATTGGTGTTACCTTAACAGTCTAGAAAATGCAGATCGCAATAGCTGCAAACACATCTCTGTATATGAAGGACAAGTATCGCTATTAGAAAACAAAGATTATGACATCATTATTGCAAACATAAATCGTAATATCTTACTGCAAGACATTCCTGCATATGCAAAGTGTCTTCCAGAAAATGGCATTTTGTTTTTAAGTGGTTTTTATACAGAAGATATCCCCCTTATTTCAGAAAAATGCAATGAACACGGTTTATATTTTGTGAGTAATTATGAACGCAATAATTGGGTCGCTTGTAAGTTTGAAAAACGTGCATAACTTGCATTAAAAAATCAAACCATTTCTAATCATTAAGGTCTATATTGTTATCATTATAACAAATAAAGTGAAGAGAAGTTATAAGAATTACGCTTTCGCGAAAGCGTAATTCTAACTATTCACTACCTTTGCAATATAATAATTTACCTATAATGAGTACTAAAGAAAAATATCTAGAAGAGTTAGATATACTCACACAAGAAACACCATCTCACGAGATTGTATTATATAATGATGATGTAAATACATTTGATCACGTTATAAATATGCTAGTAGATGCCTGTGATCACGAAGAAGAACAAGCACATCAATGTGCTCTTCTTGTACACTACAAAGGAAAGTGTACTGTAAAGACAGGTGATTATGAAGATCTTAAACCTCGCTGTTCTAAACTTTTACAAGGAGGGTTAAGCGCAGAAATTATATAAATAACATTACTTAAATTAAAGCTTAAAAACTTTTGCGCTCCCGTAGCGCATTTGTTATTTTTGCTTTGCAAATTAAGCATCTTAAATAGAGATTATGAATCTACACGAATATCAAGGAAAAGAGATATTAAATAGTTTTGGCGTGCGTATCCAAAGAGGTATTGTTGCACAGACTCCAGAAGAGGCTGTAGCAGCTGCCAAAAAACTTACAGAAGACACTGGTACTGGATGGCACGTTATTAAAGCTCAAGTACACGCAGGTGGACGTGGTAAAGGTGGAGGTGTAAAACTTGCAAAAAATCTTGACGAGGTAAAATCTATCGCAGACCAAATTATCGGGATGGATCTTGTGACACCGCAAACAAGTGCAGAAGGTAAAAGAGTACATCAAGTACTTGTTGCAGAAGATGTATATTACCCTGGAGATAACGAGCCAGAAGAATACTATATGTCTGTACTTCTTAATCGTGGTACGGGTCGCAATATGATTATGTACTCTACAGAAGGAGGAATGGATATTGAGACTGTGGCAGAAGAAACTCCACATCTTATTTTTCACGAAGAGATAGATCCTGCAACAGGATTACTTCCTTTTCAAGCACGTAAAATAGCTTTTAACTTAGGTTTAAGCGGTGGTGCTTTTAAAGAGATGACAAAATTTGTATATGCATTATATACA
Source organism: uncultured Dokdonia sp. (assembly GCA_938002835.1). GTDB lineage: Bacteria > Bacteroidota > Bacteroidia > Flavobacteriales > Flavobacteriaceae > Dokdonia. The sequence continues at coordinate 18,519 of CALKZS010000015.1, read as the reverse complement.
GCTTTTGAAAAGTCTGACAGTTCACTTTTTGAGATCAACCCTGTTCTTAAAACTAGTGATGATAAAATAATGGCTGTAGATGCTAAGGTATCTCTAGATGACAATGCATTATATCGTCACAAAGATTATGCAGCAATGCGAGATGTACGTGAAGAAAACCCTGTAGAGGTTGAAGCTGGTGAAAAAGGACTTAACTATGTAGACCTTGATGGTAACGTAGGATGTATGGTAAATGGTGCTGGACTTGCAATGGCAACAATGGATCTTATCAAACAAGCTGGTGGTGAGCCTGCAAACTTCTTAGATGTAGGAGGTACTGCAGATGCAGAGCGTGTAGAAGCTGCTTTCCAATTAATACTTAAAGACCCTGCTGTAAAAGCAATCTTAGTAAATATATTTGGAGGTATTGTACGTTGTGACCGTGTGGCACAAGGTATTGTAGATGCATATAAAAATATGGGAACTATTAGTGTACCTATCATTGTACGTTTACAAGGAACAAATGCAGATATCGCAAAAGAACTTATAGACAGTAGTGGTCTTGATGTACAGAGTGCAATCGAGTTTCAAGAAGCTGCAGATAAAGTACAGGCTGTACTTGCTTAAAAGATACACTCTTTATAAAATAGAAAACCCTTTAGTTGTTATACTGAAGGGTTTTTTTATGCTTTCGCGAAAGCGGACACCTACTCATATTATTTGAGTGTTTCTAAAACTCCCTTTTTATAACTTCTACTTATGGGTAACATCTTATTGCCGATGGAGACGTGCTCATTTGTATAAGATACTATGACCACTCTTAATAGTCTTTTTACCCACCATTACGCTTATTGCCTTTAGAACGCTCCTCGTTATCAAGGTGATCTTCCATCTCAGACTCTAAAGCTTTCTCGATAAAACTTTTAAGCATAGGTGCAAAAGCACCATCCTTACTAAAAAGACTCTTGCCAGACATAAACTGTTCTAGCGCCTTCTTCTCTAATTCTTGTTGTTCTTGTGTTGTCATAATATCTGATTAAACTAAAATTTTAATCAGACAGAGTTTAGTTTACACTCTCTATAAAATAGAACATCTTACATATCTAAAAAACCGAGAAATTTAATCTCGGTTTTTTTATTTTATAAGCTTTTGAGATTGTATGATGTAATTTACTCCCCTATCTTTACATACATATGAAAAAGCTGTGTTTACTTTTTATATTTTTTATTAGTTCATATTGCCAAGCTCAACTTAAGTACCCAATACTTTCAGAAAAAGCAGAGATTAATCTTATTACTATAGGTCCTGGTCCAGAACTTTATGATGCTTTTGGACATACTGCAATTCAGGTTAAAGACGAATTACAAGGAATTAATGTGGTTTTTAATTATGGAGTTTTTGATTTTGACACCCCAAATTTTTACTTAAAATTTGCAAGAGGAAAACTACTCTATAAACTTTCCAAATCTCCTTACCAAAGATTTATATACAACTATAAAGCACAACAACGCTGGATACGTACTCAAACACTCAACTTATCACTTCAAGAAAAGAGAAATGCTTTTGGTTTTTTAATGAACAATCTTGAAGAAAAAAACAGGTATTACAAATATGACTTTTTTTATGATAACTGTGCAACACGTCCTTTTTATGCTGTCGAGGCAGATTTAGGAAACACATTACAGATGGATTATTCTAAACAACAAAAAGAATTAACTCATCGCGATCTTATACATCAGTATATTCCCTGGAATAGTTGGGGGAGTTTAGGGATAGATACAGCATTAGGCTCTGTTATAGACCGCCCAGCAACTCCAGAAGAGTATTTATTTTTACCCAATGAACTTAAAGATGCTTTTTCTAAAGCGCAGCTCTCCTCTACTACAGGAAAGAAATCTTTAATCATAAAAGAAGAAAAAGTTTTTACTCCAAGTTATGTACATTCATATAGTACACATTTTTTACTGAGTCCTATATTTATACTAGGAGTGATTGCTTTTCTTATACTCTTTAGAACCTATAAAGACTATAAAAATGATACCCCTATAAATCTTTTAGATGCTATTTTATTAATAATTACAGGGATTATAGGAGTACTAGTCTCATTTTTATGGTTTGGAACAGATCACACAGCTACTGCTTGGAATTATAATTTATTATGGGCATTTCCTTTTCATATAATAGCTGGTTTTATAGTAATTAAGAAAAATCCTCCCCGATGGATTTATCCATATATGAAGCTTGCTATTATTCTTGTTTTTTTAATTTTCTTTCATTGGACGGTTGGATTACATATATATTCAATTGAATTACTTCCATTGCTCATAGCAATCACTTTTAGATATTTATTTATTTTAAAAAGACTTAAAGAGATTAAAGGATAATCTCTATTACTGTCCTCTATAATTTACTACTGTACTTATTGTTTTAAGCACAATACTTAAATCCATAAATAAATTGCGATGTTTAATATAATAAAGATCATATTGTAGTTTTTCTAAAGCATCTTCTTCTGAGTTACCATAACTTCCCATTACTTGAGCCCATCCAGTAACTCCTGGTTTAATTACGTGACGTATTTCATAAAAAGAAATCTCTTTAGAAAGTTCTTGTACAAAAATAGGACGTTCTGGTCTTGGACCTATAACACTCATTTCTCCCATAAACACATTAAAAAACTGTGGGATTTCATCTATCCTACTTTTACGTAAAAATGTACCAAAAAAAGTGATTCTACTATCATTTTTTTTTGCCCATTGTGCACCAGATTTTTCAGCATTTACTATCATTGTGCGCAATTTAATTATCTTAAAAGCTCTACCATTAAGACCTATTCTTGTTTGTGTGTAAAATAAAGGCCCTCTATTCCCTAAAAGATTACCTATAATAATAAAGGGTATAATTAAAATAAAAAAAGATATTCCTAGTATAGATACTATTATGTCAAATAATCTAACTGTAAGTATGTAAAACTTATTTTGATTACTTCGGCTAAAAGGGAAATACCTATAAAAATCACGATCTACGTATTGCACAGGTACACGCTGGGTAACCTCTTCATATACTTGCATATATTCTCTTATAGGAAATCCAGTTTCTAACAAGTTTATAAGCTGGTTATATAGCGGTAGTGATACTCCATCTGCATAATCGCTTGCTACAATGACCTCAGAAATAGTTAATTCATTAATCGTTTGCAATACATTTTCAATAGGATAGCGCTTAATGCTCGATGTTGCTATGTCTTTGTTAGACATAGGCTCTGTACTAATGTAACCTACAATCTTATAATTAGGATCTGCAGATTCTAAATTTGATACTACTTTCTTTATATCAAAAGAATCTCCTACCACTAACGCCTTTTTATAAAATCTAGGTACTGCAATAATGCTTATATATATCCATCTCCATAATGAAATAGCAGATACCATTGCGATATAGAAGTAGATAATTTGCAATCTATTTTCAGGCAATTCTGGTGTATAAAATGGGGTTAACAAATAAAACAATACTGTCACAGAGACTGTGAGTATTATATTTTTAAGCATTACTTGAAACTTGATCGTTCTAGGCAAATAATAAAGCTCAAATACGGTCCCAAATACAGAAATGTATACTACTAGTACAATGATTCCAACAAGATTTTGTTGAGATAACTCAAAATAATCAAAATCAAAAAAGACATTAGTAATATGTAAAACTCCTAATATGGTGATAATATCTATTAAACGGAGTAAAATCTTGCGCTCAGAAATATCAAAATGTATATCTGGAAATAAAGACATAAAAGAAGGTTAGTTTACTATCAAATATATCACAATTTTAGGAGAGCACTTTATTCCAAAGTTCCTTTACTTTACTCCAGTCAAAGGTTTTTACTTTATCTCTAGCATTCAAAGCTATAAGATGAGAATCTTTGGGGTTTTTAAGTAGTTTTAGTATTTCATTTGTAAATATCTCAGGAGCATCTGGATTAACTAAAATTCCATCCTTGCCATTTTGAATTAAAAAAGGCATTCCTCCAACATTTGTAGAAACTACGGGTAAACCCAAAGCCATTGCCTCAATAACACTAACAGGTGTGTTGTCAAAATTTGTTGTATTTATAAAAATATCAAACTCTTGTGAGCGCTCAACCCATTCATTTTTTGAGAGTTTTCCTGTAAAAATAACTTGTAAATTATGCAATGTTGCATATTGCTTACATCTCTCTAAACTTCCGTCTTTATCTGGACCTACCATTGTTAATTGTGCTTCTGGATATTCTTTTTTAAGTAATAAAAATACCTCAACAGCCATTATGGGGTTATATATTTGAGCAAAAGATCGAACCCATAGAAGCTTTGGAGCAACTATACTACGTTCTTTAAATGGATAGTTCTCAAGTTGTATTGTATTAGGAATTAGAGTAATATTTTTGTGATTCGCTTTCGCGAAAGCGTCAAATAAATAACCACTGGGCGCTATATTAATCTTTGCTCCTCCAAAAAGTCTTTTACATACTTTTGGGTTTGTATTGAGTCTTAAAGGAAGGTTTCCTCCGTGTAGGATAGGGATATAAGCGATTTTATATAACCTACATAATTTTGCTATTAGTACTGCATACCAAAAATTTGTTGTGCTATAAGTATCTAGTAAAACAAGATCTATTGTCTTCTTTGATCTAAAAAATGTTGTGACCATATCAATTATACGATACATCTTTACTATCTTTTTTGAGGTAACTATAACCTCATACCCTTCAAGACGAAGATATATACTTAATGTTTCTATATGCGTCAAGGTCTTCCCGCTATCCGATAACGCGTTGCCTACGTACAGGAGTTTTTTTCTTTTCATTGACTACATTTAAAAGACAAAGTGCATATATAAAAGCTGGGGCTGCAATACGCATTGATGAGTGATTAATCGTAAGAAACCAAAAACCTAAGGCAGAATAAAAGAAAATATTTTTTCTATTATAAAGTCTAAAAAAGAAAGGATATACTAATAATATCCCAATTGCAAATAAACCAAATAAACCGTGCTCAGATAATGTACGACTTAACTCATTATGTGAAGCTATTACAAGGCCAGTGGTTTCTTTTCTATATGCCTTGGCTTTACCTACTCCTACTCCCAAAATAGGATTATCTATAAAAGCATTAAGTTCAGTTTCTATAAGTAATCCTCTCCCTGTAGTTGCGTCTTCTTTTATACGACCAGCTGCATCTTTATTTGCATATCTATTCCCTATTAAACCTTGTGTGCGTGAAAAAGATAATGTCCAAGAAAATATGCCTATAACAAGAAGTATTAAAAAGTAAATACTTATACGTGACTTTGATTGAATATTAGACCTTTGAAAATAAAAAAACACAAAAACAAGACTTACTATAACTGCTGTTACTACTCCTCCTCTAGAAAATGTAACAATAGCTCTATAACTCAATAACGTAAGTAGCACAATATTTACCAATAAGACAATTTTATTTTTACTAAACCCTATTAACCTTATCACAAGACCAAAGAAACCTATCCCTAACGCTGTAGACACTTGGTTAGGACCAAAACCACCAGAAGTAGCAAAATTTGAAGCTGTTCCATTGAGTACTTCTCTTGTATCAGGTGTATAAAATAACAGGTATACCGCCATTGAAATTACAGGTAGTAATAAATGTAAAAATAGATCTCCTAACTGTTTATAATTTACTTTTCTATCCATACAGTACAAGGCTGCTATACCTAGGCAAAAAGGTCCCGCTAAATTGAAAAAGATGGCTTTCTTAAAATTTACATCATATCCTAATGTAACACTTGCATATAAAATCCCTGGAATAAAAAGCAATAAGTAAATAAAATAAGGCCAGGATTTACGTGATGTCCCTGAAAAAAATAATCCTAAAATCATAAAAATAATTACAATATATTTTCCTGCCTCATATGCAATGGTAGACTTTGTCATTCTAAAAAAAACCTCTCCTCCTGAAATATAAGCTGCTGCTATAAGCGCTTCATTATTGCGATTCCCATTTTTAAATATTTGTAAACCAAACCAAACTATACATCCTAAAAAATATAAGATTGCTAAGGGCTGGAATACGTAAATTAAAAAACCAAGAAGGCAATGACCAGCTACAAGTAATAGATATTTTTTATTAGCCTTAGTCATATATAGAAGTGTACAGTTTTAGTACTTGTGGTATTATAACAGATTCGCTATAGGTAGCAAATATATGTTTCTTGTAAAGCGTTCCCTCCTTTTCTTTTACATCTTTATCTTCTAAATACAACATAAGTGATTCTGCAAAAGTATTTATATCTCCATAAGGTACTACTTTTCCATAATCTTGCACTACTTTTTTACATTGTCCTACATCAGTTACCACTACTGCAAGTCCAGCATTTGCATACTCTAACAACACCATAGGTAAACCTTCTGATGATGAAGACAATACACCTATAGAACTCTCTTGTAAATATGAGAATGAATCATTTTGAGCTCCATATAAAAATATATTCTGGTTTAATGAATGTGTTGCTATATATTCTTTAATTGTAGAACTATAGGTATCATAATAGTCTGTCCCTACAAGGTGTAATGTCGCTTCTGGATGTTTTTGTAATACTTTATGAAAACTCTCTATCAAAAAATGATGCCCTTTGGGATTTTTTAAATTTGCTAGACAAACAATACGTTTTTCTTTTATACCCGGAAGTGTTATTGAACTTCTTTTATTTAGCACTTCCGTGTTTATAAAATTTTGTACATAAAATGCTTTTTTATGTTTTAAATATGATTGAGTCCATTGATGTATGGATTCATTTACAGATATGATAGCATCAAACTTTTTAGATAAAACCTTTATTAACAATTGTTTCCTTTTTGCTTGAAAAGCAATTGCTCCATAATGATTATGCCATACTATTTTAAGTGAAGGTCTTATTATTTTGAGTTGTACTGCAAAGAAAAAAGAAGTTCCGTGAGCGTGTACTATTTGAATATGATGTTTGTCTATAAAACGCACACAAGCTTTTATACTTTTATAATCTATACTGGCTCTTTTTGATAAATGTAAACATTGTACACGATCCTCGATAGTCTGGCTGAGACCTCCTTGTTCTCTAGTAGAGCATAAAAAAGAATGTACTCCTACCACACGAGCTAATGCATTTGCATAGGTCACCGCCATACGCTCTGCCCCACCAGGTCTTAATGTATCTATTATCTGTAAAACTTTCACTTTAGTAAGTTTTGTATTTCTGTTTCAAAATGATCTAACGTAAATCCTTGTGACCAATTTTGAGCTTTTTCTGAAATAGTTTCTAACTGTTTACTATCCTGAATTAAAGTTATAAAAGATGATATGTCTTTCTTAATATTCATATCTAATAGCATACCTCTTTTACCATAATCTAACATCCACGGAACACACGATATAGGAGTTACAAGAGGTATACATCCCCACCACATCGCTTCTGCTACTACCTTGGGCCAACCCTCGCTCTTAGAAGGAAGTATCATAAAATGCGAGCTTTTATATGCTGTTGCAATAATCTCATTATTACAATTACCGCGCATTGTGACATAAGACTCTAGCTGATTTGACACTATATATTTTTCTATTTTTTTTCGTTCGGTTCCCTCACCATATATATCAAGATGTACTTTTATATTACTTTTTATAAGAGCTTCTATAAATTGTACTGCATAAAAAGGCCGCTTACCAGAAGATAATGAGCCTACAAAGACAATATTATATGTACCTAAAAAAGTAGGTCGCTCACTTGTTTTATGTTTGTTCCAATAACTCGCAGTAAAAAATGGTTTTACATTTTTAGATTGATCTGGCCACAATCCATATACAAGCACCTTCATATTTTTAGTAAGAAATGTATTTTGAAGTATCCATTTCTGAAATCTATAACTTAAAGGTTGTATTGCTTTTGGGTCCCAATTTCCTGCATATTTTGCTGTTTTTATTTTTTTAGGAAAACATATTTGAACAATACACCCTATTAAACCTATATTTCCAGGACATCTCAAGTGAATATGATCTGCTTTATACATCTGTATAAATATTTTACAAAAGAGTAAAGGAAGTTTTAATAAACTAATGAGAGTTCTAAAAAAAGAATTAAAGATCAAAAATGGAATAGCTATAATCTCAATATCTTGTCTTTCAAAAGAAGTAGTAAGAAGTTTTTTTGAATACTCAGTAGGACAAACTATAGTTACTGTATCAGAATGTCTAAACCACAAATCCATTTCCCTTACATAAGGAGCATAAGCGCTTAATTTATTATTAATAGTAAGCGTAGGAGCAAGTGTGACAACAACAATATGCATTAAATATAATTACTTGAATCTTTATTACTTATAATCGTAGCAGGAACACCGAGCAATGTACATTTTTGATCTACACTTCTATTAACTAATGAGTTTGCTCCTATCACTGTCCCGCTCGCAATCTCTATCTTACCTACTACAGTAGCGTTTGCACCTATATATACATTATCTCCTATTCTAGGAACCCCTCTACTTTCACCTGTACCAGACACACCTATAGTACAACCTTGAGAAATATTACAATTATTCCCTATAACAGCGTTTGCATTGATTATAATTTGTCCAAAATGACCTATATACAATCCATCGCCTATACTAGCAGTATAAGGGATAGAGATACCAGTAATAATCTCAATCCATTTTTGTTGGATAATTGCTATTAATAAAAATATCTTTTTAATAAATTCTGGCAGTTTAGACTGATACATTGCATTTGCCCATCGATATACAAATAAAGCCCATAACCCCTGTTGAGTACATAGTACCACAAAAGCTGACTTATTTGAATATGCCTTATATCTATTTATATCTTTTCTAAAAGAAGCCAAAATAATTTTATCTTTTTTGTAATAGCATCGTGAGATACATAGATTTAAACATATCTCCATCATATACAGCAGCGCTATACCAATCTTTTTTATGCCATTTCTTATCTAACTCTAGTTTATTCTTATATTTCAAAAGAGGTACATTGAGAAACATCATAAAATTAAATATTCCCTGTAAGGCCTTCTCTTCTTTTACTTTAAAAACACTAGAAAATTTATATACTATCTTTTTATCAAAAGGCCACTCCCACTCTGCATCAGATTGAAAAGATCTATACAAAGTACGAACAACTCTTACCGAAAAACTTGTTATTAGAAAATCATAACAAGTAGCTTGCTTTTCATTAAGCTCTATTGTTTCTTCAATAGACTTACTCATAGACCTTTTATTAGTTCGTTATAATTCGTTATAAAAAGTAAGATTCTGTTTAAGTATACCTTCTTTATCAAATTTATTCAATACTTGTTTTCTTGCCAGTTTACCCATCTCTCTTGCTTTTTCAGAATGTTCGATCATCCACTGCATTTTGTTTGCTATATCTTGAGGGACATATACATCACATAGAAGGCCATCTCTCATAGGAGTTATTGTTTCTGGTCCTGGACCATATTGAGAAAAAATAACTGGCTTCTCAAGTAACATTGCTTCTAATGTAACTAATCCTTGTGTTTCCATATGAGAAGGAAAAATACAAAAAACTGACGCAGCATATTCTTTATACAGTGTTTCTCTAGGTATACTTCCATAAAAAGTTACATTCTCTAGTATAGTATCATATTTAGATTGTAACATCTCTATGTATGACGAGCCATCTGGAAACTTCCAATCACGACCATAGATATCTAGCTTTTTTTCAGGATATATGGTTCTCAAAATAGAAAATGCTTCTATGAGCTGGTTTATTCCTTTTTTCTCGCAAACTGTTCCCGCAAATAAAATATGATCTTTCTTAATAGCTACTTCAGGAACGGTAACATCTGTGTCTATTAGATTATAAATAGTTTGCACAGGCTTACTATGATAACTTAAATACTTTTCTGTATGCGTTTTTACATAATTTGACACGGCAATAAAACCATCTGCATTTTTAAAAGATCTTTTTTCTCTTTTTCCTTTTATGGGATCTATTGTTCTCTTCTCTGCTTCGGCAAAAAAGTGATGCCCACCGTGCAACCGTATTACTTTTTTATAAGGTGTTTGTTTAGGTAGATATGCACAATCTAGTTCTGAAGTCTCAACAATATCTATTACATTTTGCTTGTGTATACTCTTGAGTTCTCTATTTATACGCATAGAGTTCTCGATATACTTCCCTTTTGGCAATACTGGTTTTTTGAGACGTATAATAAAGACTCCTTGATCTTGAAGAACTTGTTTTTTACTCGTCGTACCTATTCCTAAAACAGTGGCGCTATGTCCAGCATTTACTATAGCCTGGGCAAAGGTTTGTATAAATGTACCTTTCCCTCCAGAGGTCCATAATGGATATTCATTTGATATAAATACGATATGCACTACTCGACAATTTTAGTAAACATTTTATTTGAACTATCTCTAGCGTTTGCTACAATGGTATCAAACCACAGTTTTGTATCAACAAGACTCACTTCTTTATTTATCACTTGAGCAATGATAGACACGATATCGCTTTTATTTTCCCACCATAACACCGCTCCTTGATTAGGCATAGATCTAAAATGCTGAAAATTATAAATAGTCTCTACAGACCATCCAGAAGCTTCTGTCACATCATAATTAATATAAATAGTAGGTTTATCATATTGTAAAAAATCAAACGCCATTGTACTTCCTACATTCATTACTGCTTCACAATGATATGCTGTATTTTTTAATAGTTTAAGATCTTCTTTTTTAGGGATGACCATTGTCCACTCTTTGGCTTCAAGCCAGTCTGGAGATACTACTTTTATAATAGAAGGATATCGTTCAATAATAGCATCGTATCTATCAGAATAATCTACAGGACATCTTCTAAAGAGTATTTGTATGCTTTCGCGAAAGCGTGACCCAGCCACTTCACTAGCAACATCTTCTAAGTATTGAGCATCATAAGGAGAAGTTCTAAGGTCGTCTCCAGAAAAACAGATCCACTTTTTAGTAGGATCAAGGTCATACTGTTTTGCAAAGGTTTCTTTTGTCTCTATATCTGAAGTATCTTTATAAAATTCAAATTGAGGCGTGCCTGTAACAATCACTTTATGTTGATCTATTTCTGGATAAAAAAGTTCCATTTCTTCTTTCATATGTTGAGACCAAACAAGATATTGATCTGCCTCAAGATACAATCGAGCTTTAGGAAGATTATCCCAACTAAAAATAACCGTCACTGTTTTTATTCCTAGCGCTCTTGCTGCTTGAAAAACATATGGAGCCTCTATCGCACGTTGATGGGTGAGAAACAATACATCTAGAGATACTGTTTCTAGCTTACTCTTTACGAGATTGTAAAAAGGATTTTGCTGGATCGCCTTTTTATAACTAGCATCTATAGAAAGTATTTTTTTATATGACGTAATATGCGAGGCACGTAACTCTACTAGTTTATAAAAACACTTTTTAAGGAAACCTGTTTGAGGCCTCCTGTAGGCAGTTAATAACGTTTCATTTTTTAGTTGTAATGCAAAATAGCGCAATCTAGATATATGTGATACTTCTCTAAAGAATTTTTCTTTAAAAGACTCCTTAAAATTGGGTAGTTGAATACTATGAGATAGTTGTATTTCTTTAGAAAGTAAATCTTCAATATCTGTATCAAAACGATGTAACATAGAAAACTCACAGCCATTTCTATTTTTAAAGACATTACTATACAAGTAATTACGTATACCCGTACCATCTGGAACATATAATGCTATTTTTTTTGAGCTCGCCATTGTCATCAAATGTCTCTAAACTGTTTCTGATGATTACGAGTCCATACCGATGGATTATCTAACGTTTTAATAAAACGCTGTGCACTATCCCCTTTCCCAAAGCTTGTTGTGACTACTTCAGGATGTTTTAATGCCGAGTTGAGCTGTTTTAAAATAGCTTCTTTGTCATAGCTTGTATTTATAATATGACTATGTAACGCTCTATTTTTTTGTCTTGTTCCTACATTGATTGTAGGTATTCCATAATAAGGAGCTTCACGTATACCAGCGCTGGAATTTCCAATAATGAGTTCTGACTTTTTAAGTAATGTTAAGAAATACTCAAATCGTATAGATGGAAATAATCTAAAGCGATCATTATTATCTAACTGTTTATAGACTTCTAATATATGACTACTTCCTAAATCATTGTTGGGGTAAACAACTACATAGTTTCTTGTGCTCTCTAGAAGTGCATTTACAAACTGTTGTGCATATGCTTTCATATAATGAGCCTCTGTGGTTACAGGATGAAACATCACAACGCTATACTCTTCAAAAGGAATTTCATAATAACGCTTTACCTCATCTATGGTAGGTAGATTGTCTGAAAACATAATATCTACATCTGGTGATCCTATCTCATATACACTTTCTGGAAGTTCTCCCATTTGTATAAGTCTGGCTCTTGCTTGATTATTAGACACAAAGTGTAAATGACTCATTTTACTAGTAGCGTGCCTTAACAGTTCATCTATGGTTCCAGAAACTTCTCCTCCTTCTATATGCGCTACCAAAATATTATTAAGAGAACCTACAATAGCACCTGCGAGTGCCTCTACACGATCTCCGTGTATCACAATCATATCTGGTTGTATATCCTTTACATAATCACTAAAACCTTCTATGGTTTTTGCGAGTGTAAGATCCATCGAGGCTTCGTTAGTGTGGTTTGAAAATGTATGAATATTTGATAAGCCAGTACGTTCTACTTCTATCACTGTTAGTCCGTATGTAGCTAGTAGATGCATCCCTGTCACAAAAACATATACTTCATAGTCCTCGTGCTTGTCTAAAGCGAGTAACAATGACTTTATTTTACCAAAATCTGCTCGGGTTCCCGTTAAAAAAGCGATTTTTTTCATTTGTGTTTTCCTCCTTCTATATGTTGCCAGATAAGTTGCACATCATTTGATATATCTTGTGTTGCTTTTTTACCTAATAGATCATTAAAATGCTCTGCAAGTATCTTTCCAGTACCAGGCCTTTTTACCCAAATATTATCTTTAGTAAATACGTCTCCTTCTTTAATTGTAGCAATAGTACATACGGTTGCAAAAGCAAAATCTATTGTTACTTGTTCTTCTTTTGCAGGTTCTTTTGTACCTCCACGCATTTGCCACATCTCATTACTACTTGTGATAAGTTCTTTACAAGCTTGCTCATCCATACTACATACAATATCAGGACCTGTGCGTTGCATATGATCTGTAAAATGACGTTCTAAAATAGCACCTCCAAGAGCAACAGCTCCCAAACACGCATTGTTATTTAAGGTATGGTCAGAAAGTCCTATCACCTTATCTGGAAAAGCTTCTCCTAATTGTGTCATCGCACCGTGACGAACCAAATGCGTAGGTGTGGGATATAAATTTGTCGTATGCAACAAAGCTACAGGCACTTTTGCTTTATCAAAAATAGCAACTGCTTTACGTACACTCTCTATAGTATTCATTCCTGTGCTTAAGATAATGGGCTTTCCAAAAGAAGCGATATGTTCTAATAGTGGATAGTTATTGCACTCACCACTTCCTATTTTGTAGGCAGGTATATCAAAAGAGTTAAGTCTCTCTGCTGCTGCCCTAGAAAATGGTGTCGATATAAAAATCATCCCTTTAGACTGCACGTATTCCATTAGTGCTTTTTCATCATTTTCATCTAAAGCACAGCGTTCCATTATATCATAAATAGAAACATCTGCATTGCCAGGGATTACTTTTCTTGCAGCGCCACTCATCTCATCTGCTACGATGTGCGTTTGATGTTTTACCATCTCACAACCTGCTCTATGCGCTGCATCTACCATTTCTTTTGCAACTGCAAGAGATCCTTCGTGATTTATTCCTATTTCGGCAATGACTAATGGTGGATAGTCTCTTCCTATTTTTCGGCCGTTTATTTCTATATATGGGTGAGTCATTTTTTATGATGTTTTAAAAGATATTCTACATACTCAAAATCTTGAAGTGTATCTATATCCGCTTTCGCGAAAGCGTGATCTATAACAATAGTAGTATGGTTCTCTCCTATCAATATTCCTTTTTTAATTAAACTCGTGTGACTTATATACAGCAATCCATTTTCTGCATACAAAGGTTCTAAATCTTGACTGCGCTGCCCTAATGTATAGTTATATGGGATAAATTTACCATTCGTAAGTTTGCCGAATTTTTCTTGATTTCTCGTAATGCTTACTAAACTATCGTGAGCACCTTCTGTATATTTTTTTAATGCTTCTGGTAACAATCCTTCTGGTCTTAACGGATTTGTGGGCTGTAATAAAATAATATGCTCTACCGTTTCTGGAAGCATAGATAAAGTGTGTTGCAATGCTGTAATTGTGGGTTCGTGGTCTCCACTAATTTCTGTAGGCCTATCTATTGTGAGTGCTCCATATTGCTCACTGATGGCTTTTATCTCAGGACTATCTGTTGTCACATATACTTGATCGATAATATTATTATGTCGTTGTGCATACTGGATACTATGAGCGATAAGAGGAAGTTCTCCTAACATTTTTATGTTTTTACCTGGAAGCCTTTTTGATCCTCCTCTGGCCGGTATGATAGCTACAGTTTTAATCATTAATTAATCTTTTAGAACAACAGCTCCTTTTCCAGTTGTTTTTAACAATAATGATGCTATTAGAAACCGAATACACCAAATAAAATAAGAAATATTTAAATGAAAAAATGATATCGAAAGACTGAATAATTTTTTTATTACATTAGGTTTCTTATAAATGTGTGGTAATAACTTATATTGTTGTTTAAGTAAATAACGCTTTGTCATATTTCTAAGCGGTTTTTTATGTAAAAGCTTTATTCTCTCAAAGTTTGCATTGTACATTGAAAAAACTACTTCTGTACTTTTAGATCTAGAAATAGTATTAAAATGCATTCTGTAAAAATAAAGGTACTCATCAATAACTTTTAATCGAGGGTTACTTAATAATATTCTTATATGAAAATCTCTATCTTGTCCTTTTTGAAGGTTTGGGCTAAATAGGTTTTTGTCTTCAAGAAAGTCTCTTTTCCACATAGGGTCTCCCACAAACCAACTTACTTGTGTCTCTATAAAATCTTCTAAAAGAGCGGTTGTTATTTTTGTTCTTTCTTCTTTACCTGTGATAGATGTAATTTTTTGCTCAAAAAATGCTGTTTTACTAATCACAGCGTCAATATCTGTAGTAAATGCCAAAACTTTATTTTTTATACAATCTTTATGTAAAACATCATCACTATCTATCCAGTTTACATATTTGCCTAAGCTTTTATGAAATCCAAAATTTCTACAGGAATTTGCTCCTTTAGGCAAATTATCTGGTCTTTTAAACAACTTAAACCTTGAGTCCGTTTTTATAAAATCATTGATAATAAAGACACTTTTATCTGTAGAATGGTCATCTACAATGATACACTCCCAGTTATCATAACTTTGGGCTAATAGACTATCTAAAGTTTCTAATATAAACTCTTCCCTATTATAAACAGGTATAACAATAGATACTAAAGGTTTTTTCATAGTGATTTGCCTATTTTCTTATAACTATTTTATAGTTATTTATGTACTCTTCCTTAGATTGCTGTATCTAGAGAAAATAGAACCCTAAACAACAACCCAAATAAATGTACTATTTGTGGGACTCTGAGTTATATATCTTTTTAAAAAGGTATGTAAAAAATCTAACTCTAACTCTATATCTCCTACTTGATATTTTACAACCTCCTTTTACAAATTCAAAAAAACTTGTCTCTACAGGTGTGCTTTTTAGATTTTCGTTCTGTAAATCATACATCCACTTTTCTACTCTATTACCCATATGATGTGCATAATTTGTATAAGTAGATAATCTATATAGAGAAGCTTGATCTACAGGTTGATCAATATAAAGTCGTTCTGAACCTTTTGCTACAAGAATTAATGATGGCTCTATAGGAACTGTTAAAAACAATAACTCTCTTCTAACAGTAAGTACCTGATGATCTGCACCCAAAAGTGCTTGTACACCATTATAACTTATCACAGGCCATTTTGCCGTATCTGGAGTCTTGTAGTTATGTCCAAAACTATTTTTAAATCTATCAAAGGCAAATATGTTTTTAGGTATTGCTTTCCATTCAAATTTCAATTTCTTAAGTACTATATCTCTCAAAGTACTACTATTTACATAATGCAATGCCGTTCTGACAGAAACTGGTGATACTGCTCCTGTTTTTGGGATATTTTTAAAAATATGCTCTACAGCATTTTGCCATCCATTTTCAAATAAAATATCGGTATCGGTAAGTGTTACTAATGTTTCTCTACTAGATCTAGCTGCACCAATAAGTGCATCCATTTTACCTATATTTTCTTTATGGTGTATTACACAATCTACAGTTCCTTGAATATATTCTTTATTAATATACTCAGTAACTTTTTGATGACAGGCATTATTTACAATCGTGATACGAGCTAGAGAATTAGTCGTAGCTTGGATGGATTTAAGACACAGTTTAAACACCTCAAATACATCTTTATAATAATCACTCTCTTCTGGAACAAATACAACTACAATCACTCTATGAAAAGATTGCAGCTCTATATTAGCCATATATTTTTGAGGGTTCATTCCTATTCTCATAAGTCTATATTAAAATCTATTACAAGATAGTTTCTCTATATTTTTTTTGTATCGCAGTCATTGAATAATTAGACAAATACAATTGACGCATCTCTTTTTTTATTTTTAAAATATTTTCTGAGTTCATACTTTTTACTTGCTTGATACATTGTACCAATGATAACTTATTATTTATATCAAACCAAAAAGCTTTATCTCCTACTCTATCTTTCATTGCTCCTACATCTGTACTTATGATAATAGTACCAGCTGCCATTGCCTCAACCCCAACTAATGGTCCTGTTTCTTCATCTGATGCTATAATTAAACAATCAATTTCTTTATAGAAATTGATTAATTGATCTCCAGAAATTTCTCCTAGCAAATGTATGTTAGCCTGGGGTGTATTTTCCTGTATTACTTTTTCTTCAGGTCCAGAACCAGCTATTAAAAGTTTATTTACAATACCATATTCTTTAAAAACCTCACAAACTTTCAATCCTCCTTTTCCTTTTACTAGACGTCCTATAAAACCAAAAGTAAGGGTATTAATGTGTAATTTAATATCGTGTTTTATAAGAGCTTCTTCATTATATGCACATTGATCTATGAGTGTATAATTGTGATTTACTTGATTTACTAATCGTTTTGCATTTCTAGTATTGTGATGTATTACTTGTTGTAAACCTGTTATTAAATTTAGAACATCTTCTGGTAATTTCTTAATAACATTAGTGGTTCTTACAATTTGAGGTTTGTCTAACAAATCACAGATTTGCGTAGTATATCTAAACTCCTTTGAGTTTAAGGAAAAAAATGATATCACTATATCAACTTTGTTTATTTCTTCTTTAAATATATGATGAATATCTTCATCATATCTAAGCCATTTCTTTGCAATAGTATTTGAATAGTAATTGTGCAAATCTTCCTTAAGATTAAATCCTCTTGATATAGCAGCACATAAAAAATACCATCTATTTATTATTTTTAAGTGATCAGATAGCGCAATTGAGCTTTTGCAATTAGTTACAGCAAGTTTTTTTTTTGATGAAAAAATAGTTACTTCTTGATCTCCAATAAAACCTATTATCTGGGAAGCTTCAATTTCTCTTCCTCCCATCCCGTTAAACGGCCCTACTATTAATATTTTTTTTTTCAATCGTAAGTAGTGCTATTTAAATAAGTTTAAAAAATTAAGACATCCAGTTGCTAGCTTTCTTAAGAATACACTTTCTTCTAAGTTAGAAATTCCAATAATACGCTTACTAGGGTTTTTAAGTTGATTAAAAACATAATCATCTAATGGTGTATTTTTAAAAAACCAGAAATATTGGTTCATTATCTTTTCTTTCTCTATGACTGCTAGACTACTTTGTGTAGATATTCCTGTCATATCAAAAGAAGCTATGATTTGATTTATATGGATATAAGGTTCATTATTAAAAATGATTGCTTTTAAAAAGAACTCATAATCTGAAACCACCTTGTTTTCTTCATTATACACTCCATACTTAATAAACATATCTCGTTTAATAAAGGTAGCAGGGTGCGGTAACGAAGCTTTTAAGAAAAAAGACAATGAGATGTTATCTGGACTCTTTTTTATATATTCTTTATCATCATCCATCTTTACATTGCCACTTATAAAGGAATATTTTATATCTATTTGATCAATACTCTCTTGAATCACTTTTGAGCTCATCAAAAAATCTCCACTATTTAAGAACAATAAGTATTCTCCAGTTGCCCTTTCAATACCCTTATTCATTGCATTGTAAATGCCATTATCGGGTTCACTAACCCAATATGCAATATGTCTTTCTTTGCTTTGTAAAAACTCATTAGTACCATCTTGAGAGTTCCCATCAATCACTATATATTCAATATCTACATAGGTTTG
>CALKZS010000014.1 GCA_938002835.1 uncultured Dokdonia sp. | reverse complement strand
TGTCATTACAAAAGAGAAAAACAAAATAAGGTCTTTAAAGATATTGCACAAAAAAGCTATGGAACACAGGGTTGGTTCTACGGCTTTAAACCCCATATAGTTTGTAATGACAAAGATCAAATCATTGATTATATGATTACTAAGGCTAATGTAGATGATAGATATCCTTTAAAAAACAAAAGCTTTCACGATAAAGTCTTTGGAAAGATCTATGGCGATAAAGGTTATCTAGGAAAAACGTATTTGATAGACTATTTGTTGATGGAATACATTTAGTAACCAAAGTCAGAAAAAATATAAAAAAGAAAGCTCTTGATTTTATGTATAAAGTTTACTTAAGAAAAAGAGCAATCATAGAATGTAAATGATGCCTTGAAAAATACTTGTCAAATGGAACTCTCTATACATCGTTCTTTTGATAACTTTTTAAGAAACTTGATCGCAGGATTAACTGCTTATTCTTTCCTAGACAAAAAACCGTCTATCAAATTACAAAGATTTTTACCTAATTTAGGCATCGCTCAAATCGAACTCACGTTAGTTAACATTATATTTGGAAATCATTAAGAAATTAAAGCAATGAAAGTTGTTTTTCAACTTTCATAATTTAGGGGTGAAAGGCATCTTCGTGTTAAAAAACGGAGGTGTTTTTCTTTTAAAAGAAAAACATAAAAAAACCTCTCAAAAGTGAGAGGTTTTACTATTTTAAAAAATAATATTTTATTTATTTTCTTAAAATACTAAATTCTATTTTAGAAGTATGAAATACAGAATGTGTTTGTTTTGTATAGTCTTCTTTCTTTGCTTCAAAAATATTATCTACATATATCTGTGGATTTAAATCAATGAGAGGAAACCAAGTACTTTGGACCTGTATCTGAAGTTTATGACCTTTTTTAAATGTATGTAATACATCTTGAAGTTTTATAAACACCTCATCTTCTTTACCTGGCTCAAAAGGTTGAGGCTTTTCAAAACTTCTTCTAAAACGACCTCTCATCACTTCACTACGTACCATCTGATGATATCCTGCCATTTGCATTCCTTCTTCGGTTTCTTCTGTATTTTGAATAGTATCTGGGTATACATCTATGACTTTTACTATCCAGTCTGCACTTGTACCTGTAGTTGCCACTGTGAGTTTTGCCATTATATCACCCACAAGCGTGAGGTCTTCTTCTAACACAGGAGTTTCATACATTAATACATCGTCACGACTCGCTGCAAAACGTTGGTCGTCTGTCATATATTTACGTGGTGTAAAAACCATCTTTTTCCCTTCGGCATAGGGTACTGGATTTCCAGGATCACTTACAAAAGTTTCTGCTCCATATTTTGAAGAAGGACTTCCTGCTAGGCTTTTATCTTTTCCTAAGAAAAAAGAAATACTCATAGATTCTTTTGGCGGCCATTGCTCAAAAGACATCCATTGCTTGCTTCCAGAATCATATACGTGTGCTTCCGGAAGTCCAGTATCTCCTTCTCCTGTTCCTTTTAAAAAGTGATTAAAAAATTTGGTCTCTATATCTTTTTGAAAATAGGCAGAAATATCGTCTCCAAAATATACATTACCTACAGCCTGTCTCTTTTTGGTTCGTGCCCAATCACCGTGACTCCACGGTCCAAAAACAACAGTGTTATAATTATCGCTGCGTTTTTCTATATTCTTATAGGTTTCCCAAGGACCATATAAATCTTCTGCATCATATAACCCTCCTACGGTCATAACAGCAGGCTTTATATTTTCTAAGTGCTGGATAATTCCTCTAGACTTCCAGAAAGTATCATAATTAGGGTGTTCCTTAAGTTGTGTCCAGAACTCATTACTCTCATCATAATAGGCGTCAAGATTAGATAAGGGTCCTGTTTTTAAAAAGAATTCAAATTGATCATCACTATCTAGTTTTGGAAATTCATACCAAGCCTCTGTTGTAGGTCCTTCTTTTTGGTATCCAAAAAGAGCTGTTGCTCTCCAATAGCTTAATAAATAAGCTCCATTATGATGAAAATCGTCAAAAAAGAAATCTCCTATACACGCTTGTGGCGAACTTGCTTTTAATGCAGGATGACCACTCAATAATGAATAGGTAGCATAAAATCCTGGATAAGAAATCCCCCAAGTCCCTACGTTTCCATTATTATTTGAAACATTATGTACTAACCATTCTATAGTATCATAGGTATCACTCGCTTCATCTACTTGTTTTCCTTTTTTATTAGGAATAAAAGCTCTCATATTATCATACTTTCCCTCACTCATCCAGCGACCTCTTACATCTTGATATACAATAATATTACCTTCTTTCATCAAGTATTCATTAGGCCCTATTTTAGGTCTATATGCGTCTGACCCATAAGGTCTACAACTATATGGGGTACGCTGCATTAAAATAGGATATGATTGTGATGCATCTTTTGGTGAATAAATAGTGGTGTGCAACTTGACACCATCACGCATTTCAATTTGAACTTCTTGTTTCGTGTAATGATCTGATACAATATAATCAGATGTTTGTTGAGCATTCGCTTTCGCGAAAGCGAATACACACACAAAACTTACAAGTGTAATAATTTTATTCATAGTTAATTATTATTAAATCTTGTGATACCTTCTTTGAGCCACACTAGATACTCTTTAATATCTGGAGTGTATGCTACTGGCTTATTTAAATTAGACTCGTCGTGATCTAACAATACATAATAAGGCGCTGCTATTATGTTATAATTTTCTATCTGAAAATTACTCCACTTATTACCCACCGTTTTTATACGACGTCCAGAAGCACTTACGGTTTGCTCAGACTTTGGGAGTTCTTCTCTAGAATCTCCATAAAGCGATATGAGTACAATATCATTTTTAAGAATATTGAGCACTTTAGGATCAGACCATACTCGCTCTTCCATACGACGACAATTTACACAGGCATATCCTGTAAAATCTAACAAAATGGGTTTATTAACTTGCTTTGCATATGTCACTCCCTTATCATAATCTGTAAAAGAAAGTAAATCGTGAGGTCCTAGCTCTGCTCCTTCTGGTATCTCTTGATCACTAGAAACTAGTCCAGAGCCACCTCCTACACCATAAGGAGATTCGCTATAATTCATAGGTGGCGTAAAACCACTTATTAATTTAAGAGGTGCTCCCCAAAGCCCAGGCAACATATAAACCACTAGTGACAATGTAGTAAGTCCTAATAATAAACGCCCCACCGAAATATGATCTAATGGTGAATCGTGAGGTAATTTTATCTTACCAAATAAGTATAAGGTAAGTCCTAACATTATTGCAATAATAATCGCTATAAAAACTTCTCTTTCTAAAAAGTGAGATTGCGTTACAAGATCTGCATTAGATAAAAACTTAAAGGCTAGAGCTAGCTCTATAAACCCTAATACTACTTTTACAGTATTGAGCCATCCTCCAGATTTTGGCAATGAATTGAGCCATCCCGGAAATAAAGCAAATAAAGCAAAGGGTAATGCGATGGCTGTAGAAAAACCTAACATACTTATAATAGGTGTGATTCCTCCTTGCATTACAGATTGTACCAAGGCTGTTCCTACAATGGGACCTGTACAACTAAAACTTACAATTGCTAATGCAAGCGCCATAAAAAAGATCCCTGTAAAACCACCTCGATCTGCCTGACTATCTATTTTGTTTGCCCATTTTTGAGGTAACATAATCTCAAAAGCTCCAAAAAATGATATCGCAAATACTATAAGTAACAAGAAAAAGACAAGATTAAAACCTACACTCGTAGAAAAGTCTACAATCGCTGCAATACCACTTCGTCCAAAAATAGCAGTCACTGTAAGACCTATTACAACATATATCACAATAATAGAAATACCATAAAAAATAGCATTTCTTATTCCCGCAGCTCTAGACTTACTTTGTTTTGTAAAAAAACTAACCGTCATAGGTATCATAGGAAACACACACGGAGTAAGCAATGCAGCAAGACCTCCTAAAAAAGATAAAATAAAAACAGTCCAGTTGCTATCTTCTTCTGGGGTTTCTGAAACCTTATCCTCAGTTTTTGAAATTGATGTTGCTTTCCCAACAAATGCATCCAATGCCTTAAAGTCATTAAAATCGTTATAAACAGTAACTTCTTGAGTGTTTATATTATGAGCTATATACATATCTTGAAATATGCATACCTCTTTACATACTTGATAGCTTATGACAGATTTTATAATACGTATATCAGGATTTGTTAACTCTATTGTTTGTGAAAGACGAGGAGTTTGTCCCACAAATTTTGTAGCATTTTCTTCAAAAACATCATCAAAAAAAGTGATCGTTTCAGACTCTTTTGCAATTCCTTTTTTAACAACTCCTTTATCTGCGTCTATATATTCAAAAGTAAAAGGAATACCACTAGCTGTTCCTTGCGCGTATATATACCAGTCTTTTTGTAACGTTGCATCGTAGTGTAATATGTAGTTTTTGTCATCTACTTTCTCAACAGATCCAGACCATTGTACTGGATCAAAAGGAGCATCATTTTCTGGCAAACTAAAACCTTGAGAACTACCTATTACAGTAAAAAAGAATGTTAGTATAGATAAGATATATGCTTTACGCATCATAAAATGAGATTTTTAAAATTTCTTTTGTCGTGTCTTTTACTTTACATCGATCATCTGCTCGCCTCCCTATCACCCAGATAATTTTATCATCTTGACAAAGCAACCAGGTTTTTTCTTTCTCTATCAAAGAGAACTTTTCATCTTTATAAAATTTACTTAATTTTTTCTTCCCATCTAAACCGTATGGATAGAAATAATCTCCGTCTTTCCAAGTTCTCAATTGTAATGGAAATTCTAATAAAGAAGCATCTACATAGATAGAGATATTAGAACTATCTGTTATGGTATTTACACTTTCTTTAACTAATTTTCCAAAAGCACCTTCTACAACAGCCACATCACCCTCCCAAGTATAGCATTTGTTTTCTATCGTAGTGTTTTCTATAAGTTGTATCTCATTACGATTTTTTAAAAGTCTATGCGTGTTAGAAAATACTTGTTTTCCAGATTGTGCTGTAGGCAACTGGTATATATCTTCCCAGGCAGTAAATCCATAAGGAGAAAACAAAGCATATAATACGGCCTCTGGTGTAGGATGTTCTAGCAAAGTAGCTACTTTTAAAATAGTCACCCCATTTGTGGTGCTTATTAATTGTTGTCGTAGCTGTGATACATATGCTTTCAAAAGTGCATTACTTTGCTGCAAGTGATTTTGTGTCTTTTTAAATCCTTTAAAAAAAGTAGTGTGTGCCTCTTCTAAAGCTGGGATCGCGTGGTGACGAAGGTGATTACGCTGGTAGTGATCTGTAGCGTTAGAACTATCTTCTCGCCATTGTAATTTATTTTCTATAGCAAAAGAGTGTATCCGCTTTCGCGAAAAACTAAGCAATGGTCTTACTATCTTTTTATTTATTCTTGGAATACCCGTTAATCCATTAATACCTGTGCCTCTACCCAAGTTTATTAAAAAAGTTTCTAGATCGTCATTGAGATGATGAGCCGTGAGTATATATGCATAACCTTCGGCAATCGAAAGTTCTTCAAACCACTCGTAGCGAAGTGTCCTTGCAGCTATTTGTGTAGAAGTTTTAGACGTTTTGGCGAAAGCCTGTGTATCAAAATTCTTTTTAAAAAACGGAAGTTTATGTAGCTTGCAATAATTTTTTATAAAAGCAGCATCTCCATCACTCTCTTTGTCTCTTAACTGAAAGTTACAGTGAGCCACGGCAATATCAAGCTTCATTTTTTTACATAGATAAAGTAAGACCATACTATCTAGACCACCACTTACAGTTATTAGAATTTTAGCCTTAAAAAGAAAAGAAAAATATTGATCTATATGATGCTTAAAATCTTCAAGCATACTATTGTCTATAATTAAACACGACCTTTTAGCGCGTTAAACACCCAAGCAATTGCAAAAAAACCAATTCCTACAGATGCAAAACCCCAACCAGCTACTTCGTTATATCTAAACGCACCTAATGCTATTAATGCTAGACCTACAATTATCATTATAAATGTGGCCCAACCTAAAACAGTATTTTTATTCATACTCATAGTATTTATTCTTTTTAAGTAGGTTTTTTTTAAATAAGAAAATTACAAATATCGTATTTTTTTCTAATAGAGGTGTGATAATATATTTTATTACCAAAATGTCTTTTATATATTGCATTTTTTAACCGAAATTTACCTAAACCAATATAACCAGAATGGCTGATACTTCTGCTCAATATGATGCTATAATCTCTCAATGTAGAGATCTGTATACTAAAAAGATGAAAGATTATGGAAGCGCCTGGCGCATCTTACGTCTACCATCACTTACAGATCAAATTTTTATAAAGGCACAACGCATACGTGGTTTACAGCAAAATGATGTTCAAAAAGTAGATGAAGGGCAACAATCTGAGTTTATTGGTATTATTAACTATTGTATAATGGCACTTATACAGCTAGATCGTGGTGTGGTAGAACAACCAGATCTCGATCTTGCAGAGGCCACGAGTGATTATGATAAAAAAATTGCACTTACAAAACAGTTAATGATGGACAAAAATCACGACTATGGTGAAGCTTGGCGTGATATGCGCGTGAGTAGCCTTACAGATTTAATACTCCAAAAATTATTGCGTGTAAAACAAATAGAAGATAACCAAGGAAAAACGCTGGTTTCTGAAGGAATAGACGCAAACTATCAAGATATGATTAATTATGCAGTGTTTGCATTGATACATTTAGGGGTTTAACTGTTAGCTGTTAGCTGTTAGCAAAAAAATATTAATATTAGATAATTCTGTTTTTAAAGTAATTCAATTAGATTTCTGCAAAAGCAGAACAAATAGGTAATATGAAAGTACTCACGCACATTGCTCGATTTATTGTAGGCGCACTATTTATTTTTAGTGGTTTTATAAAACTCAATGATCCTTTAGGATTTTCTTATAAACTTCAAGAATATTTTAGTGCAGAAGTTTTAGGACTAGAATTTTTATCACCTTATGCATTGCTTATTGCTATTATTTTAGTGATTGTAGAAATCTTATTAGGGATTGCATTGTTAATAGGCCATCGTAAAAAAATTACTTTATGGTTGTTATTATTAATGATTGCCTTTTTTACGTTCCTTACCTTCTACTCTGCTTACTTTAATAAGGTAACAGATTGTGGATGTTTTGGCGATGCCATTCCGCTAGTTCCTTGGGAATCCTTTATAAAAGATGTTATCTTATTGGTGCTCATTTTATTTTTAATGATCAACCAGAAACATATCAACCCTTTATTTGCAAAATTATCCAACATCATTCTCATTTTTATATCATTTATAGCTTGTATGACTTTTGGGTATTATGTACTAATGCATTTACCTTGGTTAGACTTTAGAGCCTATAAAGAAGGTTCTAATATCGCAGAAGGAATGACCATTCCTGAAGGAGCTCCAGAAGCTGTTTTTGAATATCAATGGAAATTTAATGTAAACGGAGAAGAGAAAATTATTACTACTTCTGGTGGCTACCCTCAAGTAGACGGAGAATATATAAGTTATGAAGTAGTTCAAACTCAAGAAGGATATGAACCTCCTGTGCACGATTTTACCATTGAACGTGGTGATAAAGATTATACCACTACTTTCTTAGAAAAAGAAAATGTAATCGCCATTGTTGCATACAACCTCGCAAATACAGAACGAGAAGGTTATTATGCTATAAAACAACTCTCAGAAGACGCTATTAGAAAAGGATATACGGTAATAGGTCTGAGCTCATCTGCACAATTGGAGACAGAAAAATTTGTAAATGACTTTAAACTACCATTTGACTTTTATTATACAGATGAAACTACCTTAAAAACTATCGTTAGGGCAAGCCCAGGAATCGTAAGTCTTGACAAAGGAACTATTGTGCAAAAATTACATTACAATGATGCAGAAGAGTTACGCCTTAAAGAACTTCCTACGGCACAACCACATCTAGATTTTACTCTCAAACACGAGTTAGATAGTATTGCAGTCTTAGACCAAAAGTACAGACGCTTAATGCATCTTTCCACTCCCGAAGAACGTGCGCTTGAGGGTAAAAAAATGGGACTAGAACCTGTAGATTATGAAGGTAATCTTTGGAAAAGACAAGTAGCGCTAGATAGCAGTAATTTAACCAGAATACGACATCTATTAGACACACAAGGATATCCAGGAAAATCACTTGTGGGAAAACCTACAAATACAGCTGCTTGGTATGTGATACAACACAACCCAGAATATATAGAGCAATATTTGCCTCTACTAAAAGATGCAGCTCATAAAGAAGAACTTCCCTACAGGCTTGTGGCAATGATGGAAGATCGATATTTGATGAATAAAGGAGAGATGCAACTCTATGGCACACAAGCAGTATCCTATGGTGACAACCCATCATTTATCTGGCCTGTAAAAGATCCCGAAAATTTAAATAACAGGAGAAAAGAAGCTGGTTTTACACGATCCATAGAAGAATATACTAGAGATCTTCTTGGAGAAGATGTTATTTATACACCTATCACACTAGAAGAGGCAGAAAAAAGAAAGAAAGCATCACTACCTTACAACTATAATTAATGCTGTATTACCTAGTAAAAAAATTGAGCTATGCGTTTATCACTTTACTAGGTGTTATAACGGTTATTTTCTTTTTATTTACTGTATTACCAGGCGATCCTGCTCGTATGATGCTAGATCAAAACGAAGATCCTGAACAGCTCGCAAAAGTGCGTGCAAAATATGGTTTTGACAAACCTGTATTTACACAATATGGATACTATCTCAATGATTTATCAATCCTTTCTTTTCACTCAAAAGATTCTACTAACTATACTTCTCTAGCTACAGGTAAATACAACGCATTAACCTTATTTTCTATAAAAAATACCACCGTAGTTTTAAAATATCCTTATTTAAGAGAAAGCTTTCAAAAGACTGGAAAACCAGTAACAGAAGTCATTAAAGAAACATTACCTAATACCATCGTGCTTTCTATATGCGCTATTACAATTGCTTTTGTTTTAGGTATTTTCTTAGGAATAGTGTCTGCTCAAGTTCGTGATAGTTGGCTAGATAAAACCATACAGATTGTAAGTACGTTTGGGATGAGTGTCCCTAGTTTTTTTAGCGCTATTTTATTTGCTTGGTTGTTTGGGTATGTATTACACAAGTACACCCATTTATCTATGACAGGGAGTTTGTATGCAATGGATGATTTTGGAGAAGAGATCACCATACAATGGAAAAATATCATTTTACCAGCTGTTGTTTTAGGGATTAGACCACTCGCTGTTGTCATACAACTAATGCGCAACTCGTTATTAGAGGTATACAATCAAGAATATATAAGAACCGCGCGTGCAAAAGGGCTTTCTAAATTTCGAATTATCAAAAATCACGCACTCAAAAATGCACTCAATCCAGTAGTGACTGCTATCTCTGGCTGGTTTGCATCTATGCTCGCCGGAGCCGTTTTTGTAGAATATATTTTTGGCTGGAATGGTCTCGGAAAAGAAATAGTAGATGCTCTTAACACCTTAGACTTACCCATTATTATGGGGACGGTCTTAATCATTGCAACCTTGTTTGTGACAATCAATATTTTGGTAGACTTCATTTATGCGTGGCTAGATCCTAAAATAAAATTAGAATAATATCTATGTAAGAACTGTAGCAAGTTTGATCTGAGTGTTTATTCCGCTTTCGCGAAAGCGGAATTATTTTACATCGCCTAGAATGATAGCAAACTTAATATGATCACGAAAACGTAATCGTTAAAACTCTATATAACGTACCCAAAACCTCTCACAAGGTGCTTATATTTGAGGAAAGGTATACATCCCTATAAAGTATACCTCAAATAGATAAAAAATATATTTATGAGAAAACATATTGTCGCAGGAAACTGGAAAATGAATAATGATCTTAATGCTACAAAGTCATTAATTACTGATCTTAAAAATGAGAAAAATGAAGGTGATGCAGAAGTTATTATTGCACCTACCTATATAAACCTTGACTATGCTTCTCAAACTTTGACTAATACTGACATCACAGTCGCTGCGCAAAATATGCATCAAGCAGAAAGCGGTGCTTATACAGGTGAGATCTCTGCAGAGATGCTTAAAAGTGTGGGTGTATCTACTGTGATTATAGGTCATAGTGAGCGCCGTGCATACTTTAATGAAAGTGATGATTTACTTGCATCAAAAGTAAATGCAGGGCTAAAAAATGATATGAGAGTTATCTTTTGTTTTGGTGAAGAACTAGAAGATCGCAAAAGTGGTAAACACGAAGCTGTCGTTGCTAGCCAACTTAAGAATGCTTTATTTCATATAGAAAAGGTCGCTTGGTCTCACATTGTTCTTGCTTATGAACCTGTATGGGCAATAGGTACGGGAGAAACTGCTTCACCAGAACAAGCACAAGATATGCACGCTTTTATACGTAAGACAGTTGCTGCTCAATACAGCCAAGATGTTGCAAATAATGTAACTATCTTATATGGTGGTTCTGTAAAACCTGCAAATGCTCAAGAAATCTTTAGCAAACCAGATGTAGATGGCGGTCTTATAGGTGGTGCTTCTCTTAAAGCAAAAGACTTCTTTGAGATTGTAAATGCTTTTTAAGGTTTACAAAAAAATACATATTTTATAACTATAAATTTCAATAGAAAATACAGTGTATTTTCTATTGAAATTTTTCATTTAAAAAAGGATTATACATATACGTATCATAGTTTGTACATTACATAATCATTACAACTAGGCTAACAATGAACTACAAAATACTTTTACCATTATTTGCAATCTTAGCTTGTATAGTATCGTGTGATGAGCATTTAAATGATTATTATGCAGGTATTGTTGTAGATGAGTTAGGAAGACCTATTCCAGATGCTATTCTTAAAGAAGATTTTTATGGAGAAATAGATAGCATTCATAAAACAGATAATAATGGATATTTCAAATTTAATATGAGTGAGAGACCCTTAGAAAATTTTATAGTGATGAAAGAAGGTTATATTCCTGACACTATTAGAATGGTATGGCATCAACACGGAGAAACTACCGAATTCTCACCTATTATCATTAGTGATTCTAGTAAAATAGTGCTTGAAAGTATAGCTAATACTGATATTTTATTTAACACAAAAGAGATCGATTATT
>CALKZS010000013.1 GCA_938002835.1 uncultured Dokdonia sp. | reverse complement strand
TTTATTTTGATTATAAAAAATGAGTTTTAATTAACTAAAAACGTAAAAATCTGACTTACATTTCAATAAACAACAAGTAACAAGGACATAAAACACCTAATAATCAAATAATTATCTTGTTTTCTTATATCGAACTCACGTGTTATTAGTTTGCTTTCGCGAAAGCATAGTTGTAGATCCAGAAGTATGTACTACTAATCCATTACTATAAGGAAGCTGTTTGTAAACACTTTCTATTGCATCGTCACTCACTGCTATAATAGTGATTGTAACAGATTTTAGGTTTTGGGTATCAACAAGATCTTTAGTGATGTTTTTAAACACAGAAAGTGCTTTTTGAGACCTTCCTACAACTTGCTTTACTGAAACATTTTTCTGACTACTAAAAGCTTGAGCAAGATGCCAAGCTAGATTATCAGTATCTACAATATTTACCTCAACCATAAAAAAATAAACCTTTTTAAAACTGTATGGCTTTCATTTTTTTATGAACGTTGTCTTTAAGATTATTTACATCTTGTAAGTTATCTTTATGAAGTATTTGTTAACGCAATCAACAACAACGGAGTTGTTGCGTTTATGACTTGAATCCACCTATTTTTTATATGATTATTGAAACGTGTAAACGTTTGTTTATCATAATTTTATGTATGCACCACATCTTTATGTGGTTGAAATCATAAAAAAACTGTATTAGGTTTGTTTTGAGTTTAGTAGAAAGCTAAATATCTATTTTAATCAAACTTATTTATTATGAAGACAATGAAATTATTTACGTTTGCAATTTTTGTAGCTATACTAACACTAAATGCTTGTTCAGCAGAAGATGAAACAGAAAGACTAGATGTAACAGATGATATGCAAGGAATTTCTGTAATATATGGAGAAGATAGACATATTAGAATTAACATCATTTAAAAAGCCCGAAAATAAAATTCCGGGCTTTTTAAATATATTACTATTTTGATTATCCATCAAAACGATATTTTCCATTCTCTTCAATATCGGCAGCAATCTGGTTGCGAAGGCCAATAATATTAGGTTGGTTTTTATATTTTGTAAAACGTTTAAGTCCCATAAGCATCATACGCTGTTCATCCCCTTCGGCAAAAGAAACAATAGCTTCTTTTGCTTTTGTTTGAATGATATCTACCGCATTAAATAAATATAATTGAGACATTGCAATTTGTATTGCTTGTGTTTCTACACCATAACGTTTTGCATTTTTCTCAGTACGCAAAATAGCACTTTCTGCCATATATACTTCTATGAGTATATCTGATGCTGCCATTAATAATTGTTGGTGTTGCTCAAGCTCTGTTCCATAAGCTTGCGCTGCAGCACCTGCTACCATTAAAAATACTTTTTTAAGACTTTTTAGAAGCGCTTTTTCTTCAGATAATGTCTCAGAGTAATCTGGAGTATCAAAAGATGGGATACCCATTAGCTCGTCTTTTACAGCCATTGCTGGGCCCATAAAATCTACGTGACCCTTCATCGCTTTTTTTACCATCATACCTACAGTAAGCATACGGTTAATTTCATTGGTACCTTCATATATACGAGAGATACGTGCGTCACGCCAAGCGCTTTCCATAGGGGTATCTGCAGAGAACCCCATACCTCCAAAAATCTGTATACCTTCATCCGTAGTATTTTGCACATCTTCAGAAACCGCAACTTTAAGTATAGAACATTCAATAGCATATTCTTCAACCCCTTTAAGCTCTGCTTCTTGGTGGCTATTTCCAGAAGCTTCACGCATAGCAATACGATCTTCTATGTTTTTTGCAGCACGATAGCAAGCACTCTCATCTACATATACATTAGTTGCCATAAGCGCAAGCTTTTGTTTAATAGCACCAAAATTTATAATAGGTGTTTTGAACTGTACACGTTCTTTAGCATAGGTAGTCGCTTCATTAATAACACGACGTTGTGCATCTAGACAAGCTGCAGCAAGCTTAATACGACCTACATTTAAGGCATTCATCGCAATTTTAAAACCATTACCTCGTGTAGAAAGCATATTATCTACAGAAACTACAGTATCGTTAAAGAATACCTGACGAGTAGAAGAGGAGTGTATTCCTAATTTCTTTTCTTCATCACCTAGAGTAATTCCATTAGAAGGGTCATTTTCTATAATAAATCCAGTAATATTTTTATCATCTTCTATACGAGCAAAAACGATAAACACATTACAAAAACCTGCATTAGAAATCCACATTTTTTGTCCAGAAATCTTATAGGTTTTTCCATCGTCAGAAAGTACGGCTTTTGTTTTTCCAGAATTTGCATCAGATCCGGCACCTGGCTCAGTAAGACAGTAAGCTCCAAACCATTCTCCAGAAGCAAGCTTAGGTACATACTTCATCTTTTGTTCTTCATTACCATATAAAGTAATAGGCATTGTACCTATTCCAGTATGTGCACCAAAAGCTGTACTAAAAGATCCCGTCGCTCCAGAAATGTAATCACAAACAAGCATAGTAGAGACAAATCCCATTCCGAGACCTTCATATTTCTCAGGTACAGCAACTCCTAGTAATCCTAGTTCTCCTGCTTTACGCATACACGCTTCAGTATATGCATAGTCTTTTTGTTCAAATTTTTCCCAGTGCGCCCATAATTCGCGATCTACAAACTCTTTTGTACTATCACGCATCATTTTTTGCTCTTCATTTAAATCTTCTATTGTGAATATATCTTCACAAGCAGTTTCCTTTACGATAAACTGTCCTCCACGTAGGATGTCATTTTCTGTTGCTTCTGTTGCCATTTGTGTTTTTAGATTTATGTTTTTACGCTTTCGCGAAATTTTTTAATTGATTTTTTATTTTGCTAAGAGCTAAGAGCTAAGAGCTAAGAGCTAAGAGCTAAGAGCTAAAGAGTAGTTGTTAGTTCAAAAACTCAAATATTCCTGCTGCTCCTTGTCCAGTACCTACACACATTGTAACCATACCGTACTTTCCTTGCATATTACGCTTACGCATCTCATCAAATAATTGAACCGAAAGTTTTCCTCCTGTACATCCTAGTGGATGACCTAATGCAATTGCTCCTCCATTTACATTAATGATATCTGGATTAAGGTCTAATTCTCTAATCACAGCTAGAGATTGCGAAGCAAAAGCCTCATTAAGTTCTATAAGGTCAATATCTTTTTGTTGTAATCCTGCTTGCTTTAATGCCTTCGGAATAGCTGCGACAGGACCAATACCCATAATGCGAGGTGGTACGCCTGCTGCTGCATAGTTTACCATACGCGCAATAGGATCTATACCTAATTCTTTTACCATATCTTCACTCATAACCATCACAAAAGCAGCACCATCACTCATTTGAGAAGAATTACCAGCTGTCACACTTCCGCCTTGAGCAAAAACAGCTCTAAGCTTTGCAAGTGCTTCTTTGTTAGTTCCTTTACGAGGACCTTCATCTTTGTTTACAGTATATGTTTTAGTTGCTTTTTTACCGTTTGCATCTATATAGGTTTGCTCAACATCTATAGGAACAATCTGATCTTGAAAACGATCTTCGGCAAGTGCTTTTAATGCTTTCATATGAGAATTATATGCAAACTCATCTTGATCTTCACGAGAAACATTAAACTCATTTGCAACAGCTTCTGCTGTATTTCCCATTCCCCAGTAATAATCTTCGTGACCTGTTTTTACTACAGCATCATAGTTTAATTCTGGTTTAAAACCTGTCATAGGGACAGAGCTCATAGACTCTGCACCGCCAGCAATAATACATTCTGCCATTCCAGACTGTATTTTTGCTACGGCCATTCCAATAGTTTCAATTCCTGAAGAACAAAAACGGTTTACAGTCACTCCAGGTACATCTATTACATCTAATCCCATTAATGAGATTAAACGTGCCATATTAAGACCTTGAGAGCCTTCTGGCATTGCATTTCCAACAATAACGTCATCAATGCGTTTTTTATCAAATTCTGGCAGTTCCTTCATCATATGCTGAATGGTTTCTGCCGCAAGCTCATCTGCTCGCTTAAAGCGGAAAACCCCTCTCGGTGCTTTTCCTACTGCAGTTCTATATGCTTTTACTATATATGCTGTCTTTACCATAATTACTATATTTTTAGTTAGGTCTTGAGATACTAGAATCTAGAAACGCTACGCTCTAGAAACTAGATTTTAATTATTGAGGTTGACAATAAAAGAACCTATCATTTTCTGTATTTGTAAAACTTTATTTTCTAATTCTTCAAAAGATTTTTTGTCTAAATATCTTTGGTTGTAAGCAACATTAAGCTGCGTTTCCCATTCAAAAGCCGATCCTAAACTTGTTTCTAAATAGGTTTTAAAATGTTTATCTGTGCTTTTACTTGAACCTTCCGCTATGTTAGAAGGTATAGAAACTGCACATCTATTCATTTGTGAGATCAAATTGAATCTTTCCATATCTGGAAATGTTTTTGTCAATGCATAACTATCAGAAACGAAATCTATGCTCTTTTGCCAGATAATCATTTTCTTAAAATTATGTCTCCCCATTATAATCTAGTTTCTTTTTTTGTATTCTTCTAGTCTTTAGTCTCTAGTCTCTAGTCTAGTTTCTCAATGGTTTCCCTTTTTTCAACATATGTTGAATACGTTCTAACGTTTTGCGTTCTGTACTTAATGACAAGAATGCTTCACGTTCTAGGTCTAATAAATATTGTTCAGAAACACGAGTAGGTTCAGATAAATCACCACCTGCCATTACATAAGCAAGTTTGTTTGCAATCTTACGGTCGTGTTCTGAAATGTAGTTAGAAGCTTCCATAGAATCTGTTCCTACTAAGAACATCCCTAAGGCTTGTTTTCCTAAAACTAGCACATCATTACGTTTTACAGGTTGAGTATAACCCATATCTGCCATTTGACGTGCTAGAGCTTTTGCTGTTGCGATCTGGCGATCACGATTTACAACCACAAGATCTTTACCGTGCTTTAATATATTGAGATCATATGCTTCGTGAGCAGAGGTAGAGACTTTTGCCATACCTATAGTCAAGAAGTGTTCTTGAAGAACGTTTAATTGCACATCGCCTTTATCAAATTTATCAGATGCTCTTAGGGCCATTTCCTTAGAACCTCCACCACCAGGAATTACACCTACACCAAACTCTACAAGTCCAATATAAGATTCGGCAGCAGCAACTACACGATCTGCGTGAAGTGTCATCTCACAACCACCACCTAATGTCATTCCGTGAGGAGCAACAACTGTTGGAATTGAAGAATAACGAAGGCGCATACACGTATCTTGGAAATATTTTACAGCGGCATTGAGCTCATCATATTCTTGCTCTACAGCAAACATAAAAATCATCCCAATATTTGCTCCTACAGAGAAGTTTGCTCCTTGATTTCCTATTACTAGTCCATCATAATCTTTTTCTGCAAGATCTATTGCTTTATTAACTCCAGCAAGTACATCTCCACCAATAGAGTTCATCTTAGAACGGAATTCTACATTTAAAATACCATCTCCAAGGTCTTGTACAGATACTCCAGAGTTAGAAAATACTTCTGTCTGTTTTCTAATGTTATCAAGAATTATAAATGAGTCTTGACCTGGTTTCTTTTGTTGCGCTTTCGCGGAAGCGGTATAAGCAAAAGTAGCTCCATCTTTTACAGAGTAGAAAGTATCACTTCCTGCTGCAATCATATCTGTTACCCAAGTGGCAACTTCAAGACCTTCGGCTTTCATAAGCTCGATTCCTTTTTCTACTCCTATAGCATCCCAAATTTGGAAAGGACCGTGTTCCCATCCAAAACCAGCTTTCATAGCATCATCTATTTTGTATAGCTCGTCTGTGATTTCTGGAATTCTGTTTTGTACATATGCAAATAAGTGTGCAAATGACTTACGGTAAAACTCTCCAGCTTTATCCTTACCACCAACTAAAACTTTAAAACGATCATAAACGTTGTCTATGTTTTTAGTGAGTTCTAGTGTTGCAAATTTTGCTCTTTTCTTTTCTCTATACTCAAGAGTATCTAGATCTAAAGATAAAATCTCAGTTCTTCCTTGATCATTTTTTGTTTTCTTATAAAACCCTTGACCAGATTTAGACCCTAGCCATTTGTTTTCCATCATAGTCCCAATAAAATCAGGTAGCGCAAAAAGTGCTGCGCGTTCATCATTAGGACAATTCTCAGCAATACCATTTGCAACGTGCACAAGTGTATCAAGACCCACAACATCTACAGTACGGAATGTTGCAGATTTAGGACGTCCTATTACTGGACCAGTAAGTTTATCGACCTCTTCAATAGTCATTCCCATATCTTTTACAGTATGGAACAATGACATAATTGAGAAAATACCTATACGGTTACCGATAAATGCTGGAGTATCTTTTGCAATTACAGAAGTTTTTCCTAAAAATTGTTCTCCATAATTATTTAAGAAATCAAGAACTTCTTGGTCTGTCTTAGGACCAGGAATAATTTCAAATAATTTTAAATAACGAGCTGGGTTAAAGAAGTGAGTCCCACAGAAATGCTTCTGAAAATCTTCACTACGACCTTCACTCATAAAGTTTATAGGAATACCAGAAGTGTTAGAAGTAATAAGAGTTCCTGGGGTTCTGTGTTTTTCTAGATTTTCAAAAACTTGCTTTTTGATATCTAAACGTTCTACAACAACTTCTATAATCCAATCTACGTCTTTTACTTTAGCAATATCGTCTTTAAGATTACCTGTGGTAATGCGATTTGCAAAAGATTGATTATAAATAGGAGAGGGCTTACTTTTTAAAGCGGCTTTAAGTGAGTCATTAACCATACGGTTGCGAACTACTTTGTCTTCTAAAGTTAGACCTTTTGCTTTTTCTTTATCATTAAGTTCACGAGGAACGATGTCTAATAATAAAACGTCTACACCGATATTTGCAAAATGACAAGCAATACCGCTTCCCATAATTCCACTACCGATGACAGCGACTTTTTTGATTCTTCTTTTTGCCATTATTTATAGTATAGTTTCTTCTTGGTTAAATACTTTTCTATTTTGTATGAGGTCATTTATAGTATCAATAACCTCATAAAAGTGATTCACTTTTTCGTCAGAAATATTGCTTCTAACTGCATTGTTAAAAGTTTTTACACGACTTTTAGAAAAATCTCTTTTCTCTTTTCCAAATTCTGTTAAATGTATTAATACGCCACGTCCATCTGCTGGATTAGGTTTACGTATAATAAGACCTCTTTCTTCCATAGTTTTAAGAGTGCGAGATAGAGAAGTCGCTTCCATACCCATACGAGGCCCTAATGCTGTAGAGGGTGTACCTTCTTCTGGATCTATGCTCAAAAGAGCAAAACCTACAGCCATTGTAGTGTCAAACTGGACAGCTTGTTCATTATACATTTTCATTACTGCTTGCCAAGTGGCTCTTAAACAATAATCAATTGTTTTGTCTTTCATATAATACTAATACAAGTAAAATGTAAATATACATAAATTTACTATGCACGCATAGTACTTGTTGTTGTTTTTTACTAAGTAATTGTGAATGTGAGAATTTGATTTCAAATCTATTAATAAATAGTTAACTTTTTAAATTAAATATTAGGAATATGCTAAACTGAATTATTTATGTTTTGTCGAATAAAATATTTTTTTTCTAATAAAACTTAAATAAACTTATTGATAGATTTAAAAAAAAAGAAAAAGGTTAAGATAAAAGCATTATGATGCAGTTATCTTAACCTTATAAAAATAGATAGAATTGTTCTTATTTTTCTATCCAAACACGAGCATTTGCAAATGCTTCAATCCAAGGACTTACTTTATGATCTGTTCCTGTAGGGTAGTGTGCCCAATTCCAAGGGAAAGTAGATCTTTCTATGTGCGGCATTGTTGCTAGATGTCTACCTGATTTATCACATATCATCGCGGTATTAAAATCAGAACCGTTAGGGTTTGATGGATAATCTTCATACCCATATGTACCAACTATATTATAGTTTTCTTTAGCCATAGGCATATCAAACCTTCCTTCTCCGTGAGAGATCCATACTCCTAAGGTTGTACCTTCAAGGCTAGATAGCATTACACTATTATTTTTTTGAATAGCAACAGAAGTAAAATTACTTTCGTGTTTTTGACTATTATTATGTTTTAATTTAGCTAATTTCTCGTGGTTAGGATTAATAAGGTCAAGTTCTAAAAATAATTGTGCACCGTTACAAATACCTACAGAGAGTGTGTCTTCACGAGCAAAGAAATTCTTTATTGCTTTATTAGCTTTCTCATTATATTTTATTGCTCCGGCCCATCCTTTTGCAGATCCCAAAACATCACTATTTGAAAAGCCTCCTACAGCTCCTAAAAACTGAATATCTTCTAATGTCTCACGACCTTCAATAAGATCTGTCATATGCACATCTTTTACATCAAATCCTGCGAGATACATAGCATTAGCCATCTCACGCTCAGAGTTACTTCCCTTTTCTCTCAAGATTGCAGCTTTGGGACGAGGTTTTGATTTGTCAATTATAGGAAGTTTTCCTGTAAAATTTTGAGGAAATGTATATTTAAGTGGTTGTACTTTATAATTTTCATATCGCTCTTTTGCAAGACTATTTGCAGTTTGCTTATTATCTAACAAATACGATGTTTTAAACCAGGTATCTCTTAAAGACTCTATATTAAGGCCCATTTCTACACCATTACTTTTTATAGTTAATTCAGGTGTATTTTTTACTGTTCCTATTTTATAGAATGAGATATTATTCTCATTTAAAACAGTTTCAACCGAATTGTCTGTTGCTTGAAAAACGACACCTATATTTTCAGAAAATAAAAGTTTTATGAGATCTTGTTCTCCAATAGTAGTTAAGTCTAACGAAGCTCCTAAACTCACATCTGCAAAGCAAAGTTCTAATAAAGTTGTAATAAGACCGCCGCTTCCTATATCGTGGCCTGCTACTATTTTATGATCTTTAATGAGTTGTTGCAGTGTGTTAAACGCTTTCGCGAAAGCGGTATCATTTACAATGCTTGGCGCTTCATTTCCTATTGTTTTACATACTTGAGCAAAACTAGAACCTCCAAGTTTATGGGTGTCTCCAGACATATTGATGTAATAGATACTTCCTCCATCTTTTTTGAGAACTGGCTCAATCACATTTGTAATATCATTACAACTTCCTGCAGCAGAAATTACAACAGTTCCAGGAGCAATAATATCACCATCGGGATATTTTTGTTTCATAGAAAGGCTGTCTTTACCAGTAGGAACATTGATCCCTAAGTTAATTGCCATTTCTGAAATAGCAGATACTGCTTTGTAAAGCCTAGCATCTTCTCCTTCATTTTTACAAGGCCACATCCAGTTTGCAGAAAGACTTATACTTTTAAGTCCATCTGTAAGTGGTGCCCAAACAATGTTTGTAAGTGCTTCACCAATACTATTTTTACTTCCAGCAACAGGATCTATTAATCCTGAAACAGGGGAGTGACCTATAGAAGTTGCAATTCCTTCAGAACTTTTAAAATCTAAAGCCATTACTCCAACATTGTTAAGTGGTAATTGTAATGGACCAGCACATTGCTGTTTTGCAACGCGACCACCCACACATCGATCTACTTTGTTAGTAAGCCAATCTTTACAGGCTACAGCTTCTAATTGAAGTAACTGTTCTAGATAATCGTGTATATTTTCTAAAGAGTAATTAGGTGATTTATAATTTCTTGTTATTGTTTTGTCTTTTAATACTGTTTTTGGCGAGCTACCAAACATATCTCCAAGTTCAAGATCCATAGGACTCTTACCTGTAGACTTACTTTTAAAAGTAAATCTATGGTCATTAGTAACATCACCCACAGTATATATAGGAGATCTCTCACGATCTGCAATGCGTTTTAAAGTATCTATATCTTTATCTCCTATTACAAGACCCATACGTTCTTGTGACTCATTACCTATGATTTCTTTTGCAGATAAGGTAGGATCTCCTACTGGAAGTTTATCCAGGTCTATAAGACCTCCTGTGTCTTCTACTAATTCTGAAAGACAATTTAAATGCCCTCCAGCACCGTGATCGTGTATAGATACGATAGGATTTACATCACTTTCTACCATACCGCGTACAGCATTTGAAGCACGCTTTTGCATTTCTGGATTTGAGCGTTGTACAGCATTAAGTTCTATACCGCTATCAAAAGCGCCTGTATCTGCACTAGAAACTGCAGCACCTCCCATACCAATGCGATAATTCTCACCACCTAGAATGACTATTTTATCACCATCTTGTGGCGTGTCTTTTATAGCTTGCTCTCGCTTTCCATATCCTATTCCTCCAGCTTGCATTATCACTTTATCATAGCCTAGACGACGTCCGTCTTCTTCGTGTTCAAACGTTAATACAGAACCAACAATTAATGGTTGCCCAAATTTATTCCCAAAATCAGAAGCTCCATTTGAAGCTTTAATTAACAGGTCTATAGGGTTTTGATAGAGCCATTTACGTTCATTCATATTTTGCTCCCAAGGTCTACCTTGTTCTAATCTAGAATATGGAGTCATATATACAGCGGTTCCTGCGAGGGGTAGAGAACCTTTACCACCAGCAAGTCTGTCTCGTATTTCTCCTCCAGATCCTGTGGCTGCTCCGTTAAAAGGCTCTACGGTAGTAGGGAAGTTGTGCGTTTCTGCTTTGAGAGAAATCACACTGTTAAATTCTTTTTCTTTATAAAAATCTGGTTTATCTGCTGTGTCTGGAGCAAATTGTGTCACACTTGGACCTTCAATAAAAGCTACATTATCTTTGTAAGCAGATACAATTGTATTAGGATTTTGTTTAGAGGTCTCTTTAATGAGTTTAAAGAGTGAAGACGGCATTTCTTGACCATCAATAATAAAAGTTCCATTAAATATTTTGTGTCTACAATGCTCAGAATTTACTTGACTAAATCCAAAAACTTCAGAATCAGTTAGAGGTCTTCCTATTTTTGTAGCAACTTGCTCAAGATATGTTACTTCTTCATCACTTAGAGAAAGTCCTTCTTGTTTATTATATGCCGCTACATCTTTTATAGGGAGTATTTCTTTAGGAATAACATCTATTAAAAAAATATCTTGATTTAATCCCTTGTATGCTTGAGATATCATAGGGTCATACTTTGGAGCTTGTTCTGCTTTCGCGAAAGCAGAAAATTCTTCTATTCTCAAAATTCCTTCAACCCCCATATTTTGAGTGATCTCTACAGCATTTGTACTCCAAGGAGTAATCATTGCAGCTCTAGGACCAATAAAAAAAGCGTCTATTATAGACGCTTCAATTTTAGGAGAGTTGCCAAAAAGCCATACTAGTTTGGCAATATTTTCTTGAGTAAATTCTTGAGTGGCTTGTACTGCATATACAGTACTTTTAGGGTTACCAAAAAAGTAAATCATCCTTATGAAATTGTAGTTGTTTTTATAGGTGCAAATTTATGGTTTTTCATTATCATTTAATTAGTTTTCATTAAGACTATTGTTAATTATTATTTAACACGTTGTTAACTTACTTTTTTTGCCATTAAAACTTAAATATGTATTAATTTAGTTTTTTTTAAAAAAACCGATATGATTAAAAAAATATTATTTCTTACTTGTCTTTTTTTATTAATTGTTAATGGATATTCGCAAGAACAAGGAGCATCAACTATTTCTCAAGGAACCTTTATTAGAAAAACAATTCCTTTAAGAGATTTTCCTCTAACTCAACCTGAAACTTCAGGAAAAAGTGAATATAAAATTATCCCTAATAATTTTCCTGTTAACGGATTTGAAGCGCCAAATTCTCTACCTGTAGGAGGTGATCCAATTAGACAAACTGCAGTTAATATCGCTAGACAAACACGTAATCTGCAACAGAGTTTTGATGGACCTAATATTGCTCAAAGTGGTCAAGCAACACCTCCAGACCCTTCAGGAGCTGTAGGACCTAATCATTATGTTAGTGGTGTGAATGTAGCTATCATAGTGTATGATAAAGAAGGAAATGTATTAGCAGGACCAACTAATCTTGGTAATTTTATTGGAGATGGACAAAACAGTGGTGATCCAATAATAATGTATGATCAACTAGCAGATCGCTGGTTTGTGAGTCAATTTAATACTAGTAACAACGGCCTTGCAATTGCAATATCTGAAACGCCAGATCCAACAGGAGCTTACTTTTTATATGAGTTCCCTCTAGATACATTTCCAGATTATCCACATTATTCTGTATGGCACGATGCATATTATCTAACAGCAAATAAAGGAGGTGATAATGTTTTTGCACTAGAAAGAGATGTAATGCTAGCTGGAGAAGCAAATCCTCAAATACAAGGGTTTACTTTACCCGGTATAATTAATAATCCAAATACGGTATTCAGTCCTGAGCCAGCCTATTTATTAGGAGAAGAATTTGATCCTGAGACTCCTGGCTATATTACCTATTTGCAAGATGATGGTTGGGGTGCAGCTTTTGATCACTTAAAAGTATGGGAGTTAGATATCGATTTTGAAACTCCAGAAAATTCTAACGTTTCAGCACCTTTAGAAATTCCAGTGACTCCTTTTGATTCATTTTTAGCACCTTTTGGTGCTGGTGAATTACAACAGCCAGGAACTGCGCAACGTATTGATATGATTACAGGGGTTATTTCATATGCAGCACATTATAGACCTTTTGAAGATCATAACTCTTGGCTAGTTACTTTTAATGTAGATGTGCAGGAAGATAATTCTACCGCAGGAGTACGTTGGATAGAATTAAGAAACAGCGATACAGAAGATTGGTCTGTTTTTCAAGAAGGTACTTATGCGCCATCTGATGGTAATAGTCGTTTTATGGGAAGTGGAGCTATAGATGCTCAAGGAAATATAGGTTTAGCTTTTAACATAGGAGGCCCAGATACACCAGTTGGAGTTGCTTATACAGGTAGATTTGCAGATGATCCCTTAGGGGAAATGACTGTTGCTGAAGAAACTATTATTAGTGGAGTAGGTGTCCAGACAACTACAAATAGATTTGGAGATTATTCTCAACTATCAATGGACCCTGAT
Organism: uncultured Dokdonia sp.; assembly: GCA_938002835.1. Classification (GTDB taxonomy): domain Bacteria; phylum Bacteroidota; class Bacteroidia; order Flavobacteriales; family Flavobacteriaceae; genus Dokdonia. Next base: position 7,714 of record CALKZS010000013.1, on the reverse strand, counting down.
AATTTTACCTTTTGGCATATTGCAGAATATTTTTCTACAAACAATTTCTGGAATACAAGAATTGCATCCTTTAGCTTATCTGGTGGATTTGCAAATGATATAGGAGTTAGTGCTATTAACTCTCCTAATGATGCTATTTTTACAGAGAATGAAGTTGTTGAGATTGTAATTAGAAATTTTGGTGCTGAACCAAAAACTGATGTAGATATTCAGTTGAGTCTTGATGGTATAATTATTGCTAATGAAACTTTTGTAGGTACTATTCTTCCTGGAGAATCTACAACATATACATTTACTCAAACATTAGACCTGTCTATTGCTGGGCAATTGTATTTAATAGAGGCTACAACTGTTTTTGCTGAAGATGAGTTTACTGGAAATGATGCGTTCTCTAAAGAAGTAGAACATTTATTAGGGAATGACATAGGTGTAACTGAAATAATTGCACCTCTTACTGAAGGTGATTTTACTAGTGTAGAAGGAGTTACTGTAAATGTTACAAATTTTGGAGTATTTGATCAATCCGATTTTGATATTAGTATAAATATTGATGGTACTATAATTACAGAAACAATAACTGAAACCTTAGCTTCATCAGAATCTTTAGAATACACTTTTGCACAAACAATAGATTTATCTGTTCTTCAAGACTATACACTTACTGTAAGTACACTATTAGACATAGATCAAGATACTTCAAATGATTCTTCAACTATTACTATAGAAAGTTTTTTATGTCAACCTTTAGCTAATTGTTCTGACTCTAATGATGGAGTAACCCAAATTACATTAGTAGATCAAAGTTTTGATGTACAATGTAGTGGTACTTCTACGGGGTATAGTGATAATACCGATATTGTTTTCAATTTTACTATGGATGAGAATCCATTTGAAGGAGTTTTACAAATGGGATTTAATGACTCAGTTTATTCACTTTGGATTGATTTTAATGATAATAATGATTTCGAACCTGATGAAGTTGTTTCTAGTGAACCTGTTGCCGATGCTAATACAGATTTTGGGTTTACTATAGATTTTAATGACTTCCCTAATGCTACGGAAGGAACGCATTTAATGCGTTTGAGAGGTGAGGACGAAAGTACAGAAGGAGATGTCTTAGATCCTTGTGGTGATTTATCATTTGGTCGTACGAATGATTTTACAGCCAATATTTCAGGAGAAGTACTAAGTATTGAAGAACAACAAATCAATAATGGAGAACTTCTTGTATCTTCTATTGATAATAAAAATTTTGATGTTCAATTAAATACAGCGTTTAATGATCGTATTTTTATAGCATTGTTTAATATATCTGGTCAACAGCTTACCTATAAACCAATTGCTAAGGTTGATGGAGGTTATAGAATCAATTTAGATTTGTCTGCTATGCCTACAGGGGTGTATTTTATTAGACTAGGAAGTTCTAATCCTGAAACTTTTAAGACAGCAAAAATTATTGTTCAATAAAATGGTTGTTGAATAAACGATATGCTCCTTGATAATAGAGTTTTATATTATATGTTACCTAATTAGGTTAGTGAGGTTAACTTTATTATATGTAGATAATTATTTTTTAAAAAATAGAATATTAAAAAAGCCGAGTATAACAATACACTCGGCTTTTTTTAATTTAAGTTTTAGTACAGCAATTTTATGAGATTGTTGTATACACTCTTTTTAAACATATTTCTAAACTATTCTATAATTAGTCTCTTTACCGTATCATCTATTTCTATCATATATAAACCAGATTGTAATGAAGAAACATCAATTGTACTGTGATTACTTTCAGAGGTTAATTGATAAGAATTTATTTTTTTTCCTAAAATATCATATATGTTTATTTGGTTATAATTTCTTGTAGAATTTATAGTAACAAAAGTATCAGCTGGATTTGGATATAATGTTGTAGTTGTAGCTTCTACAGAATTTATAGAAAGCACTCCCCAAAAGTCTTCTGCTGCTGGACCTCCCCATATATTTGTAGCTAATATTGGGTTGTCAATAAAAGGGTTACGACTTCCATATTCTTGTTCTAATGGGTCATTACGTTGTATTTCTTCGGCAGACACTGGATCATCAACATTCCATTGTAATAACACTTGTAACATATCTGTACCTTCTTGTAATTCTCCCTCAGCAACAAGAGAAGGTAAACATTGCTCTCCATATCGAACATACATATACATTATGATACGAGCAACATCTCCTTTCCATTCATCGCCAGGGTACCAGTTTCCAGATCCTACATCTCCTGAATTTCCAGAACCATCAGCAAACTTTTTAGAACCACGATTCCCATTACGTTGTACGTCACTAGGTCTTAAATTATGAGGATCTGCAACAATACCATTATTTGCATTATTTGCCTCTCCCATTGGTGGATTTGCAAGACTACGAGGGAATGTATGTTCTCTATTAAACTCACAAGTATCACCACCAAACAGATTATTGGCTCTAGTACGATCTGTAGTACAGTCTCCATCTGTGTCATTAAAACCATAAATCAATAATACTTCAGAACTATCTTCAGAGTTTGCATCTGTGATTAAGGTAGTATCTCTAAAGTCTCCGTATGTGTAGTTTTCATTGTGTATAGATAGCTTTAATCTTAACTCAAGTAAAAGTTCATTTCCAGTGAGAAAAACTGCAGTATCAGAATAATAATCTTGCTGTCCAAAAGACAGCAGAGGAAGTAATAAAATTAAAAATAATGTTTTTTTCATAGTATTTGTTTTTTTATTGCTTTCGCGAAAGCAGTGCCATATAGAAACCATCATATCCAGATTTTGCAGGGCTAATGGTTTGTTGTTTTTCTAATGAAAATTTTTGCCCTTGTTCTGTATTGAGGAATGATTGTACTTGTTCTTGGTTTTCACGAGGTAATATTGAGCAGGTAGCATATAACATTTTACCACCTTCTTTAACCATCTTACTATACTTCTGAAGTATATCTGCTTGTCTTTCTACAACTTTATCTACAAAATCTGGTTGTAATTTCCATTTAAGATCAGGATTACGTTTTATAGTTCCTAAGCCAGTGCAAGGTGCATCAATTAAAACTCTATCTGCTGTATTATATAATTTTTTGTAAACTTTAGAAGAGGTAATTTCTCTTGTTTCAATATTATGAGCACCTGCACGTTTTGCTCGCCTTTTTAGTTCTTTGAGTTTACCTTCATAAATATCCATTGCAATGATTTGTCCTTTGTTTTCCATCAGAGCTGCAAGATGTAACGTTTTACCACCAGCACCAGCACAAGCATCAATTACTCGCATTCCTGGGCTTACACCTGTCATACGAGCTACTTTTTGAGAAGATGCATCTTGAACTTCAAAAAAACCATTTTTAAAGGCCTCAGAGGTAAAAACATTTTTACGAACAACAAGTTGTAAAGCATCTGGATGTGTATCTAGTATCTGAGTGTCTATATCTTGATCTGCCAGAGTATTTCGAACTTCTTTTACTGTTGCCTTAAGAGTATTAGCCCTAAGAACAACGTTTGCTTGTTTATTAAGCGCTGCAAGTTCATCTGCCCATTTTTTACCTAATGCTTTTTCTCCAAGCTCATCCATCCAATCTGGAATAGACTCTTTATATTTTCTAATTTTAGAAAGTTCATCAAACTTCCCTTTTATTCTTCTTGAAGGGATAGGTTCAATCTGTTTCCAGTCTGGAACGGTAATACCTCTTAAAGTAGCCCAAACAGCAAAAAGTCTAAATAGATTTTCTCGGCTATATGGTGCTTTTACTTCTGCAATTTCAGAATATAGTCGTTTCCAACGTACAATATCATAAACGGTCTCTGCAATAAAACCACGATCTCTTGATCCCCAACGTTTATCAAATTTAAGAACCTTTCGTAGTACTTTATCTGCTTGCTCATTATCATTAAAAATCATTCCCAAAGCATCTACCGCAGCAAAGACTAAATTTCTATGTAATTTCATATTTAATTTTGAAAGTGCAAAGGTATTGGTTCTAATACTAATAGTGCTATTTTTACTAAAATTTTGATTATGCGTTATATTATTTTTTTAAGCTTTTTTATTGTTTTCTTCTCTTGTAAAAAAGAAATTGAAGTAACTTCTTTAAAAACAATATCTAATGCTCCTGTTTTTAAAGGGGTTACTATGGATCATATTTTAAATGATAGTACTTCGATAAGAGCAATATCTGTCACAGATTCTAGTATAGTTTATGGTGGAAGTAATGGTCATTATGGCTACTTTAAAATTACTCAAAATCTTGATAAAAATGATAAAATCATTATTACCGAAAAAAATAAAGGAGTTGTAGATTTTTTAGGTAATCAACCATCTTTTAGAAGTGTGGCTATTACTAAAAATGCTTATTTCTTACTATCAATAGAAAATCCTGCTTTACTTTATAGATATGACTTATATACTAATCAAATGAAGCTTGTCTATACAGAAGATGGTGAGAATGTTTTTTATGATGCATTAACTTTTATTAATGATCAAGAAGGTTTTGCAATAGGAGATCCTGTAGATGGATGTCTATCTATTATTAAGACTATGGACGGTGGTAATACGTGGAATAAATTAGACTGTAGTATATTACCAAAAATTGTATCTGGTGAAGCAGCTTTTGCCGCCAGTGATACTAATATTAAGAGTATAGATAATACTCTTTGGGTATTGAGTGGAGGAGGAGCTTCTCGAGTATATAAATCTACTAATAAGGGTAGTTCTTGGAAAGTTTATAATACACCTATCATTCAAGGAGAATCTACTCAAGGTGGCTACTCAATAGATTTTTATGATGTTAAAAATGGAATTATATATGGAGGGGATTATACAAAGCCCACAAATAATCAAAAGAATATAGCCATAACTAATGACGGTGGTAAGAGTTGGGAGTTAATAGCTCAAAATACTAATGATGGTTATAAAAGTTGTGTACAATATGTTCCTAATAGAAATGGAAGAGATATTGTATCTGTAGGCTTTACAGGTATATCATATTCAAGTGATTATGGTAATAATTGGAAAATTTTATCTAATGAATCTTTTTTTAGCATTAGATTTATCACAGAAAATATAGCAGTAGCGAGTGGTAAAAATAAAATCTCCTTTGTATATTTTAAGTAGATATTTATTAGTTACGTGGACCTCTTAATTTACGTAGAAGATTACGTTTAAAATCTCCTTCGGCTTTAATAAAAATAAGAGTTTTTTTGTATGATAGTATATCTTGAAGTTCTTTTAAAAGTTTCTCTCGAGCATCAATTTTTTCTTCTTCATATGTCTCTAGAGCAGCTAGTGCTTTTTTTGCAGTTGCTTCATCCATTTGATCTATATTTTCATTTATGAAGACAAAAGTTTTGTTTTCTTCCTTATGTATGGTGGTCATATCATCTTCAAAAGAGTTGTATACAGGCCAGAATTGTTGCGCTTCTTTTGTAGTCATATCAATACGTTCAGTCATAAAGGCTACTTTAATAGTCTTTATGCGTTCTTGGTTTGAAATTTGACTAAAAAGTGATGTTACACTTAAGGATAATAGAAATATGATAAGGTATTTTTTCATATGTTATTGTAGGTAATAATCATAGCTATCAGTTCTGTCTTCAAGATAATCTATTAAAACATCTTCTTCGATAGCTACATCATTTTCAAGAGATAGTAAGTCTTCTTCTGTTAATAATTCTTCTAATTCGGTATTATATAATGTTTCATCATATATATCAAAATAGTCAGTGATTGCTGCAAGTTCTATATTTTCTGTATTAACTGTTGTTTTATCTTGCGTTAAGAAAATGCCAACTAATAGTAATAATGATGCAGCTATTCCAATTGCAGGGGAGAGGTAGCGTTTTAAAGATATTACTTTAGATTCTTTTTTAGAAATAGTAAGGTGCGTACTATCTTTTTCTTTTGAAATCACCTCAATATTTAATTTCTTGTTAAGGGTGTCAAAATATTCTTCAGGGATATCAAATACATCTTCATTGTAAGCCACTTTTCTTTCTACATCTATACGGCTCTTAATATTAGTAATGTTTTCTTTAAAATATGTATCTGGAGTTATAAACCCTGAGGTTGTCTTTTTACCAAGTATATGTTCTAGAGCTGTTTGATTCTTGATACTAGAAATAGTATCCTCAAAGTAATCTTCAGGAACTATAAATCCAGAAGAAACTTCTCTTCCTAATGGTTTTTCAAGAGCTATACGATCCTTTATACAAGTTTTACTACTTGCAAAATATCCTTCAGGGATTTTAAATCCAGAATCTTTAGGTATGTTATTAGTTAGCTTCACTTTAGGTATGACTTTAATTAGATATATTGGTTTAATCCTCGGTTAATAGCGCTGTGATTTTCTTTGTTGCTATATGAAATGAGCTTTTTAGTGCACCTACAGATGTCTCTAATATAGCACTCATTTCCTCATATTTTATATCTTGAAAGTATTTCATTTGAAATACAAGACGTTGTTTTTCTGGTAAAGTAGCGATAGCATTCTGTAATTTTAATTGAATTTCATCTCCACTAAAATACACATCGCTTTCTAAATTATCAATAATTTGTTGTTGTACTTCTTCATTAGATATTTGATGTCTTCTAGCACGTTTCTTTAGGAAAGTAAGAGATTCATTTGTGGCAATTCGATATAGCCAGGTATATAATTTGCTGTCTCCTTTAAATTTATGTATGTTTCTGTATACTTTTACAAATACTTCTTGCAAAAGGTCGTCTGCATCTTCGTGATTTTTTACAATGCCACGTATGTGCCAATACAACTGTTCTTGATATTTCTTTATTAGAATATCAAAAGCTGGATCTGCAGGATTTTTTTGCAGGGTTTCTATTAAAAGAATCTCTTCTATGGTGGTTTTTTTTTTTTTTTTGACTTGTTAAAAATAATAAAGTTTAATTTAAAAAATATATATTTATCAATTACCTATATGTCAGTTAATTATGCTTTAATATTTATTTAAATATCGATTAAATGCTATTTTTTAACGATTAAAAACACTTTTTTCTTGTATATATAAAAAAGAGACCTTATATTTGAATCATTATTGAAAGATAGTTAACAAATTTACCCCAATTCATTTGTTGATTTATTGAAAATAGACAGTATTATGTTCTTAAATGTAATACTGTTTTAACTAAATTAACCTACTACTAAACTAAAAAGAGGCTGTCTAAAAAGGCAGCTTCTTTTATTTTGGATCACAGCCATCCGAAAGTTTTGTGATAAATGTCTTAAATTATCTTGACCCGCAGTGATCATTCCCCCATCTTTCAGACAGGTTTTGTGTTAAATTAAGTTCAGGTTACTATTGATTTATGTTGCTTTTTGTTGTTTAATCAAATACCTTTTAAAAGGTATTTGATTATCGATTCCTTGATGTCTTCTTTTATGATTATAGAAGTCAAAGTACTCCTTACATTTTTTATACAAATCAATTCTAGAGTTAGGAGGATTTAGATAAACACTTTCATATTTAACACTTCTCCATAGACGTTCTATAAACACATTATCAATGGCTCTTCCTTTTCCATCCATACTAAGTTTAATACCGTTAGATAAGACTGTATAAGTAAACACCTCAGAAGTAAACTGACTACCTTGATCGGTATTAATGATCTCTGGTTTACCGTGAGTCTCAATAGCTTCTTGTAAAACCTCTGCACACCAGCTGGCTTCCATCGTATTGGATACAGACCAGTTCAGTACATA
>CALKZS010000012.1 GCA_938002835.1 uncultured Dokdonia sp. | reverse complement strand
GCCATTAAATATGTCAACTGTTATCTAATCGATTAATAAATCTAAGTAGACATTTATTTCTAAATTTTTAGTAATCAGCAGTTTAAATACTTATTAACAACAAGGTTAAATTTTTGATGATTTAGTGCGTAACACCAGTTAATAATTAAGCTTCCACTATTATGGTTTTGGAAGTAGTGACTGAAGTTTAAATACAATTGTTTCTGTTAGATGTGTTATATTAAAAACCCAAGAGAATTTCAAAAGGTTATTTATTTGCCGTATTTTGAGTTTTTAATTTTCTTTTAAAGTTCTGACACAGAAAAATGTTTAAAATTATAAAGCTTAGAATTCATTTTTTTTTAATGATACCTGTGTTATTACTTATAACTTCCTGTGGTGGTCAAGATACAGAAGAAGATAAATATCCTGAGATGGCTGTGTTTCCTAATACAGATAGCCCTAACATAATGATTGCAGAGGTACCTGATTTTAATTATGTACACAATATGAATGGTTCTTTTTTTCGGGCAGACAGTAGTTACCTATATTTTTTTGAGAAGGACTGCTACACAAAAAAAGATTCTGTAAAAGTATTTAGTAATAATTTTATTACAGAATCTGGAATGTTATACTCAACAGAATATGATGACAATAAAGCATTTAAGCTTGATATTAAAACAAGAAAAAAAATAAAATTAAGTTATCATCCCTTTAACCCTTCTGAAGAATTTGAAGTATTGCTTAAAAAACTAGAAGATGAGGAATTACCTAAAGAAGTTAATATTAATGAAACATCAAGGTTTAGAAATCAGAGAATTCGAGAAGATAAAGTATCTACTGAAATAGCAGATAAATTTTTTAAAACGATTTTACCTGGACTTCAAAAAGTAACTCCGATTGGAGAGTACTTCGAACAATTATATATACTTACATATGATGATAAAGAGGTTCTTTTAAAAGGGATGAAATATTTGGGTAACGAAAATGGAGAACTTATAAACCCTAAAACATTTTTTGAAGGCTATGATACATATAACCCAATAGAAGACTATTCTTTTCAACAAATAGATATACTTAGCCTATGTGATCAAGCTGTAACAGGAAACATTTTGAACTCAGATTCTGGTAGGTTTTTTGCAATTTTCTATTTTAGTCCAGATGGTCTTAGTTATTATGAATTGCAATATGGAGGAGATGTTATAACCTTTAAATCAGGTTTATATTCTAATTTAGAAACGGTTTTGTTACCAGATAAAGAAACCATACTAATTAGAACGATATCTTATCACGATGGTACTAGGCATTATTATAAAAATTATATTTTGAGCGATAAAAAACCTTAAGAACCTACTTTATAAGATTTTTAGTCTTTTACACGCTAGTGGTTATAGATAAGATTAATCACTTCTTTTATGCTTAAAATAGGTAGTCTACAAGCATTGTTTACACAAACATATATTAATGTTTTTCCAGATACAAAACGTTCTTTAAACGGAGCTAAGTCACTATGTGTTGTAGATGTTAATTTAAGAGTGTTAGGGATATAATATGTATTGAGTTCTTTCATAAGTTCTAGTGCATTTTTACCAACAATAATAATTTCATAAAATGGTTGAGTGTAGGTAAGCATAAGTTGCATCCAGTTTGAGAAACTTGAAGGGCTTTGTATAATATTAGGTTGTATAGTGTGTAGCATTTTCTTTGCTATTTCGCTATAAGACACATCGCTTATAGATCGCGAAAGCCTTTCCATATTATTTGCCATCATAGAGTTTGAGGCAGGAATCACATTGTCATAAGTTTCAATAATACGGGTTGCTAAAGGAGTATCTATATTAGAAGTATAATAAAATAAGTGGGTGTCTTCAGAATAAAAATGTTGTAATGTATATGAGGTAAGTTTTTTTGAGAGGTCTAGCCATTCTATATCTGAGGTGATTTCAAACAATGTGATATATGCATCTATAGTAGCGGCATAATCTTCTAGATACCCATTTATAGTACTTTGTCCATTTTTATAGGTTCTGTTAAGGCCTCCATCGTTGCGCATCATTTTTGAAGCAATAAAATGAGCATTTTTAATAGCTATTTCTAAAAATTGAGGTTCTCTAAACACTCGATAAGCATCTAAATAGCCTTTGGTCATTAAACTATTCCAAGATGTAAGTATTTTGTCATCAAGGCGAGGTTTTTGTTTTTTGCTTTCGCGAAAGCGTAATAAATCCAATCGCCATTTTTCTTTTAATTCCTTTAGTTTTTCTATCGTAAGACCGTGTTCTTTTGCAAAAGCTGGGTCACTGTCTTGTTTAATAAGAACATAATTATCTTTTTCCCATTTTCCATATGAATTGACATTGTAATATGCCGAAAATAATGGGAGATCGTCACCAAGAAGTTCTTGTAATTCTACTTTAGTCCATACATAATAAGCACCTTCTTCTAAAATCCCTTCTGGAGTGAGACTATCTGCATCTAGAGCGCTATAAAAACCACCTTCTTCTGTGGTCATCTCACGTTTTATAAAATCAAGAGTACGGTAAACAGTCTCTTTATAGAGATCATTTTTAGTTTTTAAATAAGCATCTGAGTATAGACTAACCAGTTGTGCATTATCATACAACATTTTTTCAAAATGCGGGACGTGCCACTTCATATCTGTACTATAACGTGCAAATCCACCACCTATATGGTCATTTATACCACCATAAGCCATCATTTCTAAGGTAGCATTTACATAATCCATTATCTCTTGGTCTTCTGTTTGATGTGCATATCGTAAGAGAAACTGATAGTTGTTAGGCATCATAAACTTGGGAGCTCTATTGAGGCCTCCTTGTCTAGTGTCCCATTGTCTAGACCATTTGCTTATAGCGTCTTGAAGCGTGTGGTCTGTAAATGACACTGCCTCTTTATTCTCTGGAATGATAGACATTTGTTGCATTCCTTCAGAGAGTTTTACAGCATATTCAAGTATTTTTTCTGGTTCTTTTTGAAATAATGTGTGTATTTGTGAGAGTGCATTTATCCACTCCTCCTTTCTAAAATAAGTGCCTCCCCAAACGGGTCTTCCATCTGGTAAAATAATTACATTAAGTGGCCAGCCACCTTGTCCAGTCATAAGTTGTACAGCATTCATATAGACATTATCTACATCTGGGCGTTCTTCACGATCTATTTTGATAGAAATATAGTGATCGTTCATTACTTGAGCCACTTCAATGTCTTCAAAACTCTCGTGCTCCATCACGTGACACCAGTGACAGGCAGAATACCCTATACTTACAATAATGAGCTTATTTTCTTCTGTTGCTTGAGAGAGTGATGCATCGTTCCAAGGAAGCCAGTTTACAGGGTTATGTGCGTGTTGTAAAAGATATGGGCTGGTCTCTTTTATAAGAGCATTTGTATATGGATGTGACATTAAGTTTTTTTAAAATGTGTCAAGAGTTGGTTTTTATCCATTTCATATATTCATAATCAAACTCTGAAAGTTTAAATGTTCCTTGGAATTCTTCTAGCTCACTTTTAATGATGAGTTTATTATTGTTCAAATTCCATTCTCCGCTAATTTGAATAGTGTCATTAGGTCTTTGTTTCGTCAAGTGTTGTTTGTTATCTATGTATTGTACTATTTTTTGACCCTTAAAAACAGCTTGAGGTTTAAAGCTAATGGTGATATATCTTTTTAAAATTCCTTCCGGAAGGTTTTTTGAATTAGAGTTGTAATAATTGTCGGCATACTGATCATATTTAGAGTAGAAATTCTGACAATCATAGGATATACAGGTTTGTGTATAATTAGATTTTATAAAGTAAATAGTGTCGTTATTTTTAGTAGCACTAATGTTCCATTGAGTATTTGTAATATCTGATAGTTTTTGTTTTTCTTTTTTTAGTCTTATGGTATCTAACTTCCATTTTGCTCCTTTTCTTGCACTTCCTCCAAAACTGCTAAAACGCTGTATGTGTTTGCTGTGATATCCTTCTTTTATAATTTGTTCAGAAACTAAAAGAGGAGGGGCTTCTAAGCTCAAAAAGAATTCTCTGTAGCGCAACTCAGGTAAGGAATAATTTCCATTTTGGTCTGTTGTGGCTTCACCAACGGTACAGTTTTCTATTGGTTTTCCATCAAAATCTGTAATTACCCCAGTTATCATAGGTCTACTTAACCTAGAAACACAAGAAGTTATAAGTAAACATAAAGTTAGTGTTATTGTATAATATTTCATTGCAAGAATTACTAGATTATTAATATACAAAAAGGTCACTTATAATGAGATTATAAATGACCTTTTGTTAATGTTGTGATGGGGCTATTTTACTTCAAAAGTAACTTTGCAATTCATACGGTATTCTTTTATTTTTCCATCATCACCTACCACACAATTTTGCTCATTTACATAGAGAGATTTGATGTTTTTAATAGACCTGCTAGCGTGAGCTAATGCATTTTTTGCTGCATCTTCCCAGCTTTTTTCACTACTTGCAAGAACTTCAATTACTTTTAATACTGCCATAATTTTTATATTTAAATGGTTTATAATTTAGTTATTTTCTAAATTACAAAAAATATTGCAAATAATTGATTGTGGGTGATTGGTAAGATGCTTTGTGTCATACAACAGAAAAAATGTCCAAAACGTCTAATTGTTTTGGACATTGTGTGATTTTTTTATGCTTTTTAAAAAGCGCAAAAATGTTCTTTAAAGAATAAGAGTTTCTACCTCTAAAACTCGGCACTACCTGGAAAACGTGGATAAGGAATCACGTCTCTAATATTAGTCATACCAGTTACAAAAAGTACAAGTCTTTCAAAACCGAGACCAAAACCACTATGAGTACACGTTCCAAACTTACGAGTATCTAGATACCAAGATAGTTCTTCTTCAGAAATATCTAGTGCTGCCATTTTTTCTTTAAGAACATCAAGACGTTCTTCTCTTTGAGAACCTCCTACCATCTCACCAATTCCAGGGAAAAGTACGTCCATCGCTCGTACCGTTTTTCCATCTTCATTGAGGCGCATATAAAATGCCTTTATGTTTGCTGGATAATCAAAAAGAATTACGGGGCAATTAAAATGCTTTTCTACAAGATATCGCTCGTGCTCAGATTGTAAGTCTGCTCCCCATTCATTAATAGGGTATTTGAATTTTTTCTTCTTGTTAGGTTTACTATTGCGTAGAATGTCTATAGCTTCTGTATAGCTCACACGTTTAAAGTTGTTATCTACAATAAACTTGAGTTTGTCGCGCAATGCCATAGGTGCGCGTTCTGCTTGTGGCTTACTTTTATCCTCTTGTATAAGTCTAGTTTCTAAAAACTCAAGATCTTCTTGGCAGTTTTCTAAGGCATAATTAATGACATACTTGATAAAATCTTCTGCCACATCCATATTGCCATCTAGATCACAAAATGCCATTTCTGGTTCTATCATCCAGAATTCGGCAAGGTGACGAGAGGTGTTACTGTTTTCTGCTCTAAAGGTTGGTCCAAACGTATATATTTTTCCTAAACCTAGTGCATAGGTTTCTCCTTCTAACTGTCCAGATACCGTAAGGTTAGTTTCCTTTCCAAAAAAGTCTTTACTGTAATCTATAGAACCATCTTCGTTCTTAGGAGGGTTTTCTGGATCTAATGCACTTACTCTAAACATTTCTCCTGCGCCTTCTGCATCACTTCCTGTGATAATAGGTGTGTGCGCATAAAAGTATCCGTTTTTATTAAAATACTCGTGTACGGCAAAAGAAAGTTTAGAACGCAAACGCATTATTGCTCCAAAGGTATTGGTGCGTACTCTTAGGTGTGCCTGTTCACGTAATTTTTCTAAGGAGTGACGTTTAGGAGATAAGATAGTTAGTTTTACCTCTTCTGGATCTGCATCACCTTCTATCTGTATATCTTTTACTTTAATCTCTACACGCTGCCTACCACCTTGACTTTCTTCAAGAGTTCCATTTATGACTATAGCAGCACCAACGTTGATTCGTTTAAGAATAGTCTCATCTGTATTTTCAAAATCTACTACACATTGTAGATTTTTAAGACAAGAGCCGTCATTAATTGCAATAAATTGATTTGAACGAAAAGAGCGTACCCATCCTTTTACAGTAAATTCTTGATGCAGTGCTTCACTTTGTAGTAAGTCTACAATAGGTATATGTGTCATTTTAAGTAAGTTTAAAATTTTCTATAGGAGAGCACAAATATAAAGTTGTTTTAAAAATTATGAGTGCAATCACGTATAAATGTTCTCTAGATACCACAAAATTAATTGTTCTACAGTAGAGTGATTTTTTCTTTTATTTTTTTAGGCTATATATCAGACCACTAAGTGCACACTAAAAAGTCATATCTGCTTGGTTGTATATGCTTTTGCAACGGTCTCAAGATGTTGAATTTGGAGTGTGGTCTACAGTATTTGGTATTTTTAGAAATGCTTGGGTAAAAGCTTTTAATGGTAATACAGATAACTCAATAAAATTTAGAGATGCCTTTCAAGCATTTCTAAAAAAACGAAAAACGTAAAGCTAAAAATTCAGAAAAGTGAGAATTTTTTAATGCCTATTATCACATAAAATAGGAATATAAGATTCTTTTGTATCTATAAGATTTATAGGTGAACACCCAAAACTATGATTTTCGAAACCAAAAATAACAGGAGGTTTGTTTTTAAATATTGCTCCTGTCCATTGTGTATAATAATTATCAGATTCTTTGTTTTCAATATTTAATGGAGTGATATAACTTCCTTCAGATTCCATATAGACATCTTGGTAGACTATTTTTTTGGAATTTTTATTAATAATTACCAAGTATCTATAGGCTACATTTTTATTTTTGTTTTTAAGGTTTTGAATATAAAAACCATAATCTTTATTAGTGTACTGATAAGATTTTTCAGATGTCACACCATTAAACCAATACCTTATATTTTTATCGATAATATTTATATCAAAGGCTTTAGGAAAGTTTTTAGGGTTTATTTCTTTCCATAACATTTGTTCTATCTTACCCGTTTGAAATGGATTGTTTTTACCTATAGATACAAAATTGTTGTCATAATCTATTGTTAGTTTTCCTAAATCAAAACCAAACTCATAATCATACTCTTCATAATTACCTCCATACGAATAGATGTTTAAACAACTAATTATAGGAAGATTTTTAACTTTATATAAATGCACTTGATCTGCTTTTAATTCATAAATAAAAACAGTGTCATCTTCAGAGATATTTACCGTTTTTAAGAATGTTTTTCTATGTTTAGGAGATAGTATTAATGTATCTTTTCGTTCATCTTCAGGAATCAAATGGTCAAATTTTTTGTTCTCAAAATAAGTTTCAGATACATTGACAAAGGCTGTCCTTACCTCGTTATCATTATCTACATAATATGGGGTAAGTTTGTAAATATTATCAGAAATAGAAACTGGAGAATCTGATAGAAAAGCATCAAATACATATACTACACCTGTTTTGTGTTGCACACCTACCCAGTTTCCTTTTATTACCATCCCTTCGTCTGTAATTTGGTCTGATATTCCAGTGTTTTCAATTACAGTTACTTTAGTATTAAATAGAAACTTGCCTAACAATTTTCCTTTTGGAGTAGCTCTATAGTTTAAACCAGATTGAGCATTTATATAATAATCCTGGTGTTGTTGATTTATAGAACTATAATTTGTTAAATCTTGTTTTTTTTCTATATCATTTGCATTAACACTTGTTAAATTAAATAAAAAAATAAAAATTGTTAGTTTCAAAAATACATCCATTTGTTTATTCTTTATTATGCTTTTCTTATTTTTTGTTCCCATTTCCAGGCATTTTCTAAAGCTTCCTCTAATGAACTTTCTGCTGTCCATCCTAGTGTTATATTAGCCTTTGAGGTATCTGCATATGCAGTTGTGATATCACCTTTTCGTCTTGCCACTATTTTATAGTTGAGAGGTCTGTTTGTGATTTTTTCAAACGTTTTTATCACTTGAAGAACTGAGGTTCCAGTACCAGAACCTATATTAAAGACTTCATAGTTACTTTTGTTCTTATTATTTAATAGATGTTCTAGTGCAATAATGTGGGCTTTTGCTAGATCTACTACGTGAATGTAATCACGTATGGCAGTGCCATCTTTTGTGGGGTAATCATCTCCAAAAACAGCCAATTCTTCTCTTAACCCTAAGGCTGTTTGGGTAATGAAAGGAACGAGATTAACAGGTACTCCTAACGGTAATTCTCCTATCTCGGCAGAGGGATGTGCTCCTATAGGATTAAAATATCGTAAGGAAATAGCATTAATAGCATTACTTATTTTGCAAGTGTCTTTAATGATTTCTTCACCTATCTGTTTTGTTTTTCCATAAGGAGATTTAGAAGATTTAATAGGAGTATTTTCTGTGATAGGTAGATTTTCTGCTTGTCCATAAACGGTACACGAAGAGCTAAAAATAAAGGCTGCGTTTTTTAGTTTTTGTAACTCTTTTAATACATATATAAGTGTAGTTACATTATTTTCATAATAGAGTAGAGGGTCTTCTACACTTTCACTCACAGCTTTTGATGCTGCAAAATGAATTAAACCAGCTATGTCAGTATGCCTTTTAAAAAAATCTTGGATCTTAGCTAGATCTCTCAAGTCAAATTCTTCAAAATGAGGTGTGACTCCCGTAATGGCTGTAATACCTTTTAATACTTCTGTCGAGGAGTTTGAGCAATTATCTATAATGATCACTTCATAACCTAGTAGTTGTAACTCAACCACAGTGTGCGACCCTATATACCCTAAACCTCCTGTAACTACAATTTTCATTATGTAAATGTATGCTTTTCTGTCACTTCAAGATTGTATTATAAAATGACAACAGCAGACATATACATCTGCTGTTGTAAAATTAATGCAAAATGTTGATTATACGCTTTCGCGAAAGCGTAATTACCTCATTTTAAAAAATTAGATACGTACTTAATACAAGAAGTACGATTAAGATTCCGACAATCCAAGCATATTTCCAAGGAGTGGTGTCTATCGCTTGCGTTTGTTTAGGTACGTATACATCGGTTTTAGGTTTAATGACCCCTACAATAAGCATAATAATGATATTTACTACAAATAAGATCCCCATAATATGTAAAAAATGAGGATATGCTTTAGCTTCTACAAGAGCTACTTTATCCATATAAGTATCAATATCTGTTATATTAATACTTTCAAAGAAAGCAGCTTTTTGATCGACACCATCAACAACTTTTAAAGCATTGATTTTTTTAGAACTAACTAAACCGTTTTCTTCAATAGCGTTTTTAATCATATTAGGTCCTAGGAAGAGCAGGCTAAATAGATACATTAAAACACCTGCTATTAAAACAATTTTTGCCCCAAGAGCTGGTACTTTTTTAGTGGCGATCCCAATGAGAACTACCGCAAGAATAGGTACACTTAAACTTCCTAGAGCTTGTTGTATATAATCAAAAAGACCATCTGGTGCATTTGCAATAAAAGGAGCAATGATCATAGATATGATAGCAAGGACAAGACCAAAATACTTTCCGGCTTTTACCGCTTTAAATTCTGAGGCTTCACGGTTAAAGAATTTTTTATAAAGATCAAATCCAAAAAGTGTGGCGCTACTATTTAATAAGCTATTAAAAGAACTTAATACAGCACCAAAAAGAACAGCCGCAAAGAAACCTACAAGAGCGGGTGGTAGTACTGCTTTTACAAGTTCTGGATATGCCTTATCTGCCGAGCTTAAACTTCCATCAAAATAGTTCCAAGCAATAATACCTGGAAGCACTACAATTATTGGGATTAAAAATTTTACAAATGCAGCGAGCATCATTCCTTTCTGTCCTTCTTTTAAACTTTTTGCCCCAAAAACACGTTGTAAGATAGCTTGATTTGTACCCCAATAATACATTTGGGCAATCATCATTCCAGTAAATATAGTTCCTACTGGAATAGAAGAGGTAACATCTCCTGTGAGATCAAATTTATCTTGATTTTCTGTCCATAGCTCATTAAGACCTGCTCCCACGCTTCCATCACCTATGAGTTTTAATCCAAAATAAGGAATTAATAATCCACCTATTAATAGCCCAATAGCGTTAATAAAGTCTGATACCGCTACTGCTTTAAGCCCTCCAAAAATCGCATAGATAATTCCTATAAAACCTATGGACCATACACATAATGTGATCACAGCACCTTCAGACATACCTAACAACTCTGGTAAGTCAAACATTGTGCTAAAGGCTAGAGATCCAGAGTATAATATGGTAGGTAATAATACAATACCAAAAGCAATTAAAAATAAAATGGATAATATGGCTTTTGTATTTTCATCAAATCGTTCTTCTATAAATTCTGGGATTGTCGTAATACCCTTATGCATATATTTTGGTAAAAAATATACAGCAGTGATAACCATAGCAATAGCCGCGAGGGTTTCCCAAGCCATTACTAAAATACCTTCAGAAAAAGCTTGTCCATTTAGTCCTACTATTTGTTCTGCACTTAGATTTGTTAGTAATAGAGAGCCTGCAATGGTGAGCGCACCTAAACTACGACCTCCTAAATAATAACCATCGGCAGATTTTTCGTCTGTACCACGTGTCTTCCACCAAGCATACCCAGCCACAAGTAAGGTAAATCCAAGAAATGAAATGAGTCCCATAAATTTTCAGTTTTATATATCTAGGTTCTAAAATATGCATTTTTAATATATTATTAAGATATATTTTGCAAACTCTATAACGATAACGTTGTAGCTTGCTATTTTTATGATATGGAGTGTTTTGTGAATATGATGCTTTAGCGAAAACGTATGAATTTAGTCAAAGTCTTTTTCATAATAGGTACTTGCATCCTGTAGTAATAGATCTAAGTATTTATTTTCTGTCTGTACACGTGCTTCGTTCCATCCAAAATAGTTAATCATATCCTCCTGGATGAGACGTCTAAACTGGTGTACAGAGTTTATGTCAAAATAAAGTCTACCAGTACGTCTAACAAAAAAATCGGTGAGCGAATTTGTCATCTCGTGATGTATGCTATACCAGAGTTCTGCTCTAATTAAACGTTCTGAAGCGTCGGCATTTACGAAAAAAGACATTTTATCAATAATAGCATCAGCCTGTTTTCCGTAGGTGGTTGCTAGATACCAGCTTTGGTAAAGGTTATCTATGCCATTATTATTGAGACGTGTCTCAATGGTTTTTTGATATTTTTCTACCTCTTCAGAATTTTTAAGAGGGTGAGTGGTTAGTGGTATTTTTTCTGTGTATGAAGGTACAAGGTGCTCCTTTTTATGGTCTGGAAGGTGGTCTAGTACTTCATCTATTGCACGTTGCGCCATTTTTCGATATCCTGTTAGTTTTCCGCCGGCAATAGATATGAGTCCCGTTTTTGATACAAAAATCTCATCTTTACGACTCAATTCTCCAGGATCTTTTCCTTCTTCGTGTATAAGTGGTCTTAGTCCCGCCCAGTTAGATTCAATATCTTCTATTTTTAGGTTTAATGAAGGAAACATATGATTAATTGCATTTATAAGATATTGCGCATCTGCTTCTGTTGCAATAACTCTATTGAGGTTTCCGTGATAATTTGTGTCTGTGGTTCCTACATATGTAGATCTACCTCTGGGTATTGCAAAAATCATACGGCCATCTTCTACATCAAAATAGATAGACTGACTCAAAGGAAATCGTTCTTTAGAAAACACCAGGTGTACACCTTTTGTGAGATGTAGGTATTTATCTGTCATAGACTTGTCTTTCTCTCTTAAGAGATCTACCCAAGGTCCAGCTGCAGAGACATAGTTTTGAGCTTTTAGCTTAAAGTTAGATTGCGTGTTGTGATCATAACAGTGTACTGCTTTTATTTTTTTATCACTATCATATGAGAAGGATGTCATCTCACAGTAGTTTATGATAGTTGCTCCAAAAGTAGATGCTTTTTTTAATAATTCAATAGTGAGGCGTGCATCGTCTGTGCGATACTCTGCATAATAACCTCCTCCAGTAAGGTGTTCTTTGTCTAATAGTGGTTCTCGTTCTGCTGTTTCTTGAGCAGTGAGCATTTTTCGTTTGTCTTCACCTTCTACATTTGCTAGAAAATCATATACTTTAAGTCCTATGGCTGTCATCATTTTTCCATATGTACCACCTTCTATTAAAGGAAGTAGCATTTTTTCTGGAACTACCAGATGAGGTGCAAGAGTATGTACAATGGCACGCTCGCTTCCAGATTCTTTTACGAGTCCTATTTCAAATTGCTTAAGGTAGCGTAAACCACCGTGAATGAGTTTTGTAGATTTATTACTTGTCCCAGATGCAAAGTCATTTTTTTCTATCAAGCAAACATTCATACCTCTAGAAGATGCATCTAAAGCAATACCAGCCCCAGTAACACCACCTCCTATAATTATAAGATCAAAATGTTCTTTTTTTGCTCGATTGAGTTGTAACTGTCTATCAAGAACAGAAAAGCGAATAGGTCCATCTTCTTGAGTGCTCAACATAAAATTTGTAGAAGACTTTGTACGAACTACAGCGTTTTTCCAGCCTCGATATTTTTTATTTCTTTCGTAATCTGTAATTTCTGGTTTAAAAATGGTATCTATCTGGCGTATCTTTTCAATATCGATTTTACTCCAAATTCCGATTTGAATTCCGGCAAGAAAAGCAGCTCCAAGAGCTGTAACTTCTAGCATTTTAGGCCTATCTACTTCTACATTGAGAATGTCAGATTGAAACTGCATTAAATAATTATTTGCAGTAGCGCCACCATCTACTTTTAAGGATTTCATTTGCTTGCCACAATCTATAATCATTGCCTCTATCACATCTCTTGTTTGGTATGCAATAGCATCTACTGTCGCCTTAGTAATATCATTTTTTCCAGAGTCTAATGTGAGGCCGTAGATTGCTCCTTTTGCATTCATATCCCAATGCGGAGCTCCAAGACCTGCAAAAGCGGGAACAACATATAAATCATCTGTACTGGGAGTGCTATTACAAATAGCTTCGGTGTCACTAGCGTGATCTATAATCTCCATTTTATCCCGAAGCCATTGTACAGATGCACCACCTGCAAAAATGCTTCCTTCAAGCGCATATTTGATGTCACTTTCTGGCATACTTGCGCAAAGTGTAGTGAGTAATCCGTTTTTAGATTGTACAGGCTTTTTACCTGTGTTCATTAATAAAAAACAACCTGTGCCATACGTGTTTTTTGCAACACCAGATTTATAACCTCCTTGTCCAAAAAGCGATGCTTGCTGGTCACCAGCAACACCAGAAATAGGAATGCTAATTCCATCTATAGTTATTGTTCCAAAGTCTGAAGCCGAATATTGTACTTTAGGCAACATAGACATAGGTATATCTAAAGCATCGAGCATTTTTTGATCCCAATCTAATTTTTTAATGTTATAGAGTAATGTGCGACTTGCGTTGGA
Source organism: uncultured Dokdonia sp. (assembly GCA_938002835.1). Taxonomy (GTDB): domain Bacteria; phylum Bacteroidota; class Bacteroidia; order Flavobacteriales; family Flavobacteriaceae; genus Dokdonia. The sequence continues at coordinate 30,904 of CALKZS010000012.1, read as the reverse complement.
GTGATCTGTGGCGTGTACTTTTCCTTGTGTAAAATTCCAGATAAGCCAGGTGTCTATTGTTCCAAAGAGGAGATCGCCTTGTTGCGCTTTCGCGAAAGCGCCTTCTACATTATCTAATATCCATTTAATTTTAGTTCCTGAAAAGTATGAGTCTATAAAAAGCCCTGTGTTTTTATGAACATATTCATCTAGATCTTGCGCTTTGAGTTGCTCGCAAATCTTTTTTGTACGTTTATCTAGCCAAACAATTGCATTGTATACAGGTTTTCCAGTTTTTTTATCCCAAACAACAGTTGTCTCACGCTGATTTGTGATCCCAATAGCAGCTATCTCATTAATCGTGATTTCTGATGTGTCAATGACCTCTCTAAAAGTAGCAATTTGAGCATTGTATATCTCGAGGGGATCGTGTTCTACCCATCCTTGTTTAGGGTAATGTTGGGTAAGCTCTTTTTGAGCTATATTGTAAATAGAACCCTTGTTGTCAAAGATGATAGCCCGAGTACTCGTAGTGCCTTGGTCAAAGGCAACAATATATTTTTTTTTCATAGAAAATCACTTTAACGTGTTTTTCTAAAAATAAAGAATTTAAAAAGATTTAAAGACTGTCTATCCTAATAAGTCTAGTACTTGTTCCATTTTCATACCTCTGGAACCTTTGATAAGTATAGTAGAATTTTTAGGGATTAGATTAATAAACTCAGTGCTAAAAGCTTCAAAAGTGAGATATGTCTTTTGTTCTAACAATGGATTTGATGATCCAAAAGATGGGCCGATAGCAAAGACAGTACTGATATTTAATTTTTTACAAAGCTCTAATATAATTTGGTGTTCTTGAGCAGCAGTTTCTCCTACTTCAAACATATCTCCTATAAAAGCAACTGTATTGGTTTTTTGTAAACTTAAATTTTCTAATGCAAGCGCCATACTAGTGGGGTTTGCATTATATGCATCTAATATGATTTTAAAACCATTTTTTTCAATGATTTGAGATCTATTATTTGTGGGAACATAGTTTGATACACCTCTTTTTATTTGTTCAATACTTAATTTAAAAAGATGTCCAATGGCAACTGCCGCGGCTATATTTGTATAATTATAGCTACCTATTAATTGACTTTTGATTACTGTTTCTTTTATTTCAATTTCTAGTGTGGGTATGGTTGTTTTGAGATTGATCCCGAGATCACTTTTATTTGATCCAAAAGTAGAAGTTTTTATCCCTGTAGATTGTTTTTTTTGTAAAGGGTCTAAATCATTTATAATAGCTGTTCCTTTAGTTGACCTCAAGTAATCGTATAACTCACTTTTTCCTTTAATGACACCTTCAAAACCTCCAAAACCTTCTAAGTGAGCTTTTCCAAAATTTGTAATATAACCATAGTTAGGTCTTGCAATATCACATAATGTAGCAATTTCTTTCTGATGATTTGCTCCCATTTCTATAATACCTATCTCAGTATTTTTATTCATAGAAAGTAAGGTTAGAGGTGCTCCTATATGATTATTGAGATTTCCTATTGTTGCTGTTGTTGTAAACTTTTGTGATAAAACAGCATTTATTAATTCTTTAGATGTTGTTTTTCCATTACTTCCGGTAAGCCCTATAATGGGTATACCAAGATATGTACGATGGTAAGTTGCGAGTTCTTGTAATGTTAGTAAGACATCTTTTACAAGAATGGTTTTGTTAGATGTATATTGTTCCTCATCAATAATAGCTATTGATGCACCATCGTCTATAGCTTGTTTTGAAAATTTATTACCATTAAAATTCTCTCCTTTTAAGGCAAAATAGATTTCTCCTTTAGAAAGTTTTCTTGTGTCTGTGCATATACCTTTACTTTCTAAAAAGTGAGTGTGTAATTGTGAAATAGTCATAATTTGGATATTAAAAAAGCCCTCTGGTGAGGGCTTTTAAATATACTATAAATCTTAAAAGATTATCTAGGTGTTTTTTTGATTTTTGATTTTGATCCAACACGAGACATTGCATTTCTAAATCCAATATCATCTGTAGCCATTCCTTGAGGTAAGAAACGTCTTTGAGCTGGATCTAACCAGTAAGCTCTATCTCTCCAAGAACCTCCTTTGTATACTCTTACTTCATCGTTTATTAATGATGTTCTTCTATCAGAGTCATCTTGAAGACGCTCAATACCTTCATCTGTTTTTTCAACTTTGTGTTTTGGAGCATCGTACATAGGTCTAGCTCTTTCTTCGTCAAAAGATTCGAAGTAGCGAGTAGATCTTCTATCTCCGTCTCTAAAGTTACGGTTGTCACTAGTAGAGAACTGAGTTCTTAAATATGTTTCATTTTCATCTACAGGGACCTGTAATATTTCTCCTGGTAAGTCACGAGCAATTAAATTACCATTTGCAAGGGTGTCATATAAGATTGAGTCTTGAGAGACAATCTTTACTTTTCCATCTTCTCCTATGGCATTTTTTGTATACTGGTTACCACGGTAATAGTTAAAGTCATTAAAATCATCATCAACAACAGGACGGTAAACATCTGCTACCCATTCTGATACATTACCTGCCATATCATATATTCCAAAGTCATTTGGTTGATACGTTTTTACTTCTGCTGTAATATCAGCATTGTCATCTGACCAACCAGCAATACCACCGTAATCTCCATCTCCTTGTTTGAAGTTTGCTAAATGATCACCACGTGTAGCACGTTTTCCAGAACGAGTATAAGATCCATTCCAAGGGTACTTTTTACGACCACGATATACATTGTAGTTTCTTAATTCAGTAAGTCCTAGTGCAGCATATTCCCACTCTGCTTCTGTAGGAAGTCTGTACTTAGGAAGTAAAATTCCATCAGAGCGTTGTACAAATATATTTGTACTGTCATTTGCTTTTCTTCTTCTATCACTAGATCTTCCTCCTAGAGAAAGACTATCACTTCCTCCATAAGTAAGAGAAGGAGAATTAAGATACGTTTCTGTATCAAATGTAGATGCTGCATCTACATCAAAACGAGCACCGCGAGCTGTAAATCCTTCTTGTTCAAGGATTAATTCGTTCACACGGTTTGATCTCCAGTTAGAAAATTCTACTGCTTGTAACCAGTTAACACCTACTACTGGGTAGTTTGCATATGCTGGGTGACGTAAGTAGTTCTCTGTCATAGTTTCGTTAAAACCAAGACGGTTTCTCCATACTAAAGTATCAGGAAGTGCTCCTTTGTATATATTTCTGTAATTTTCTTCAGATGGAGGAAATACCTTTTTGAGCCAATCAAGATACTCAAGGTACATTCCATTTGTTACTTCTGTTTCATCCATATAGAATGACTGAATGTGTTGCTGATTTGGAGAGTTATTCCAGTCGTGCATCACATCATCTTGTACTTTTCCCATAGTAAAAGTACCTCCTTCAACGAAGACTAGACCTGGTCCAGTCGCTTGTTCTTGATAGTCTGTTTTTAGTTTAAAACCACCTTCTCTACCGTCTACTTTCCAGCCGGTACCTCTAGAACTGTCCTTGTAGTTGTTTGATTTACTACAACTTAGTATCGATACAGATACTACTGCCAGTGCGAACATTTTTAATGCAAAATTTGCTTTCATAGGTTTATTTAGTTCATTAGATTTGGGACTGCAAGATATGAAATACTCGTTAAAGTGCAAACATTTTCCGATTATATGCTAAAATTTATTTTTCGCAATCCTTATTAACCTACTAGTAACGCCTCGTTTTATTGTTTATTATTGTCTTATAAAAAAAATCTTCTTTGATTAAATTTTCTACATACTAACTAAGAAGCGCTAGCGTTACCAACTTATGAAGTTATTTTACACTTTATTATTAACCTGTTACTGTGGAGTATTATTTGCTCAATCCAGCAAGTTTAATATTGATTGGAAATCAAATGATACAGATTCTAAAAATTTGTTGTTAGAAGATGGAAATCTTTCAGAAATCAGTGATAATGTATGGGTATATTCATATCAATGGGAAGTAAATCAGGAAATAGATGCTTCTAAAGCAAGATTGACAGATCTTACTTATGAATCTGTTCCACCCTCTATGCTCTCCCATATAGATCAAAAAAAAGTTTCTAATGATTTGAATATTACCTTTAATTCTTCAAAAGCTAGAAGTCAATATTATGGTTCTGTATCATTTATGCCATTTGTAAAAAGGAATGGTCAAATAATGCGTGTTGTAGGTGGTGAGGTTAATTATGCTTTCGCGAAAGCGCAATCTAGACAACAACGTGCTATACCAATAACTAATAGTGTACTTTCTAGTGGAAGTTTTTTTAAGTTTTATGTTGAGGAGACGGGAGTACATCGTATTGATCGAAATTTTTTAGAAAGTTTAGGTATGGATACGGATAATATTGCTGTAAATCAATTAAAAGTATATGGATATGGCGGATCACCTTTACCATTATTAAATGCGAATAATGAAGTTTTTGATTTGAGAGAAATACCTATTCAGGTAGAGGGAGGTAATGATGGAAGTTTTGATCGTAATGATGCCATTCTATTTTATGGTGAAAGTTCTAGGAAATTTCATACAGAATTAGATACACACGTAAATCCATACTCAGACAGATCATACTATTATGTAACTGCCCAAGGAACAGATGGATTGAGAATACAACCTTATGTAGAACCAGTAGGAGTGCAAACAACTACATTTTCGTCTTTTGATAGTTATAAATTTCACGAAGAAGATAATAATAGTCTTGCTAGAGTGGGGAGAAGGTGGTTTGGTGAGCGCTTTGATTTTGAGACAGAGCAAAGTTTTGAGTTTTCTTTTCCTAACGCTATAGTTGGAGAAGAAGCAATGTTAAGAGTTGTTGTGGCGGCTGTTTCAGAAAGTGCAACCTCTTTTGATATACTTATTAATGGTACAAGTGTGGGATCTGTTAATCTCTCTTCTATATCAAGCATAGTATTAGCTAGAGGAGGAGAACTTAATGTTACAGTACCTGTTACTTCTGAAGATATGGTTGTAACACTTGTGTATAATAATAATGCAAACCCTTCTAGTACAGGATATCTTGATTTTATAAGTCTTGATGTGCCTACATCTTTATCTGGAACGGGAGATCAATTTGTTTTTGAAAATGGACTTGCAATATCTCAAGAAGGCATTGGAGCATATGCTATAGATAATCTTCAAGGGTATTCTCAAATATGGGATGTGACAGACCAAACTGCTGTTAGAGCAATAAATCTTAACGAAGAAACAGCTACTACATTTAAAATAAATTTAGGGAGTGAACATATTTTTGTTGCTGTAACACCTGGAGATTATTTTTCACCTTTACGAGAAAGTGGGAATACAGAAGTGCGCAATCAAAACATAAAAGGAACCATATTTGAAGGTGCCGATGGAGATTTTGTAGATGTAGACTATTTAATGATTACGGGTGAAGCCTTACGACCTCAAGCCGAAAGACTAGCGCAACACAATAGATCTTTGCGTGGCCTTAATGTAAGGACGGTAACTTTAGAAGACATATATGAAGAGTTTGGTGGAGGTAGGCAAGATATAAGTGCCATACGTAACTTTGTAAGATATGTATATGATAATGCTTCTAGTGATGCTAATAGATTAAAATATTTATGTCTCTTTGGAGATGCATCTGTAGATTATAAGGATCGTCTTGAAAATAATAATAATATAATGCCTACCTATCAGACTTTTGAGAGTTTTGACTTGGTGCGTTCTTTTATGAGTGACGATTTCTTTGGTAATATGGATTCTGAAGAAGGAGAAATGAGGGCATTAGATAGATTAGATGTTGCAGTAGGACGTATAGTTGTTGATACACCAGAACTGGCAAATATTGTAGTAGATAAGATTATAAATTATAATGCACAATCTTCTTTTGGCCGCTGGCGGAATAATTTTGTATTAGTGTCAGATGATGTTGATGAGGTTTTTGAATTTAATGCACTACAAGGAAATCTTGATGAATTAGGAGATGAGATAAGCACAGAAAAACCATTTGTAAATGTGTTTAAAATACATAGTGACTCTTTTGAACAACAATCTTCTGCGGGGGGAGATCGATATCCTCAAGTAAATGAAGCGATTTCTAATGCGATTGAAGTTGGTGCATTAGTAGTAACATATCTTGGTCACGGTGGAGAAGAATTGCTCTCTTCTGAGGCTATTGTCACGCAAAGTTTAGTAGATGATCTCGATAATGGAGAACGGTTGCCACTTGTGGTTACAGTGACCTGTGAGTTTGGAAAGTTTGATAACCCAGAACGCCCTACAGGTGGAGAACAATTATTATGGAATCCTGATGGTGGTGCGGTAGCTATTGTAACGACAACCAGAGAGATAACAGTGACTTTAGGAGTGAATTTTAATGACGCACTCGCAGCGCAGTTATTTTCTTTTGGGAGTAATGAAGTGGTAAGTGTTGCAGAGAATATTAGAATATCTAAAAATAGTATTAATGACCCATTACGTAGGGTAATTTTTTTCTGTGGAGACCCTGCGATGCAACTCGCTTTTGCAAAACCAGATATACAACTAACAGCGATAAATGATACTCCTGTAGAAAATGGATTACCCACATTAAGAGCACTTGACTTAGTAAAGGTAAATGGTCAAGTGACTAACGAATTAGGGCAAACACTCACAGATTATACAGGAACACTAGCGGTAACTCTTTTTGATAAAGATATAGATAGGCAAACTCTAGGGAATGATGGTGTGACAAGCGCTGCAGGTGAACTGTTGATTATGGATTTCAAAACATTGGGAGCTATTTTGTACAGAGGACAAGCTTCTGTAGAAAATGGTCTTTTTGAATTTACATTTAGAATGCCGAGAGATACATCAATTCCTGTAGGAAATGGGAGACTTAATTTTTATTCAGAGCGTACAGGGGTATTAGAGGACCAAACAGGGGTTAATACAAATGTGTTAATAGGAGGTCTTAATGAAGATGCACCAGTAGATAATGAAGGACCTATCATAAACCTATTTATGAATGACGAGAGCTTTGTAAATGGAGGGATTACTAATAATGAACCTATAATACTGGCAAAGCTAGAAGACGAAAATGGTATTAATACAGCAAGTGGCATAGGTCACGACATTGTTGCCATAATAGATGGTGATGAAGAGAATCCTATTATAATGAATGAGTTTTATGAGACAGAGGTAGATGATTTTACTAGAGGGACTGCTACCAGAAAAATAAGAGATTTAGAACCAGGGCTTCATACTCTAACCTTTAAAGCTTGGGATGTATATAATAATAGTAGTACAGCAGAGTTGCAGTTTGTAGTTATCGAAAGTGAAGAACTGGAACTAGAAAATGTATTAAATTACCCTAATCCTTTTGTTAATTATACAGAATTTTGGTTTAATCATAATAGACCTTTTGAACCTTTAGATGTTCAGGTACAAATATTTACTGTTAGTGGTAAGGTCGTAAAAACTATCAATCAATCTGTTATTACAGATGGGTTCTTGTCTAGAGATATTACTTGGGATGGAAAAGACGATTTTGGACAAGCAATAGGAAAAGGGGTATATGTATATAAGATTACCGTAAAATCTACGTTAACTAACAAGCGAGTCGAAAAATTTGAGAAGCTTGTTATCTTGTAATTATAGAAATTAAAAAAGTATATATTTGTTTAAATTTACCTTTTATGAATAAATCTTTAGCGCTGTTGATAGCAGCTTTTATATTGTCCAGTTCTTTGTTAAGGGCTCAAGATGATGATCCTAATACAATTACAACAGCCGTTCCTTTTCTGGGTATTGCAGCAGATGCGCGTGCAGCTGGAATGGGAGAACAAGGTGTAGCGACGCGTCCAGACGCATATGGAGTGCAATGGAATCCCGCAAAGCTTGCCTTTTTAGAAGATCAACATAATATAGGTGTTAACTATACTCCATATCTTGGCAATCTTGTAAATGATATAGGTATTTTACAAGCAGTATATGCAAATAGAATAAATGATAGAAGTGCATTTGGTGCGAGTTTGAGATATTTTACATTAGGTACAATTACTACCACAACTTCGGCAAATGATCCTGGGATAGACGTAAATCCTAATGAATTTACGCTAGATGCAACATATGCATTAAAATTAGATGAAAGATTCTCAATGGCAGTTTCTGGAAGATTTTTACGAAGTGATCTTAGAATTGCACAAGCAAATCCTAATTTAGATGCTAGTGCTGCAAGTTCTTTTGGAGTGGATATTTCTGGATATTATCAAAGTGAAGAGCAGATATATAATAATTTTGATGGACGTTGGAGAGCAGGTTTTAATATCTCAAACATAGGTCCTAAAATAAAGTATAGTGATGATGGAGATGAAAACTTTATACCTACTAATTTAAAGTTAGGAGGAGGGTTTGATTTTATTTTAGACAGCTACAATAAAGTATTTGTAGGTCTTGAGTTTAATAAGTTATTAGTGCCTACACCACCTCGTAGAGAAAATGTAGATATAGACGGTGATGGTATTGGAGATGAAATACAAATCGTTGCTGGTAAGGATGATGATGTAAATTTCTTTACGGGTATTTTTCAATCTTTTGGAGATGCGCCAGATGGTTTTAGTGAAGAGTTAAAAGAGATTACTTGGTCATTTGCAAGTGAATATACCTATGACGACGTGTTTTCTTTTAGATTAGGATATTTTAATGAAAGTGATATTAAAGGAGCGCGTAAATTTGCTACGCTAGGAGCAGGTTTTGAATTTAACTCTATTGATTTAGATATCTCATATCTTTTTTCTACTGGATCTGTAAGAAGTCCTCTAGAGAATACACTTCGTTTTGGGCTTACCTTTAGTTTTGGTGGTGAATATCCAGAATACTAGAATTTTATGAAAAGAATAAAAGTAGAATCGTTTCTAGAGGTATATCCGAGTTTAGGAGAGCTTCCAGAAGCGATTTCTTCTTTAATGGAAGCGGCTATAGAAGCTCGTGATAAGGCTTATGCGCCTTACTCAAAGTTTAATGTTGGGGCTGCGATACTTTTAGATAACGGAGAGGTTATTTCTGGGAGTAATCAGGAGAATGCGGCATATCCTTCTGGGCTATGTGCAGAGCGTACTGCTATATATTATGCCGGTGCAAAATATCCAAATGCTCAAATGCTTGCGATGGCAATCACAGCTGCAGCAAAAGACAAACCTACAATAACTCCCATACCTCCTTGTGGATCTTGTAGACAGGCAATTGCAGAGTATGAAATCAAACAAAAAAAAGCAATTTCTTTATATTTTATGGGAAAAAGTGGTGAAGTGATGAAGAGTGATTCATTAGAGAATTTACTTCCTTTTCTTTTTACTTCAGAATATCTTTAGCTATGCTATAATTTTAATGTTATTTTTTATACTTGATGCTTTAATATGATTTTTTTTAATAATTGAATTTTAATGCGTTTTATTAAAATTTTTATAGTGATAGAGAGGTAATTTTCGCGAAAGCGTAACAAAATTCATTTTTACTATTTTTTCAATAATTAAAGAAGCTCATACTTCGTACTTTATAGTATTCTAAACAAGAATTAAGATACTTTTTTAAGCATTTCAATTTCTGAATATCTTCTTAATGTCTTATTTTTGACGTTAGTTCAAGAGTGAGCTATAGTTATACTACTTTAGATGAAAAAAATTACCAAAGAAACGTACCTTAACTGGTACGAAGAAATGCTTTTCTGGCGCAAGTTTGAAGATAAACTGGCACAAGTATATATTCAACAAAAAGTACGTGGTTTCTTGCACCTTTATAATGGACAAGAAGCGATCCTGGCAGGATCACTACACGCAATGGATATCACAAAGGATAAAATGATTACTGCATATCGTAATCACGTGCAACCTATTGGGATGGGTGTAGATCCAAAACGTGTAATGGCTGAGCTTTATGGAAAAGCAACGGGAACATCACAAGGTCTTGGAGGATCGATGCATATATTTTCTAAGGAAAAAGGATTTTATGGAGGTCACGGTATTGTTGGAGGTCAGATTCCTTTAGGTGCAGGAATGGCTTTTGGAGATAAGTATAATAAAACAGGGGCAGTAACACTTTGTTATTTTGGAGATGGAGCTGCTCGTCAAGGTTCTTTGCACGAGACATTTAATATGGCAATGCTTTGGAAATTACCAGTGGTCTTTTGTGTAGAAAACAATGGATATGCAATGGGAACATCTGTAGCACGTACTGCAAACCACGAAGATATCTGGAAGCTTGGTCTAGGGTATGAAATGCCTTGCGGACCTGTAGATGCAATGAATCCAGTAGCTGTCGCAGAGGCTATGGATGAAGCTATAGAGCGTGCTCGTCGTGGTGATGGACCAACGTTTTTAGAACTTAAAACATATCGTTATAGAGGTCACTCTATGTCTGATGCACAGCACTATAGAACAAAAGAAGAAGTAGCAGAATACCAAAAAATAGATCCTATTACTCAGGTAAAAAATATACTTCTTGATAAAGGATATGCTACCGAAGATCAAATAAAAGAAATGAATGCAAACGTTAAAAAGCGTGTTGCAGAGTGTGAGAAATTTGCAGAAGAAAGTCCATTTCCAGATACGAATGTGATGTATGATGTAGTATACGACCAAGAAGATTATCCATTTTTACCACACAAATTATAATTAGGAAGCTATGGCTGAAGTAATAAATATGCCGCGTTTGAGCGACACAATGGAAGAAGGTACAGTAGCTACTTGGCTCAAAAATGTAGGTGATGCCGTTTCAGAAGGAGATATCCTTGCAGAGATTGAAACTGATAAGGCGACAATGGAGTTTGAATCTTTTAATGAAGGAGTGCTTCTATATATAGGTATTCAAGAAGGAGGAACTGCAAAAGTAGATTCTTTACTAGCAATTATAGGAGAAGAAGGTGAAGATATTTCTGGATTAATTTCTGGTGATACCAGTTCTACAAAAGAAGAAGCATCTGTACCAACCGAAACAGTTTCGACAGAAGAAGTTGCTTCTACATCAGGAACATCACTTCCAGAAGGAGTGATTGTAGTAACGATGCCTAGACTTTCTGACACGATGGAAGAAGGTACGGTAGCTACTTGGTTAAAAGGAATAGGAGATCAGGTAGAGGAAGGTGATATTCTTGCTGAGATAGAGACGGATAAGGCAACAATGGAGTTTGAGTCTTTTCAATCTGGAACTTTATTGCATATAGGTATTCAAGAAGGTGAGACAGCAAAGGTCGATGCACTACTTGCTATTATTGGGCCTGCGGGGACAGATGTTTCTAACGTGGTTGCAAATGGTGTTGCTCCTAAGAAAGAAACACCCGTAAAAGAAGAAAAGAAAGTAGAGGCACCAAAAGTCACTCCTGTAGTAGAAGAGAAAAAAGTTGCCACGTCTACAACAAATACATCTTCAAATGGAGGACGCATTTTTGCATCTCCACTTGCTAAGAAAATCGCACAAGAAAAAGGAATTAACTTAAGTCAAGTTAAAGGTTCTGGTGAAAATGGTCGTATTGTAAAAAGTGATATAGAAAACTTTAACCCAGCTGTAGCTGGAGGAGCAGGAGTTCCTCAATTTGTAGCAACAGGTGAAGAAAGTTTTGAAGATATAGATAACTCGCAAATGCGAAAAGCTATTGCTAGAAGTCTAGGGAAGTCTAAGTTTACAGCTCCACATTACTACCTCAATGTAGAGTTGAATATGGAGAATATGATGAACTTCCGTGGACAGTTCAATCAGCTTCCTGATACAAAGGTTTCATATAACGATATGATTATTAAGGCAACATCTATTGCTTTAAAGCACCATCCACAGGTAAACTCTCAATGGTTTGATGATAAGATGCGTCTTAACCATCACGTACACATTGGTGTGGCAGTTGCTGTGCCAGATGGCCTTGTTGTACCTGTTGTAAATTTTGCAAATGAAAAATCATTACAGCAAATTAATGCAGAGGTAAAACAACTTGCAGGAAAAGCTCGTGATAAGAAATTAACACCAGGTGAAATGTCTGGATCTACGTTTACAATTTCAAACTTAGGAATGTTTGGAATTACAGATTTTACATCTATTATTAATCAGCCTAATAGTGCGATACTTTCTGTAGGTGCTATTGTTGAGAAACCAGTTGTAAAAAATGGTCAATTAGCGGTGGGACATACAATGAAGTTAACATTAGCTTGTGATCATAGAACAGTAGATGGAGCAACGGGAGCACAGTTCTTACAAACACTTAAAACATATATTGAAAACCCAGTGTTAATGCTAGCATAAATAGTTAGTAATAACAAGTATATCACCCACGCAATCGCGTGGGTTTTTTTATATTTACTTTTATGAAAAATATATTTATTACGGCACTTTCACTTTTAGCAATAGGCTGTGGTTCTAGTGCACCACTTGTGCCAGTTTCTCAAGAAAACGTAAAAACAACAACTCCTGTAGAAACACCCGATCCTACTGAGGATCAAATAACGATGGTATTTCCCAATATTACTACAATGACATCTGTAGAAAAAACAATGGAGTTTCTTGCATCAGATGAGTTGCAAGGTCGTGATACTGGTAGTCAAGGGATTGAGATGGCAGCGCAATTTATAAAAGCACGTTTTGAAAATGCGGGGGTGCAACCTTATTTTGATAGTTATAGAGATGAATTTAATGCAAAAGGTCGTGATGCGTTTAATATGGTAGGAGTTCTTCCGGGTACAGATCCTGTATTAAAAGATGAAGTTGTACTTATAGGAGCTCATTATGATCATATAGGTACAGCACAAGCAGTAGGTGATGATACGATTGCAAATGGCGCAAATGATAATGCGGCTGGTACAACTGCAGTTCTTGCCCTTGCGGATTATTTTGCGAAAGCGAAAAATAACAAAAGAACATTAGTTTTTGCACTTTTTTCTGCCGAAGAAAAAGGATTGTTAGGTTCAAAACACCTTGCTAAAAAGATGAAAACCGCAAATGTAGATCTGTATGCGATGTATAATATTGAGATGATAGGGGTGCCAATGGTGGGAAAAGATCATTTGGTGTATGCCTCTGGTTATGAATTATCTAATTTTCCTGAAAAATTTAACGGATATGCAGGGAGTAATTTTATAGGATTTTTACCTAAAGCAAAAGAGTTTAACCTTTTTATGAGAAGTGATAATTATCCATTTTTTACAGAATTTGGCATTCCTGCTCATACCGTTTCTTCGTTTGATTTTACAAATTTTGATCACTATCACGGTGTTAAAGATGAGGTTGAGGCAATGGATTTTGACTTTATGGAAAAGGTTATTTCAGAGATGTCCAAAGGTCTTGTTGGGATGACTAATAGTGAGAGTAAGGAGATTGTGATGAAGTAATTTATTTTCTATGAAAAGAATAATAATAACAGGGACGAGTAGAGGGATAGGTTTTGAACTAGCAAAACAGTTCGCAAGAGAAGGACATCAGGTACTTGCGCTTTCGCGAAAGCATACTCCTTGTGCAGATCTAAACTTGCAAAACCTTACTGCATTTCCATTTGATATTACAGATGCAGCCCATTTTCAAAAAGTAGTAGATTTTATAGAAAGTGATTGGGAAGGTGTGGATGTGTTAATTAATAATGCAGGAGCACTACTCAATAAACCTTTTGGAGAAACAAGTGTTGCAGATTTTAAAGCGGTGTATGATGTAAATGTTTTTGGTGTTGCCGAACTCACAAGAACAGTACTTCCTTATATGAAAGCAACTGCTCACGTAGTAACGATCTCAAGTATGGGAGGTATTCAAGGAAGTATGAAATTTCCTGGTCTAGCTGCTTATAGTTCTAGTAAAGGTGCTGTAATCACTTGGAGCGAGCTACTTGCCGAAGAATATAAAGAACAATCAATTGCTTTTAATGTGCTTGCGCTAGGAGCGGTACAGACAGAAATGCTAGAGGAAGCTTTCCCAGGATATGAAGCGCCAGTTACAGCCATAGAGATGGCAGATTATATCTATAATTTTGCACTTACCGGAAATCAATTTTATAATGGCAAGGTGCTACAGGTTTCTGCAAGTACACCGTAAAATCTATATGTATTTTGAATAAAACAATCATTATTCTTGGAAGCTCTAGATCTGATGGAGATACAGCAAAAGTAGTTTTTAAAATACAACAACACTTAAATTGTGATATCGTAGATCTAAATGATTATGCTATTAGTTATTATGACTATGCTCATATGAATCAAGATGATGACTTCCTTCCTTTAATGAAACGTATTATTAATAATTATCAAAACATTATAGTGGCTACTCCTGTATATTGGTATACAATGAGCGGAATTATGAAGGTGTTTTTTGATAGGATATCTGACCTTTTAACTATAGAAAAAGATTTGGGGAGAGCATTACGAGGTAAAAATTTTGCAGCAATTAGTTGTTGTATAGATAGTAGTGTTGATGAAGAATTCTGGCATCCGTTTAAAAGATCTGCAAAATATTTGGGAATGAACTATCTAGGGAATGTTCATTTTGATTCTTTAGAAGATGATGTATTGTTTACTGGGTTAGCAGATAAAGTTAGTATACCATAGTGAAGTTTTAATTCATTCTTCATTCTCTTCAAACCTCACTTTAGAAGAAATAATTTGTTCTCCTTCTATAACGATTCTTGAGCGTTTTATTTTTGAGAGAATAGTATCCTTTTGAGTATTGTTGTAATAAGAGATTACTGTTTTTAAAGAGATAGAATCAAAATCTGGAGATGGTATATTGTCAATTATAGAGATGTCAATAATACTATCATTCATTAAAAGTAACGATGAATTTGTAGTTAAATTTGACTCAAATTCAGGGTGATTTTTTATAATTTTTTGCTTTTCAAAATATTCTTGAAGTTTTTCTGAGATCAAAATACTGTATGCATCTTCTGTAGATACAGCATCATAATCAGCAGCAGTAACAGATTCCATAACTTCTTTATAGCGTTCATTATTTGAACAGCTAACGATGCACAATAGTAAAATAAAAAGTGTGATAAACTTATTCATAGCGAGTTCTAAATTTAAGTTTAACAATCTTGTTTTGTTGCTTTTGAGATTCGATAATCTCAAAATGTTTAAGGCTCTCTGTTGGGGTCATTAGTTTTTCAATGAGGTCTGTTTTAGAGAATATTTCGACACCTAAATCGTAAGGCAAAATTTCTATAAGTATGGCATTATCTGAGATGAGTTGTTCTAGTTGTTGTTTGCGTTTTTTCCAGTCTTTAATATTATTATTTGCATAATAATGTAGCATTAAGTTATAATCGTCTGTAAGAAGCTGTACACTTTCTGAAGTTGCGTTACTTTGCCTTCGTATGGTTTCGGTTTTGTGATATGGTGACTGTACTTTGAAGTTGATGTAGGAGTCTGTGGACGTCCAAGTAAAACAACCCAAGCTATCACTTTTATAATACCTTGGAGATTCTTCATCATTTAAAACAATGATGTCTAACGGAATATTCTGTATGGCACTACCTCTATCTGCATCTATAAAGCAAAAAGAAAATGTGTTTTCTTTATGAGTGAGCGTATACAATAAAATAGTTCCTATAATAAAACTAATAGTGATAAAGATGTATATGTAAGAAGATTTTCTTTTATTTTCTTCTCTTTTTATCTGATGCCTGTTTGAAAAAGTAGCCCAAGATGTTTCTCCTATATATGTAGAAAGTATATTGAGAACATCAATTCTGGGAAGCTTTTCAGGAGTATTCTTAAAATAAGTGTAAAACGATTTCTCGCTTATGCTTCCTTTTGTTTTTTGAAGCAAGTCTTCCTGAAATAAAACAATTTCTTTCCCTTTCCAAGACTCAAGAGAGGTTGTTGTCTCTGCGTGATTACTTTTAAAGGTATCTGCAACCGCTTTTTTAAGCTTTATAAATAATATTTCTTCTTCTTTAGTAATAACGTATATTTTTCATTATCAATAATTTACGTTTTGTAAAATGATTTACAAAGTGTTTACAAGCTACTTACAATAGCTTTTTACAATCTACCGATATGTTTGTTCCATAAATCAATAATAAATAAAAAATGAAGACAAACACATCAATATTCAAGGTAATTTTTTTAGCAATAATAATTCCATTTTTAGTAGTTGGGTGCAGCAATGGTTCTAATTATAAAGAATCAGATATGATTGCTCTAGACACTACAGGAGAAACCGAAATATTTGAAACAGTTACTGATGCTCCTGCAACTACTTCAGGTAATGAAGAAAATATTCCTACTCAGGCTCAAAGAAAGATTATTAGAAATGCAACTATTAGAATGAAGGTAAATAATATAGAAGATGCTTCTCGCTTAGCTCGAAACTATGCACTGCAGTATGCTGGTTATATTTCTGATGAACGTATGGAAAATAATAGTTACTCAAAGGAAAATAGATTTACAGTACGTGTTCCTCAACAGTACTTTGATGTGTTAATGGATAGCATTAGCAGTTTGTCTATTGAGATAGACTCAAAAAATGTATCTACAATAGATGTGACAGAAGAGTATGTAGATATTGAAAGTAGATTAAACACAAAGCGAGAAGTTAAAGAACGGTATGAATCTATTTTAAGAGCTAAAGCAAAAACGGTAGAAGAGGTATTAAATGCAGAAGAAAAAATACGTATTCTTCAAGAAGAGATTGAAGTCGCAGAGGGAAGATTGCGTTATCTTACCTCTAATGTATCATACAGCACTATACAGGTAGATGTTTATGAAATTATCGAGGAGGTTGAGATTAAGAAAGAAAGTGAGTTTCTCCAGTTTTTTGATGACATAAAAGGTGGTTTACGTTTTGGTTTGTATTTTATAGAACTCGTTATTGTTGGATTGTTTCATATCTGGCCATTATTTATTGTAGGTATTATTGTTAGAGTGATTTATGTAAGAAGGAAAAAAATTAAGAATAATAAATAGATATTTTTGTTCTAAAACAACCGCTTTGTTATTATTTCAAAGCGGTTGTTTTCTTAATTTTTAGAAGGAATGAGATATACACTTGGTTGAGGTAATACGAAAAGTTATTAAAAACTCTAAGTAAAAAATATTAAATTATATTTGTGTAATGGCAACGAGGGTTGAAAATATAAATTCTGATATTATAAATTGGGCAATTACTAGAGCAGGAAATGTTTTAGAGGAATTTTATATGGAGAATCCTGATGTTTTAGACTGGATAGAAGGCAATAAAAAACCGACCATTAAACAATTAGAAAACTTTACCCATAAAGTTCACGTTCCTTTTGGCTATATGTTTATGGATGAACCACCAGAGGAAGAAATACCGATCCCTTTTTTTAGAACCGGATCTACTCCGAGGGATAAAGTTTCTTTAAATGTATATCATACCATCCAGATAATAAAAGATAGGCAAAATTGGCTAACAAGTTATTTAGATGAAAGCGATTATCCAGATTTAAATTTTGTTGGAAAATATAAAGGCGTTTTCGATTATAAGAGTATAGTTAATGATATTAGAATTACTTTGGAACTGCCTGTTAATTGGGCTAATAAACATAATACTTGGGAAGAAGCATTAGATTATCTTACATTAAAAATTGAAGAAACTGGAATAATTGTCAACTTCAATGGGATTGTTGGAAATAATACTAGAAGAAAAATTTTAGTTGAAGAGTGTAGAGGTTTTGTTTTAGTTAATAGCAAGGCGCCTTTTCTTTTTATAAATTCTGAAGATGCAAAAGCTGCTCAAATGTTCACGTTACTTCACGAAATTGCTCATATTTGGATAGGTGAAAGTGCTGGTTTTGATAATAAAGAAATGCTTCCTGCTGATGACCCAATAGAATTATTGTGTGATAAAATTGCTGCTGAGTTTTTAGTGCCGGAAATGTTCTTTAAAGAAAGATGGGATGTTAGTCAAAATATAAAACATTTAAGTAAATTATTTAAGGTTAGTCCAATAGTAATTTCAAGAAGAGCGTTAGACTTAAATTTAATATCTAAATCTTCTTTTTTTGAATTTTATAATAATTATATAGCTGAGTTTAAAAGGAAAAAAGAAAACCAGAGTTCTGGTGGAAATTTTTATGCAACTGCAAAAAAGAGAATTAGTTTAAGATTTGTTAATTATGTAAATAATGCTGTTAATGAAAACAATCTTTTATATAGAGATGCTTATAAACTGACTAGTTTAAAAGGGAATACATACGAGAAATTTGTTAATGAATATTTATTCAAAGTATGAGTAAATATATTGTAGACTCAAACTTCTTTATACAAGCTCATCGTTCGATTTATCCTCTTGATGTTGTTCAAAGTTTTTGGTTAAAAATAAAATCTTTATCTCAAAGTGGTACTATAGTAAGTATTGATAAAGTAAGGAAAGAGATTTATGATAAATCTTCGCACGAAGATGAACTAAAAATATGGTGTGATTCTAATTTGTCAGATGGTTTTTTTATTAACACGGATAGTGTTCTTAAAAATAACATTTCAATTGTAAGTTGGACTCATTCAATGTCAGATCATTATACAAGAAGTGCAATTCAAGAGTTCCTTGAGACCGATTTAGCAGATCCTTGGCTTATAGCTTTCGTTATAAGTAATGATTGGATTATTGTTACATATGAGAAAAGCCAACCTGAAAGGAAAAATAGAATTAAAATTCCTGAAATCTGTAATCAATTTAATGTTAGGTATATTGATACAATTCAAATGTTTCGAGAATTAAGTGAGAGCTTCTAAAGTTTTGTTAATATAGCTAACGATGATAGAAACGCTCAAAAAATATATTCCAGAACTTGCTGCAGCTCCCGTTTTTGAGCTTGTAAAAGCAAATGCTGTATATCTCAAAATTGTAAACGAGCGTTTAACAAGACACGGCGATTATAGAAAGTTGCCTAATGGGCAACATCAGATTACTGTAAATGTATCGCTCAATAAATATAGATTTCTGATCACCTTAATACACGAAATTGCACATCTTGTTGCGTTTGAAAAATATGGAAGACATATCAAGCCACACGGAAAAGAGTGGAAATTTACCTTTCAAACATTAATGCTTCCATTTATACGGCCAGAGATTTTCCCTAGTGATACATTGCCCTATTTAGCAAGACATTTTAAAAACCCAAAAGCAAGTAGTGATACAGATGCGCATCTATCGGTTGTTTTAAAAAAATACGATCCACCGTCTGATAAAAACTATATATTTGAGATACCCCTTGGGGCTAAATTTCGCATACAGAATGGAAGGATTTTTAGGAAAGGAAAGAAACGTGTAAAACGATATGAGTGTACAGAGCTAAGCACAGGAAAAGTATATGTGTTTCAACCTAACGCAGAAGTATACAAGATTGACTAAAAGACTATGAAAGACACAAAAAATTATTATGCATTATTAATGGCTGGAGGCGTAGGCTCTCGATTCTGGCCAGTAAGTACACAGTCATTTCCTAAGCAATTTCACGATATGTTGGGAACAGGAGAGACCTTGTTGCAAAAAACATTTGCAAGACTTTTAAAATTAGTTCCAGAAGATCAAATTTTAGTACTTACTAATGCGGCATATAATGATCTTGTAAAAGAACAGTTACCGCAAATTAAGCAAAAAAACATTGTATTAGAATCGGCAATGCGCAATACGGCTCCTTGTATCTTACTGTCTGCGCTCAAGGTCGAAAAAGAAAACCCAAATGCGGTAATGATTGTTGCTCCCAGTGACGCTTGGATAGAAGATGAAGATGCTTTTGTAAATGACTTACAAATTGCTTTTGACGCTGCACAACAAGAAGAAACCATTGTTACTCTAGGGATACAACCCACATTTCCTAATACAGGATATGGGTATATTAATTATGATAAAGGAGATTCCGCTTTCGCGAAAGCGGTAAAACGTTTTACAGAAAAACCCAATTATGAAGCCGCAAAAGAATTTATCTCAAGCGGTGATTATCTCTGGAATGCAGGAATGTTTATCTGGAGTGTACAAACAGTTGTTGATAGTTTTAAAACATTTCTTCCCGAAATGTACAGCTTGTTAAATGCAGGGAAAGAGTTTTATAATTTACCAGAAGAACAAGAATTTATAGATCGCGTATATCCAGATGCCGAAAATATTTCGATTGATTTTGGGATAATGGAAAAACACACCAATGTAAAAGTAGTTCCAGCAACTTTTGACTGGAATGATTTAGGTACTTGGGGCTCTTTATATGATAAGATGGAAGGCGATGGGGGAGGAAATGCGATTGTAAATGCAAGAGTGATCGCAACCAATGCTTCTGGAAATATTATACGTACAGAAGGCGATAAAGTGGTGGTGCTAGATGGACTTAAAGACTACATTATCGTCGAAAAGGAAGAAGTACTCGTTATTATGCCTAAAAGCAAAGAACAAGATATTAAAGAGATACGGAATAGGGTGCAATCAAAATTTGGTAGTAAATTAGGATAGAATTTATTTTAAAAGTACTTATACAACTAACTAATGGAAAGTCAAGATAACGATCAAGAAATACAGCAAAATAAAGAAGCAGTAAAGAAAGATGCCCAAGGATTGTTTCAAAGTTTAAAAACATTTCTTGTAGAGCTTCTAGATTTTAGGTCAGATACAGACCGTGAAGTTACCATAGAACATATAAAAGCAGATATCCCTTTTAAAGGAGCTACCGCTTGGATATTGATATGCTCTATTTTTGTGGCATCTATAGGTCTTAATGCAAACTCTACTGCTGTAGTGATAGGAGCGATGCTTATCTCTCCGCTTATGGGACCTATTTTGGGTATTGGGCTATCACTTGCTATTAATGATATTGACACACTCAAAAAGTCGTTAATTAACCTCGCAACAATGATTGTGTTGAGTTTAATAACCGCTTTTCTGTTTTTTAAATTTTTTCCATTGGGAAGTCAAGAGACTTCTGAGTTATTAGGAAGAACGCAGCCAGATATACGTGATGTATTAATTGCTTTTTTTGGAGGCCTAGCATTAATTATTGCACGTACCAAAAAAGGAACCATAGCCAGTGTGATTTTTGGGGTAGCGATTGCTACAGCTTTAATGCCTCCATTATGTACAGCAGGTTATTCTCTAGCTAGTGGCAATACAGCCTATTTTTTAGGGGCAATGAATCTATTTACAATAAATACGATTTTTATTGCACTTGCGACATTTATAGTGTTAAAGGTATTGCGTTTCCCAATGCGTAAATATGTAAATTCTAAAAAGAGAAAACGCATTGCACAGTTAGCTTCTTTAGCAGCAATTATAGTAATGATTTACCCAACAATCACTTTCTTAAAAGTTCTTAAAGAAAGTGGTTTTGAGAGTGATTATTCAAGTTTTGTAAAAAAAGAAATAGAGTCCAATAATGAACTGTGGTTTCAAAATGGGACTCCAGATTATAAGAACAAAGAGATTACATTATACTTTAATGGAGAGATTTCTGAAGCTACAGAAGTAGATTTGAGAAATGAGCTAAAGACATATGAAAACATAAGCGATTTTAATTTAATTATAAGCGGTAATAAGAATAGAAGTTTTGATAAGATTTCTGATGCTTATGATAGAGCAATTGTAGCTCTAGACGAAAAAGGGAACATCATATCTGGACTACAAAAGGAGATAGAAGATTTGCGTGTGGTAATTAGAGAATTAAATGAGAGACATAAAACGCTTCCATTTTCTATTGTATCTAAAGATGCAAAAATTAGATTTGAAGATCTCGAGTCTTTTGGGTTTTCTAAGACATTAGTTTCAGAAGACTTTAGCACTATAGATACACTAGATATCGTTACTGTGAGATGGAAAAAAACACTTGTAGATAGTTTAGAAACAAAGCGAAATACAGAACTCAGAACTTGGTTAAAAAATAAGATTGAGTCAGATAGTATTTTTATTAAAATAGAACCTAATACTAAGGAAAAGTAGTTTTTAAAACCATTTTATAGTTACTCACACTCTTTTTGAACTTCTTTGTGTTTCCACTGGATCCAATATTCTTGTAATCCTTCTGGTGTTTTTTTGAGATCGCTTATATCAAGGTTATGACCTTGTAAAAGAAGCTTTTGTAAGTGTGATTTTCTTTTAGCTAGCTCAGGAGCGTGGTTCCATCCTCCTACGTGGTCAAAAGAAGTATATGCTTCGCATTTACTGTTTACCTTAATAAATGGTATTGATAAAAAATAAGTTACTTGACCACTTCCCATTCCCTTAGTAGTCATTTTTATGTTAGAAAAATCTACTTTAGAGTAAGCCTCGTTGCGATATAACGCTTTTAAGTGATCACCTACAATACCAGACATTGTGTTAGAAAATTGATGTGCAACATCAGACCTATTTATAAACTCTGGACCTGTATATGAACCCGAACAACTATTATCTGTACAGATAATATTGTGCTCTTTTTTAGTTTGTATACTAGGTGTTTCTACACTTTTTTGACACGATAAAAACTGTAAAAAAGATATAATAATGATGAGTACACTTTTCATTTGTATCTGGCCTTAAAAATTTAAAATTAAGATGTTTAGAATACGCTTTCGCGAAAGTGTAAAAGAAATACAAATTTCTTATATTGGATTATCTCCCGTTTTGCGCCTCACGCACCATCTTAAATAGGTTTGAAGAGTACACAAAGTTAGTCACGTCTTCATTGTCTGTTTTAAAGATTTGTGATTTATCTCCTTCCCAAGCAAGATGTCCTTTTTGTAAGTATACAATGTGATCTCCTATTTCCATTACTGAGTTCATATCGTGAGTATTAATAATGGTGGTAATGTTATTTTCTATAGTAATCTCACGTATGAGGTTATCTATTACAGTAGCAGTGTTAGGGTCTAACCCAGAGTTAGGTTCGTCACAAAATAGATATCTAGGATTATTTACAATAGCGCGTGCAATAGCGACACGTTTTTGCATACCTCCAGAAATTTCTGATGGGAGTTTGTGATTTGCGTTTTCAAGGTTCACACGATTTATAACTTCATTAGCACGTTCTATGCGATCGTGCTTATTCATTTTTGTAAACATTTTGAGTGGAAAAGCAATATTTTCTTCCACTGTCATAGAGTCAAAAAGCGCACTTCCTTGAAAAACCATTCCTATTTGTTCTCGCAGTTTACGCTGTTCTTCATTGTTGAGGTCTGAATATGGATTTCCATCATATATGATCTGACCACTATCTGGTTTAAAAAGACCTAACATTGTTTTTAAAAAAACGGTTTTACCAGATCCAGAAGTTCCTATAATGAGATTTGTTTTACCTGGAAAGAATGTAGTTGAAAATCCTTTTAAGACATCGTTATCTCCAAAACTCTTACGTATATCTTTTACCTCTATCATCTCTAGCTTAGTAGTAATTGAGTAACTATAAAATTAACAAGGATAATAGCCACACTAGTCCATACAAAGGAAGTGGTACTTGCTTTTCCAACTTCTAGAGCTCCACCTTCCATAAAATACCCGTGATATGCAGGAATGGTTGCTAGTAAGAAGGAAAATAAAAAAGTTTTAAAGAACGCATAAAATACTTGAAAGGGTATAAAATCTTCTTGTAAACCCAAAAGAAAATCTGAGCTTGGAGCAAAACCTCCATATACAGCTGCTGTGTATGCTCCCATAATTCCTAAAAACATCCCTATAGCAATAAGAAAAGGATAAATGCACATTGCGATTATCTTAGGAAACACTAAATAGTTAATAGAGTTTATTCCCATTACTTCTAACGCGTCTATTTGTTCTGTAACACGCATTGTGCCTATGCTTGAGGTGATAAAAGATCCTACTTTTCCTGCCATAATCACAGAAATAAATGTAGGTGCAAACTCAAGAATAACAGATTGTCGGGAGGCAAAACCTATGAGCGATTTTGGGAGTAATGGATTTGTAAGGTTAAGTGCTGTTTGTATGGCAACCACTCCACCCACAAAAAATGAAATAAAAGCTACAATACCTAATGAGCCAATAATGAGGTCATCTATTTCTTTAAAAACAAGATCACGCAATACTTTTCCTTTTGTAGGTTTTACAAAAGTGTCTTTTATCATTATAAAATATGATCCTATAGAATGTAGATAAGACATTAACTTGCGTTTAAATAGCTAAAATAGGTATTTGTTTTAGGTTTATGAACTATTTTTTGAGAAGGTCTTTTATTTTAGTGTGTATTAGGGTATTCTCATAGATTCCCGCAAATGATGATGCTCCAGGACCATATGCAAATACAGGAACCATTGTTGCACTATGACCTCCAGTAGAAAATGAAGGTTTTATTTTGTTATAATTTCCTTCTTCAGAGGCAAGAGTAAATCCACCTGTTTCGTGATCGGCAGTAACTATGACTAAGGTGTTGCCATCTTTTTCGGCATAATCGAGTACTTGACCTATCACGGTATCAAAATCTATGAGCTCACTTATGAGGTAGTCTGCATCATTAGCGTGACCTCCCCAGTCTACTTGAGAGCCTTCTATCATTAAGAAAAAGCCGCCTTTACTTTTTGATAGTTTTTTTAGTCCCAATTTTGTAGCATCATATAAAAAAGGACCTCGTCCGTCTATCAATCTAGGCATCCCTTCATCTGCCAATAGATAACCATATTTTTTGCTTTTACGCATTTTTTTTGAAGGATCAAGCCTGTCTAGTTGCATTACATATCCTTGATCTTCTAATGTTTTTACAAGATTTTTGCCGTCTTCTCTGTTTTCAAAAAATGAACGGCCACCGCCAGCAAAGAAATTTACGTTTGCAGTAGTAAGATCTTCGGCAATTTCTAATTCCATCTTACGCCATTTTTGGTGTGCATAAAAACTTGCGGGAGTAGCGTGTGTAATGGTAGATGTTGCTATGAGGCCAGTTTCAAACCCTTTTTTTTGTAGATCTTCTAAAATAGTAGGAAGCGGGATACTATCAGTATCTACTGCAATAGATCCGTTATATGTTTTTCTACCTGTAGAAAAAGCTGTGGCACCTGCAGCAGAGTCTGTAATTAAACTACTTGCAGAGCTTGTTTTAATTAACCCAATGGTTTTAAAGCGCTCATAGTTAGAGGGCATACTACTATAAAACTGACTTGCAGAAATCTGGCTAATACCCACTCCATCTGCAATCATTAATATAATGTTTTTTGGGGTGTCGTTTTGAGCATTTATGTTAGTGCTCATAATGGCAATAGCACTAACGATACATATATATAACGACGATGTAATTGTTTTAAAAGGCATATGTTGTAATCTTTTGTTCAAAAGTAATTAATGTATTGTAAGCTGTCTTAAAGAATACGTTAAGAATTACCTCTTAATTTAGATTTAATTCCTTTCCAACGTATATGTCGTATAAATTTTCCTTCTTCTTTTGATACTAGATATTCTTTTTTAGCACGTTTTGCTCTCCAGTATCCTCTTAGGTAATCTCCTAGTAGTTTGATGTTTTCTTTGCGTTTTGCAAGTTTTGCAGAGGCTATAAAAGTTAATATAAACCCATAACGCATTCCGTAAAAAGCTTCACCTTGTTTAAATTGTGCTGTTTTATTGTAGGTATTACCTGTAGGTTTGAGATGTTTTATGTGAAGTGATGGATCTGTTTTAATCTCCCATTGGTGATATTTTGCAAGCAACTCATCTATGGTGTCCCAACCCATTGCGGCTTTGAGACCATTTATGTCTTTAAAACACTTTTTTCTATAGGCTTTTAAGGCCCCGCGTATGTGATCTTTATTTGTGAGATTTTCTAATACCCAAGAACCTTCTTTTTCGATGTAGCAAAAGCCTCCTGCCATTCCTACTGTTGGGTTGTTTTTAAAGTGAGCGGTAATGGTTTCTATGTAATTAGAAGGAAAAATGAGGTCTGCATCAAATTTACAGATGATGTCATAGTCTTCATCTAAAGTTTGATATCCTTTTTGAAATGCTTGTATTACTTTGCTGCCTGGTAGATGAGCATCGCTGCTTGTGATGTCTAGAAGGTGTATGAAGGAGTGCGCTTTCGCGAAAGCGGAAATAATCGCACCACTCTCATCGGTACTTTGATCATTTACGACCACCACTTTTTTAGGTAATACTGTTTGACGCACTAATGAGTCTAGTGTTTGCTTGATAAATGTAGCTTCATTATGACACGGTATGACGATGTAAAAATTCATTATGAAGAGATACGTTCTGCATAAATCATATAATAGCGTGGAGTAAATTTTCTCAACAGTGGTCTAAACCCTATTTTTTTTACAGGATTTGTAAATTTCTCACGTTTTTTGATGTGCCACCCTGCTTTTTCAAATAACCAATCAAATTGCCAGTCTTCAAACTCGTGATAATGTCTGTCCCATAGATCTGTTTTAGATCTATATGCTGGCGAAAACCAAAGTTTAAGAGGCACGCTTGCTACAATTTTGGTTGCTTTGATATCTCTTAAAATATTATAAGGAGCGAGCATATGTTCAAAAATCTCAAAAGCGGTAATTACCTGAGCATCTGTATTGATAACTGCAGAGGTGTCTAGATCTAGATCTTCACCAGTGGTGTTGTGTACGGTGTAGCCTTCACGCTCCATATAGTCTACAAATGGATTGCGTACACCAAGATCTAGAATAGTAGTATTAGTATCTGGAATGACTTCTTTTAAAAAGGCAATAGTGTGCTTATAACGTTTATTTGGAAAAGTATTTTCGTACAAGGTTTGCTTGGTTTAGTTATAACTGTCTTGTTATAATTAATACACTTCAAAAATACAGTTAATTTTGAATAAGGGAGATTGTTTAAAGCGAAGAGTAATTTGTTTAGATTTTATATGCTTTTACGAAAGCATATAGAAAATTATTTTGCATCTAAAGTGTCTTTATATATATACCTTTTAAGTAATAATTCCCATTGTTTATATAGCTTTAATTAAGGTTTTTTATAAGTTATTATGTTAATAGGAGATTGTATATAAACGTCTCTTTCTTTTAGTTTTGCTTCGTAAATGACTAAATAATCACCGTACTCCATATCTGGGTGAAACAGGCTTATTTCTGTGTCATTATCCCATTTATTAATTTTATACTCTCCGTTTGTAACGGTTACATAGTCGTCATCAAGAGGTGATGAATACTCATCTGCTACAAATTCTTCCCTATCTTTAAGCCATTCTACAGTATATGTTTTGTTATCTGGAGAGATAAATATGATGTTGATGGTTTCAAGAAGTAAACGAGAGCTTTTAGTCCCGGTGAACATACCAAAATGGAAATATCCATCCACTTCATTACTTAATAAGTTATCAAGAATGGTGTCTTCTTGAGGTGTTATAAAATTTTCATAATTGCTTTTTAATACATCTAGATTTGTAGTGGTTTTAGAACTAGTGGTGATTTTTTTGTGAATCTCTGTAATACTACTATTTTCTTTCCAACTAACGTCTGAATTTAAAATGAAATTGGTCTCTAATAGTTTTGAAATGAGAGTACCACTCAAAAAATCATAATCATTATGAAAGCTATCATCTATTTCTATATCTGAATATGATAAATCTTGTTCTTCTAAAACATTTTCCATAATACCGTTGTGGGCGATTATATTCTCATTTTGAGAAATGTGATAGTATAAAACTCCTTTATTTAAAGATTCGATTGTTGTTGTTTCTAAACAGGCAGTACATATTTCTTCTGCATTTAATGCTATAGAAACGATCAATGTGTCTGATACTTTAGGGATTACTTTAAAGTAAATGTCATACGGATATGCTTCTAATGGGAAGTTACATTTGTTGTTCTTTAATATCAAAGGGACAACACCGTGTAGATTTTCATAACCAGAACTACTCGGTATGCTAAGATAAATATTTGTTACAAAATCACTTAGATCTTCATCACAGATAGGAATATCTATGTCTTCTTCATATTCTTCTCCGTATTCATAATACTCGTCTTCGCCTTCGCTATACTCATTAGTTTGAGAATATTCATCTTCAAGATAGGTTTCTGTATGAGGATGTATCTCTTCTTCTTCTTCTTCTTGAGTATTTACTGTCGGACTTGTAGTAGAAATATATGATTTTACTGTCTCTGTTGTGCTTTTATTATTTTTAGTCTCACAAGAAAAAAATAAAATACAAAAAGTGATGGATAGATATATATGCTTCATAATAAATTTATTGTTATTCAAATACATAGTCACCTGCTTCATTAATAGAGAAAGTCAATTCTTTTTTTTCATTGTCAAACATATCATAGCCTTGTTTGATGTTAGTCCAAAATTTAACTAATTCATTTTTATTTGAGTATTCTTTCTTGAATTTATTAAAATTTTTATCTGTCATTCTAAATGGAAAAATATAAAAAGGGATTTGTTCTTGTCCATTTTGCTTAGCATTGATGGCATAAAGATAAATCTCTTTCATTTTGTTGTCTGTCATAGGTAAGCAGCCTATGGTAACACAATCACCGTGAATGAAAATATCTCCTCCTAAATTTGATGCATTACTTTTTATTTTATCAGAAGGGTTAGGGTAATTTATTCCTAATGAAAGATAATAACTGCTCTTAGGATTAAATCGATCAATAAAATAGAAGCCTTCAGGAACTTGATAGTCTCCTTGCATTCTTTTAGGTCCTAAAACTCCAGACTTTTTGCAGACGTTATAGGTAGCGATTTTTGTGTAACTAATATCATTGTTTTTTTTTGCAAATATATCTACCTCACTTTCATTCTTATAAGAGGCAATTAAGATGTTAAGCTCACTTAACTTTATACCGTTATCATTTAGTACTTTTGAGATCACTTGTTCTTTCTCATTAATAGTAGTTTGCACACGTGTATGCTTTTTTTGAGCAGTTAAAAAGTCTAATTGAGCAGATGAGCTTTGCATAAAAAAAGATAATAATACTATTGGTAATATTTTTCTCATAAGATAATCTTTAAAATTTGAATCTATTTTTTTTCGAAACTAATTAGATACCAAAGAAGTATACACTTATAATTAGTAAACTAAGGGTTTGAGTGAGTAAAGAGGTTATTCAAATTATGGAGAATGTTCTTGATTTATACTAGGGAAGAAATAGAAAGTTAGTAAACTTTACGAATAATATTTATTTTTTGAATCCACCTAAGTCTATGATCTATATATTATAAATTGTATGCTTATTTTGTTTTTATGAACTAACCTTTTAGAATACTAACTAACCATTAATTTAAAAAAGTGATAACGCTTTCGCGAAAAGCAAAATATAAAAATCTTAAAAAGTAGATATTTAGTCATCAATATCGATTAATTATCTGTAAATCAATAACTATAATAACAATCAAAATAATACATTATGAAAAGAATATTTATCATCGCTGCACTTGTAATCACTAGTCTTGTGACAGCACAATCAAACAAAAATGAAGAGCAATCAATCTCAATGTATGATGGAGCAACGTTGCCTGTCATTGTAAAAATGTATAGAGCTAAAATTGATCTTAGTTTAGAACAAGCTCGTTATTCAAACCCAACCTCTTATAATAGTTTTGAAGAAATGAAAGAACAGCTATTAAATAAATTATCTAAAAGAGGTATTAAAAAGTCTGAAGTTATAGAGAATAAAGCAGATTATTACATAAATGGTCGCAGTAATGAGGGAACTACCTATGAATTAGTTACAAGTGACAAAGCTAAAGTAACAGATTTTATATCTGTCGTAATGCCAGGTGTAACAACTAGAGGTATAGAATATCAAATAGCCTATGACGAATCTTCGGTTGATAAAAACATATCTGAATCATTAAATAAAATGAAAAAAAGAGCGCAAACTATGGCAAAAGGACTAGGCTTTAATACGGCTAAGGTTAGTAAAGTAGACATCTCTCAATCTAAAGAATATAAAAAATGGATACGTTATAAGGAAGATGGTTATGTCACTATTGCAGTAAAATACATACTAGAATAAAAAATTATGAGAACTGGTATGATTTAATGAAAAAAAAATGATCTAAAATTTCGCATTTAGGCATACAAATAGGCTAATTTTAGGTAGTGTCCAATAAACTGTGTAAAGTTGAAAATTAGGTGGGTTTTAAAACCCACCTAATTTTTTGTTTAATTTTAAAACACAGTATTATGGATTATTTAAAAAAATAATTTTTAGAAAGTGGTCTTCTGGATGGTTTAACCACTCAGGAAGAGCTTAGTAGTCTTCTCAAAGAGAGTTACACTCGGCGGCTTTAGAGACAATGCTTCTAGGAGAAATGGAAAACCACCTAGGCTATTCCAAAGATCAACAAAGCAGCAATAGCAATGCACGTAATGGTTCAACATTTAAGCAGGTCAAGACCGAGTTTGGGAAAAGAAAAATTACGGTTCCTAGAGATCGTGAGGGAAGTTTTGAACCTATTGTAGTTCCCAAACATCAAAGTACTGCTACGCCCATTGAAAACATTATCATATCGCTTTATACAAAAGGAATGAGTGTTTCAGATATCGAAGATGAGCTTCAAGAGATTTATGGCTATAAACTCTCTACATTAGCTATATCGCTTATTACTGATAAAGTGAACCAGCGTGTTAGACTGGCAAAACAAGCCGTTAGAAGCTGTTTATTGTGTAGTCTGGATGGATGGAATTGTCTGTAAGGTAAGACAGGCTGGCAAAGTGGTTAATAAGACTATTTATCTAGCCGTAGGTCTTAATAGAGATGGTCTTAAAGAACTTTTAGGTATGTGGTTGGGTCAGAATGAATCTGCTGCTTTTTGGCAAGGAGTACTTACTGATATGAAAGCCCGTGGTGTAGAAGATATCTTAGTTACCGTAACAGATAACGTAAACGGCTTTACCCAATCTATTAAAAACGTATTACCTACAACAGATACACAAATCTGCGTAGTGTATCAAATACGGAATTCAGCTCGCTATGTAGTCTGGAAAGACAACAAAGCCTTTACAGCTGATATGAAGCACATCTATAACGCCCCTAATAAGGAAATGGCAGCAGTAGAACTGGAGCGATTTGCAGAAAAGTGGAATGAT